>JBBQDH010000046.1:0-28733 GCA_038319515.1 Bryobacterales bacterium
GCCCGCGATGGTTTCAATGCCGGAGAAGCCGCCGCCGGCGACGACGACGGTGAGCAGTTGGTCGCGGTCTCCGGCGGCGCATTCGAAGTCGGCAGCTTCGAGGAGTTCGATGAGGTGATTGCGGATGTCGATGGCGTCGCCGAGGGACTTCATAGTGAAGGCAGCTGCTTCGAGGCCCGGCATTTTGAAGAAGTTCGTGACGTTGCCGAGGGCGAGCACCAGGTGGTCGTACGGCAGGTCGTGGGGATGGCGAACTTCGGAGTGTTCGACGCGCACGGTTTTGTTGGCAAGATCGATGCTCCGGACGTCGGCATGAAAGAAGTTGACGTGGCGGAGCATCTTGCGGATGGGGTTGACGATGTGGGTGATGTCGATGTCGCTGGCGGCGACTTCGTGGAGCATGGGGGTGAAGAGAATGGAGTTTTCGCGGCTGACGAGGGTGACCTCCAGGTCGGGGCGCGAGGCGATGGTTTTATCGAGCTGGAGCGCGGTGTAGACGCCGCCAAAGCCGCCGCCGAGGATGAGAATGCGGGTTTTCATGAGAGGGGTGTATCGGGAGTTGTATCCTTCGCCGGGCGTTAAATATTCCTGCCGTTTTTTGCTTGTTTGTTTATCATCGCTCACTCATGAGGGGGATGTTGCGAGACTGGTAAAGGATGAGTTTCCTGGACAATCTCGAGAACAACCTTAAGGCGCTGGAATCACGTGAGCAGGGCGGCCTTGAGGATCAGCGCGGCCGTGAAGCCGAGAAGAACCGTGCGAAGGCGGCGGCGCCGTGGGCGGACAAGCTGAAGCGTGATCCCTGGACGCAGACGCTGATGCAGATATCGACGCGGGCGGGCTTTCAGCGGCGTATCAAAGTGAATCTGATCTGGATCGGGACCATGCTGCGCCTGGAAGCCGTGGGGCACCGGCTGGAGTTTCGGCCCTGGCCGGACGGCATCCGCGTGGTGTTCATGCAGGGCATGCAGGAGCTGGAAGTGCGGAGCGTGGATCTGGCGGCGAACCCGGCCGGGCTCATAGAGGAGTGGATGGTCACGCTGGAAGCGCAAAAGAAGATGGATGACGAGGATGCGCTCAAGGCGATTGAAGAACAACTGGCGCTGGATGCTCTGGAACAGGCGGAATAGGTAAGCGTGCCGCGCATTGCCGCATTGCTGATTTCATTGGCCGGCGCAAGCTGGTGTGCGTCTTCGGCGGGCGAGAACGCGGTAGTCGGGATGGAGCGGCAGTTCTTCAGTGCATGGCAGGCGAAGAGTCTGGAGGCGGTGGAAAAGAACGTCGCCGCTGAGGGCGTGTCGTGGAGTGAATGGGGCATCTTCGACAAGGCGGCCCAGCTTGCCAACCAGAAAGCCGCGAATTCGAACTGCACAGTGGGGTCATTTGAAATGAGGGATGTTCGGGTCCTGCGTGTCTCTGGTGATAGTGTGATGGTGCTTTATACAGCGCATCAGGACGCTTTGTGTGGCGGGTCCGCGGCGCCTTCGCCGGTTGCGAACAGTTCACTCTGGACGAAGCGGGGCGGGCGTTGGGTCAATGTGTATCGGGCGAGTGTGGTTCCACGGAAGAACTGATTTGGAGTATCCATGATGTTCCTGAGGTCGGCTGTACTCGCTGTTGTTTGTTGCCTGCAGGGCCTGGCGGCAGACGTTTCTCAGTTGCGTGCTGAGGATGTGAAGAAGGGCGTGGCGGTGCTGGGCGTGGGCTCCGATTTCTTCTGGGCCTTTGAATCTGAAAAACAGCCGGTTCTGTTTGTGGATGGCGAGCGCGTGGGGCCGATGAAGCGCGCCCGCGTGGGGGCTGTCTGGACAGATACAGGCAAGCTGAAAACGGGCACCTCGCACTCGTTCTATTACCTGGTGGATGGCAAGCGCGTGGGCGGGCTGACGGATGTTCCGGCATTTGGGCCGGACTCTTATTCGCACCCTGGCGTGCCGCAGGGGAAGCTTTCGGCGTTGCGGGTTCATGTGAGTAAGCTTTACCCGGGGATGAAGAGCGAGTACCGCGTGTATGTGCCTGCGCAGTATGACCCCGGTAAACCTGCGGCGCTGATGATCTGGCAGGACGGGCACTATCACTTTGAGCGGGATGGCGGGCCGCAGGTTCCGGTGACGGGGCAACCGCCGAGCCGGATGCAGAATGTGATCGACAATCTGACGCAACGGAAGGCGATTCCGGTGGCGATCTGGTTGTTCATTGATCCGGGTACAGTGGATGGGCCGGATGGGAAGCCGCAGGCGATGCGCAGCATCCAGTACGACACGGTTTCAGACCGCTATCCGCGGTTCCTGCGGGATGAGGTGTTGCCGGAAATCTACGGGCGTTACAACATCCGGCGGGATGCCTACAGCCATGCCATTGCGGGGAATTCTTCGGGCGGGATTTGTGCATTCAACGCCGCCTGGTATATGCCGGAGTTGTTCGGGCGGGTGCTGGCGAGGATTCCGAGTTTCACGTCGATTCAATGGAAGCCCGGGCAACAGGATGGCGGGAATATTTATCCGTTCGCGGTGCGGAAAGAAGCGAAGCGGAATTTGCGGGTTTGGCTGCAGGATGGGGCTGAGGATCTTGAGCAACCGCATGGGAGCTGGCCTCTTCAGAGCATTCAGATGGCGAATTCTCTGAAGATGCGGGAGTATGATTTCCACTTCAGTTTTGGGACCGGGACGCATAACCATGCGCAGAGCAATTCTGAGATGCCGGAAGCGCTGACGTGGTTGTGGCGCGGGTATGAAGCAGGGAAGACCGAGCAGGTTTTTGAAATGGATGCGGCGGAGAAGGCGAAGCCTCTATTTCGGGTGAAGATTTATAACCGGGATTAGTCACGGTTTGCGGTCGGCGGTCCACTGACCGATGCGGAAGATGACGAATTCTGCGGGTTTCACGGCGGCGACTCCGATGAGGCAGAGGAGGCGACCGTTGTCGAGATCGTTTTGCGTGATGGTGGTGCGGTCGCATTTGACGAAGTAAGCCTTTTCAGGTCTGTCTCCAAGGAGGGCTCCGTTTCTCCATTCACTGTTCAGGAAGTTGGAGATGGTGTCCCGCACCTGGTTCCACAGTTGCTCGCGGTTTGGTTCGAAGACCGCCCATTGGGTGCCTTGTTCAATTGACCGTTCGAGGTAATTGAAGTAGCGGCGGATGTTGACGTACTTCCATTCGGGGTCGGAACTGAGAGTTCGTGCGCCCCAGACCACAATGCCTCGCCCGGGCAAGGTGCGCAAGACGTTGATGCCTTCCGGATTAAGGATGTCCTGTTGCGCTTTGGTGACGGTCGATTCGAGTGATATGGCACCGATGACCGGTTCGCCCGCAGGCGCTTTGTTGGCGTTGGTGCGGGCACAGATGCCGGCGATGAAGCCGCTGGGCGGGAGTAGGCCGTTGACGGTTTTAACCCACGGATAGTAGAGGGCAGCCCGGGAGGAATCGAAGAGTTTCCGGTGGGCGCGGACGCCGTTGAGGTCGAGACCTTGCGGGGCATCCGGCAGAGCGATGCGGTATTGCAGTTTTTCGCAGTGCGCGATGAGTGCCTGTGCGACGGCAGGGTTGGCGGATGCCCCCGGGGCGGCGACGATGGAGATGTCCGGAATGCTTTCGAAGTCTGTGAGGGCAGGGGCTACGTAGAGGCGGTTGCCTCCATTGGCGAAAAAGGCGGCTACGGAGAGGGAAAACTGGTCCGGCGTCTGGCCGTGGGCGCGCTCAAAATCCGCGAGGCTGGTGAAGAGCGCGGACGTGACTGGTCCGACGAAGCCCGCGATACCTGTGGAGACCCCTTCGATGCTCCGCGCGCGGAAGCTGGTCTCTTCGGGAAACACACCGGGTGCAAGGTATTCAGCCATGCACCCAATGTATTCCTTTTTGTCAGGCTGCGGCGCGTTCGGTAAGTTCCCGTTCCGGTTTGATGAGTCCGGCGCGAATGGCGACGTTGCCGGTTTTGGTGCGGGTATGCCAGTGTTCCACGGTACGGCCCGTGTTAAGGATCAGCGGGAATTCCGTATTGGGCTGTTCCGTGAACGGCTCGCATTCAATGTTGAAGAATTTGGCGCGCCCATCGGCGGTGGGGAAGATGCCGTCGGAGTAGAGTCGCTCGCCGCCCCACTGGATGCCGCCCTGGGCTTCGATGTCTTACCAGGTCATTTGGCTGTAGTCGCAGAGGCGACCGGCGGAGACGCGCTTCCATTCATCGAAGGCATCGCGGGTGGAGGTCCAGTTCGGAAAGAGTTCGGATTTGACATCCAGCTTTTCGGCGAGCGCGAGGAAGATATCGAAGTCGGATTTCGCTTCGCCGGGGGGCTCAACAGCTTTGTTGACCTTGCTGACACGGCGCTCGGAATTGGTGTAGGTGCCTTCTTTTTCGCCCCAGACGGCTGCGGGTAACAAGAGGTGCGCGAGTTCCGTGGTGGGGGTGGGGTGGAAGCCATCCTGCACCACCAGGAATTCCAGGTTTTCGAAGGCCTGCGTCAGCACGTCGTAGTTCGGGAATGAGACGACAGGAATGAGACGACAGGAATGAGACGACAGGGTTGGTGGCGATGATCCAGAGGGCGCGGATTTTCTTTGCGACGGCGGCTTCAATGATGTCGGGATAGGACATGCCACGCGCATCGGGGATACGTTCTACCGGGACCTTCCAGGCGCTTGAAATCACTTTACGAGAAGGCCTCGGAGCGTTCCCACACGAATCGTCTCACATTCGCCTCCCACGTGAATTTCCGGGAAGCAACGGAGCGGCGGTATCTTTGGTGAGAAGATCTGCAGATTGTCGTTGAAGAACGAGGATGAATACGTCGGGTCGGTCTGAAGGACGGGAAAAAAGCCTGAGCGCTGCCATTGCCGCATTCCGCCCGCGTGCCCAGTCAAAAGTGCAAGGGCCGCCGGGCGCGGCGCGAGAAATTAAAGGGGCCGCGTTCGGCGGTATCGTTCCGGAGAGGAACACTTACGACGGGCTTCCTTTGCGGCTTTGCGGCTTTGGCGTGAAAGCAAATGCGTCTCTGGCATGGCAGGTCTGCGCGGGTACACTGGCGAATTGTAATTCAGTTAATTTCACGCAGAGGCGCAAAGACGCAAAGAAACCCCCAACCATTTTGCCTGTTCCGCGGTAGCAGATGCACCGCTCAGTCTCTGAAAGCAAACCACAGAAATCAGTTCTCCCAAAGGACTGAGTGCCACGAAATTTAGGACGGCTTCGACCTGTGCCCTCGTCACGTCGAAGTGTTCCACGAGTTCGTCGACGGTCATATCCTGCAGGTTCCCGAACACCGCTGAGACCGGCATTCGGGTGTCTTAGAACACCCACGCACCGCTGCGGCGCCCCGGCACGCTTTCCACCGCAGAGCATTGCGACCAGTCCAGTGGCGCTGCATTCGAGCTGACTTCGGTCCGCCTTCCTGATATCGGTTGCAGGTCAGGTTGGGACCCTCCGAGTGCCGCGAGTTGCAGGGACGCTTCGCGCGCGAGCGATTCAGCAGTTGGTTTGGCGGGAGAAATGTCCATACTTCGTCTATTTCACTGAAAGATCGATTTCGCGATCATCCCGTGGACGCCCTTCTTGCCGTCCACCAGTTGAGTAATGGAAAAATCTGCGGCGATGCTGGCTAATGAATAGGCGTCGTCTTTCGAGATCCCTTTGTAGGTGGCCAGGAAATCGACCATCTCGCGGACCGCGACCTTCGCCGCAATGGTCAGATCTTCATCCGTGCCCATTACGATGAAATGGGTCGGCGTTTCCGCGCGCGGCCAGGTAAGGTGAATATCCTTGCGCAGCACGAATCGAAACGTGCCGATCAGCGGCGTTTCCATGGCGGTGATATCCACCTCGCCGTCGCCTTGCCCCGCATGGCCGTCGCCCACCTGGAACAACGCACCTTTGGTGTGGATCGGTATAAACAGGGTGGTTCCGGCCACCAGGTTGCGATTGTCGAGGTTGCCTGCGTGCGTGCCGGGCGGCGCGCTGTTCAGCTTACCGGACTCGGGGGCCGGGGCGACGCCCATGCTGCCGAAGAAAGGGTGAAGCGGGACATTGATTCCAGGGGCGAAGCGGCCCATCATGCGGTCGCGGTCGAGCGGGATGACGCGGCCGTAGCGGGTTTTGAAATCTTCAATGAGGAAGCCGGAGCCGGGGCCGAACCCGTTATAGGACCACGGAACCGGCATGGTGATCTTCTCGATGTGGAGTTCCAGCACATCGCCGGGTTCGGCCTCTTCAATGAAGATCGGCCCGGTGAGGATGTGGCCGCCGGGGCCGCGTGCCAGCGTTTTATCTGCGAGGGCTTTGGTGATGGCGCGAAGGGAGTCCGGGATCTGGTCGGCGGGAACATTGAGACGTTCCAGTGCTGCGACACTGGCGGTGCCAACGGTCTCGATGGTGACCGTGTCACCCGATTTGATGGTGAGTATGGGCTTCGATTCGGACCAGTAGTTGCCCACAACAACGGTATCCGGACCGGCAGCGAGTTTATGCTCCGCAGCTTGCGCGAAGAGGGCAGGGAAGAGAAGCAGCAGGGCGGATTTGTGCATGAGCTACACTACCAGAAAATCATGACGCGCCGCGATTTCACACTCACAGCCGCAGGGGCTTTGGCCTCGGCTCACCTGAACGCCCAAACTCCTGACGTTACTTCGCTCTCTCTTGCGGAGGCTGCCCGGGGCATCCGCAATAAGACACTGACTTCCGTCCAGCTGACTGAAGCCTGCCTGCGGCGCGCGCAAAGTCTGAACCCGGTCATCAACGCTTACATCACAGTCATGAAGGAATCGGCCATGGAACAGGCGCGGGTGCTGGATGCGGAGGCGCGTGCAGGAAAGTTCCGCGGGCCGCTGCACGGCGTGCCGCTGGCGCTGAAGGACAACATCGATACCGCGGGGACGCGCACCACGGCGGCGAGCGCGGTGTTCGATGATCGCGTGCCGAAGGAAGACGCAGAAGTAACGCGGCGATTGAAGGCAGCCGGAGCGGTGATTATCGGCAAGACGAACATGCATGAGTTCGCGAATGGCATCACGTCGGCCACCAGTTACTTCGGGCCGGTGCGGAACCCCTGGGCGCTGGATCGAAATTCAGGCGGGTCGTCAGGCGGGTCAGCGGCGGCGGTCATTTCAGAGAGTTGCTACGGCGCATTGGGCACGGATACCGGCGGATCGATCCGGGTGCCCGCTTCGTACTGCAATCTGGTGGGGCTGAAGCCGACGCACGGGCTGGTCTCGATTCGCGGGATCATTCCGCTGGTGATGTCGCTGGACCACTGCGGGCCAATCACGCGAACGGTGGAAGATGCGGCCATTCTGTTGGGTGTGCTGGCGGGTTATGACCGGCTGGACATTGTCAGCGTGAAGCATGAGGCGGAAGACTATGTGGCCGCAATGAAGCAGCCGGTGAAGGCACTCCGGCTGGGGATTCCCCGCGCGCCTTATTTCGACGCTTTGGATGCCGATGTAGCGAAGCTGGTGGAGGATGCCATTCAGGTGATGAAAGGTCTGACGCACAGCGTGGCGGATGTGACGCTGCCATCGGTGCGGGGAATCAACACCGGCGCGGAGTTCTACGCGTATCATCAGGATTTTTATCAGGAAAACGTGTCGCGCTACCAGATTCCCACGCGGCGGAATCTTTCGAAAGGGAATGAGGCGAAGGCGGCGGATTACATCAAGAGCATGTGGCGGCTGCAGATGCTGCGACGCACGATCGACGACGCTTTTACGGATTTCGATTTGGTGGTGCTGCCCACGCGCCGGCATTCCCCGCGCACCATTGACGCGGCCATTAAGCGGGAGGAGACGGAAAAGCCACGGAACCCGGAGCTGGAGAATACCTCGCAGTTCGATGTGATGGGCATTCCCGCAGTGTCCGTGCCTTGCGGTTTCACGGCAGCGGGCTTGCCGATCGGGGTGATGATTGCAGGGCCTTCCTTCAGTGAGGGGCGTGTGCTGGCGATGGCAAGGGCCTATGAGCAGGCGACGGAGTGGCACAGGAAGCGACCGGTCCTGACGCCGGATATGAAGGTGCCACCGCTGGCGCGGACTACCGACGATTCTGAATAGCGGCGTCGTATGCAGCTCCTGCAATGCGCGCGATGACCTTCTCGCGCGTGGCCTGATCTGCGGTGGAATCCGTGACGAAGATGGCGATGGCGAGATAGCGGCCATCCGGCAGCGTGATCAGGCCGATGTCGTTGGTGGCGTGGGCCAGGCCGTTTGTTACGTCGGAGGTGCCGCTCTTGTGGGCTACGGCGACGCCTTCAGGTAAATCGCCCTGCAGGCGTTGAGCTCTGCCCGCACGCATCCAGTCGAACAGTAACGCAGTGTGTTCCGCGGTCAGTGGTGAATGATCTGCCAGGCGGCGCAGCAGTTGCACGGCTCCGCGCGGTTCGAACCAGTTGCGATACTGCAGGGGCAATTCGCGATGCAGGGCACGCTCGTTGTCCACGAGGTGGAAACCCCGGACGCCGAGAGTCCCGATGTAGTCGTTGACCGTTTTCTCGCCGCCGGCCAGCCGCAGCAGCATGTCAGCGGCGGTGTTGTCACTCAGCGAAACTGTCAGCCGGAGCAACTCGCGCAGGGGCACATCCACGCCCGCTCCCGGGTACTGATCCTGCAGGGGGCTGTAGGGCTTTGGCAGGATGAGGTCTTCCTTGCGGAACGGGATGGGCTGGTGGAGCGTGAATTTTCCCTGCTCCAGCTGATGAAGAATTGCCACCGCCAGGGGCAGTTTGAATACGGACTGCATAGGCGGATGAGCGCCGGGGTTCAGGTCGCAATTCAGCGGCGCACAGGCCACAGACACCTTCCCTTTCGCGTCCGCGGCAATGGTGCGGATCTGTTGGCGCAGGGATTCCTGTGCAGTCGCCGAAGCGAGCGAAAGTACAACGAGGATCAGAAAGCGCATCGGTTTTAGTGGGTCATCGAATAGACGATGTAATTCGTGGCGATGCGCAAGGCAAGCGCGGAAAACTTTTCGTCCCAGGCGGGCTGGTCTGCGCACTCCCAGGCGTCGCCCAGATCCATATCATGGCAGATTGCTGCCAGCAGGCGGCGTTTGTCGTCGTGAATGCCGCGCCAGTGGGTGGCGTAACCATCCTGCTCCCAGGTCAGGCCGCTGCGCAGGTACCGTGCGCCGGGCACCTGGTGCGTCCAGTTGCCTCCGAAGCGCCTGAAACCACGACCAAAGCCTGCAGCAGGCGGATATTTCAGCCGTGCCAGGATCCACTCGGTCTTTTCCTGATAGTCGGGCGGGATTGCGATGTTGTCCTGGCCGGGGTATTCGCGCCAGGGCATTTGGCGGGCCAGGGCGGCGCCCGGAAGGATAGTCATGACTCCGGCGGTGACTAAGATCTTTCCCGGTCGGCTCACGCGCTCCATAGATCTACTTCCCGGTGCGGGATCGACCGCTATCTTGCCCTGATTAGCCGTGAACGGCGGAGGAGACGGGCCAGTTGTATCCGGGGGCCGCCTTATTCCTGCAGCCCCGCTCGCACCTGTACCGCTCGCGGGTCCACTGTCATCGAGAGCGCCATGGAAGCCCAGGCCGTCCCGGCCGCGCTGATCCACTGATCGTTATCGTACGGGAAGCCGCTGTCGAAATAGGGCTGGATCCAGATGGAGCGTGTCTTGACGTGCCAGGATCCATCGTCGGCTTGCGAGCGCAGCAGGTATTGCACGCCTTTCCGGTAGACGGGATCGGTGACCGGCACCTTGCCCGCGACGTTCAGAGCGTAGAGGGCCTGGCCGCTGGCGTACGCGTCGGACCCCGTGGTGGGGAACTGGCTCCAGCCGCCGTCTGTATGCTGCGAGGCCGCAAGGGCGCGCGCTGCCCGTTCAATCGACGCCGGGGAGGCTCCGGACCACGCAAGGCCCATCAGGTGAAACGCGCGCTCCTGGTTGTTGGCGGGTTGGGCCTTTTCCAGCCAGACGGCCACGCGGGAGAGGATCTTCGCTGTCTCGGCTTTCTCTGCCTCGGGGCCGTAAGTCTTTAGAGCATGGGCTGCCAGAGCGGTGGCCTGCATGTCGCCCGCGTTCATCGGGGGCCGGCGGCCTTCCGGGCTCTTCCAATAACCTTCCGGGGAGAGATTTGCCTTCATGAAATAAATGACAGCATCGCTGTATTCATCGCGGGGCGCGTGGTTCAGAGCGCGGTCCATCATTTCCCAGCCAAGGCTGGGAACGCCGGCGGCAACCAGGTCGAGTATGCGTTCCGGCGTTTCGCCGTTCATCGATTCACCCAGCTGCTCAATCGCCTTGGGGGCAGAGATGCCGCGATCCCGGGCGACGGCAGCGGCAGCAGAGGGCAGATCCTGTGCGTGGCAGGAATTGCAGCCGGCGATTCGAATGAAGTTGTGGCTCTGGCCTTCCAGCAGCGCGAGGCCTTTGGTGATAGAAGCCGGGATAGACCGGGTTTGGGTCTTCTCAGGCATGGGCGCGACGCTGGCAATCTTGGCTTCCGCCGGAGTGACGCCCAGCAGGCGCGCGATCTCAGAATCGCCGCGTTTGGCTGCCAGTGTGCGGGCTGTTTCGCCTTCACCGGTGGCCTTTGTGTCAGAGCCTTTGGCCAGCAGCATCTTCACGATGCCTGCGGACAAGGGCTCGTTGGCGGCACCGTACATCAGCGGGGTGTAGCCGCGATCATCGGCGACGTTGACGTTCGCGCCTGCGTCCAGCAGGATTTTCACCACTTCATCCACACCGGCGGTGGCAGCGTTGGCGAGTGCAGTTTCGTCTTTCTTTGTGCGGGCATTGACGTCCGCGCCTTTGGCCAGCAGCAACTTCACGGCCTCAGGATTCCGGCTGCCCGCCGCGCCCATCAGCGCAGTGGCGCCGGTGCCGCTCTTCGCATGGACATCCGCTTTCTTTTCGAGGATCATCCGCATGGCTTCGGTGTTGCCACGGCCGGAAACAGCCATCAGAGCAGTCTGCCCATTAGCCGTGGGGATGCTGACGTCAGCGCCCTTTTCCAGCAGGAGTTTCACAATCACATCGGGGTTGGCAAGCGATGCCGCGTTGTATAGCGGCGTGCGGCCATCCGCCTGTTTCGCGTTGACATTCGCGCCGTGTTCCAGCAGCAGGCGAACTTTTGCTTCGTCGCGAATGGCCCAGTGCAGTGCGGTGGAAGCACGACGATTTTTCGCGTTGGCGTCAGCGCCTTTGTCCAGGAGGAGTTTGACGGTGGAGATCGGTGCGAACGCCGCCGCGTGGTGCAGAGCGGTGGAGCCGTTGCGGTCCTTCGCTTTCAGCAGGTCCGGGTTCGCGACGATCCGTTTTTCAACATCCTTCGTGGAGCCGTTACGAACAGTAGAGAGGAACGAGGTAGTCAGGGGATCGACCGGTGGGGACGGCGCTTCCTCTTTGAGCTCCATGCGGAAGTCCGCGCCTTCGTCAATCCACTGGCGCAGCAGGGCGATTTCTTCTTTGGAGAGCGGGCCGGTGGGAGGCATCTGCAGCCCGCCGTCACCATTGATCACACGCTTAATCAGCTTGCTTTCGGCGCTCTTGCCGGGGAGGATAACGGGCCCGTAGTCGCCGCCGCGCATCGCGTTCTGGCGCTTGTCGAGGCGCAGTCCGGATTGCTGTACTTCGTCGCCGTGGCAGGCGTGGCATTTCCGGGCCAGCAGCGGGCGGACCTGCTTTTCGTAGTCGACAGGCGGGGCCGCCAGAGCCAGTATGGGTAAAAAAATCAACAAAGCTAAACGCATGGAACCTCCACAGGGACAGCTGAGATTACATCGAAACGGCGTGGCAAAGTCAATGCCCCGCCCAAGGTCAAGGCAGGTCAGTTAAAGACGACAGTCTTGGCGCCATAATCCAGAATCCTGTGCTGCAGGTGCCATTTCACTGCCCTCGACAATACCACTCGCTCCAGATCCCGACCCTTTTCAATCAGGTCTTCAATCTGGTCGCGGTGAGAAATCCGTGTCACATCCTGCTCGATAATCGGGCCATCATCCAGCACTTCGGTCACATAGTGGCTGGTCGATCCGATTAGTTTCACGCCGCGTTCAAAGGCCTGGTGGTAGGGCCGCGCGCCAATGAAAGCGGGCAGAAAGGAATGGTGGACGTTGATGATTTTATTGCGATAGGGGGCGATCATACCGGGCGGGATGATCTGCATGTAGCGCGCGAGAACAACCAGGTCGATTCGGTAGTCGCTCAGTAATTGCAGCTGTCGGGCCTCGGCTGCAGGCTTAAGGCCCGGCCCGAATTCGACGTGATGGAAAGGGACGGAGTAGAAGTCGGCAAGGCCGCGCGCGTCGGGATGGTTGCTGACGATAAGCGGGATTTCGCACTCCAGTTCACCGGACTGGTGGCGCTGCAGCAGGTCGGCCAGGCAGTGGAGTTGCCTGGAGACGAAGATCGCAACGCGGGTGGGCTGGGTGGAGTCTTCCAGACGCCATGTCATGCTGTCAGCGGCGGCGAGAGGCTGAAAAGCAGCGCGGAAGGTCTGCATGTCGAAACCTTCCAGAAGCCATTCAACACGCATGAAAAAGAGTCCGGCTTCCTGGTCGCGATGCTGGTCGGCGTGGGTAATGTTGGCCCCGTGGTGGTAGAGCAGCGTGGAAACGTCGGCGACCAGACCCTTGCGGTCGGGGCAATTAATCAGAAGGGTGGCAGTGTTTCCCATCACTGCAAGATAGCAGCGGCTTCTTTGTAAACCGGCGCGATGAGGCGTTTGGCCTGGCTTCCCCATTTAGCGCCTGCGGGAAACACAAGGGCCGCGTCCCGGACAACGTCCTTCATGCGGAACTTTGCGCTCTCGGTGACCGCCGGCGCAGGCAGGTTCACGGCATCCCCCGCCAGCGAAGTGATGGAATCGCCGGGCCGTGTCCAGTCGGTTTCGAGCACGGGCTCCGAAACCACAAAGACGCGCACATTTTCGTCCGGGTGCTGCTACTCAATAAATCGGCGACTGCGGCGGCCCCCCGCAGACAAGTGCTTCAGGTGGGGCTCAGCAACAGCCCGATTGGCTGGTGGTCGGCGGCAGCGTTGAATTCAGAAATAAACCTCTGTTCGTTGAAGTCGCGGAGGCCCCCGCCACCAGGAAGCGGGGCAGACGCCCGGCCAGCAGCGTGGAAGTGAAGCGCGGGAAGACGAGCATCCCGCTGACCATCAGAGCGGAGAACCAGAGCAGCGCCGTGCGCAAACGACGTTGCCGCAAGGCTAACAGCCACGGGCGCAGTTTTTCAGACAGCGCGGATGCATGTGGCGGAACCTGCGGCCAACAGGAGAGTGCCCAACAGAAGACAGCAGCTTAACGCTGCGAACAGGCTTGCCAGCGAGGCCAGTGTCGAGCGTAATCCGGGGCGCCACTCCAATGACGGATGGTAACAGGGCGCGTGGATTAATCTGAGTAACGAAGCCTATGAACCTGCAGGGAAAAGTTTGTCTCATTACCGGAGGCGTGCGCGGCATTGGCGCCGCTACCGCACTTCGTCTGGCGAAAGGGGGGGCGGATATCGCGCTGCAGAGCCGCGATGCCGGGTCCGACGCCGCGCTCGAAGTGAAAGCCGCTGTGGAGGCGCTGGGGCGACGCTGCATTTCCATCGCTGCCGATATGGCGGTGCCGGCAGATGCCACGCGCACGGTGGAAGAGACGGTGGCAGGGCTCGGTGGTATCGACGTGCTGGTCCATAACGCGGGTGCGGCCGCACCGGGCAGCCTGCTGCAGGTTTCTGAAGAGGTCTGGCACCACGCCTTCAACGTGCATGTTCACGCGGCGTTTCATCTTTGCCGTGCGGCACTTCCCCACATGATCCCGAAAAAGGAAGGGGCGATTGTGCTGCTGGGCTCGTCAGCGGGACATCGCGGTGTGCTGGGGGCGGCGGCCTACGCGATTGTGAAGGGCGCCATCCCGCAATTCACCAGGGTGCTGGCGCGGGAGATGGCGGACCACAATATCCGCGTGAACTGTGTCTCGCCCGGTGTGATCCGGACGCGGTTTCAGGACATGCTGACCGAGGCGCAGGTGAAGAATAATCTGGAGAACCGCATACCGCTGCATCGGGAAGGCACCCCGGACGAGGTGGCGCAGGTGATTGAAGTCATGGTGACGAACAATTTCATCACCGGTCAGGACGCGATTATGGATGGCGGACTGACGATGCGGATGGCGTGAGGTTCGCAATCGGCAGCTTCATCGTCTGCGGTGAGTGCCTGCCCGGCGATGAGCAGCACCCGTTTGCGCCACCAGGCGACAGCTCCCCGTTCGGTTTGCTCGTTCATGGTCTGTTTATCGGCAGATTGGACGGGGAGCTTTAGGCATGCGACCAGTCGCTCTCATCACCGGAGCTTCCAGCGGCATCGGCGAGACGTTCGCCCGCAAGCTGGCCGCGCGCGGCTATGACTTGATTCTGGTGGCGCGGCGGGCGGAGCGGCTGGAATCTCTGGCCGGCACGTTGCCTGTGTCGGTACAGGTGGTAGCGGCCGACCTGGTGGAGGAGGCCGGCCTGGTCGCCGTGGAAGCGGCAATTCGCGCCTGCCCGCGTCTGGAACTGCTGGTGAACAACGCGGGCTTCGGCACGCTGGGGTATTTCTGGGAGGCCGATCTCGCAGGTCAGGACCAGATGCATCGTTTGCATGTACTGGCGACGGTTCGCCTGACTCATGCCGCGCTCCAGGGCATGGTTCCGCGCAACAAGGGCGGCGTGATCAATGTGTCTTCTGTCGCGGCCTTTTCTATCAATCCCGGCAACGTCAGCTACTGTGCGACGAAGGCCTGGATGAATAATTTCACCGAAGGTCTGGATGTCGAGTTGCGAAGTCTGCAATCCCCGGTGCGTGTGCAGGCGCTTTGCCCGGGGTTTACGCTTACGGAGTTTCACGAAACCCTGGGAGTGGATCGCGGCGGGATTCCGGCCTGGCTTTGGATGAAAGCGGACGACGTCGTGGAAGCGTCGCTGCGGGGGCTCGACCGAGGCAAGGTTGTCGTGGTGCCGGGCTGGCCGTATAAAGCGGTGGTGACGTTCCTGCGGTATCTGCCGCCGTGGATTCGTCGTCGCCTGAAGCGCCCGTTCAGGGATCGGCGCGTATGACCGTCGAATGTGTCCCGAACTTTTCGGAAGGGCGCAACGTCGCTGTCATCGACTCGATTGCCCTGGCGGTGTCCGGCACCCCCGGCGCCCGGTTGCTGGACCGGACTTCGGATGCAGACCATAACCGGTCCGTGCTGACGTTTCTGGGGTCTTCGGAGTCGGTGGCCAGTGCCGCGTTTGCAGCCGTGCAGGCAGCGGTCGCAGGTATTGATCTCAGCAGGCAGACCGGGGTTCACCCACGCCTCGGCGCTGCGGACGTTGTGCCGTTCGTACCGATTGACAGCATGACTCTGGAGGCCTGCGCGGCGCTTGCCCATGAGACAGGGAAGCGCATCTGGGATTCGCTTGGTGTGCCCGTGTATTTCTATGAGGCGGCGGCGCTGCGGCCCGAATGCGTTCGGCTGGAGAACGTGCGGAAGCTCGCGCCATCAGGGTTGCTGCCTGATCTGGGCCAGGGCAGACACTCCACCGCGGGAGCCTGCGTAGTGGGGGCGCGGAAGTTCCTGATTGCCTGGAACATCAATCTGCACTCCCGCGATTTGACGGCGGCGCGTGCGATTGCCAAAGAGATTCGCGAGTCCAGTGGTGGCCTGCCTGCCGTGAAGGCGCTGGGCCTGCCTCTGGAATCGCGCGGGCAGGTGCAGGTTTCCATTAATCTGGTGGATTTCGAAGTTACGCCGCTGCATGTGGTGTATGAAGCGGTGGCTGCGCTCTGCCGTCGGTCAGGCATTGAAATCGCGGGCAGTGAACTGATCGGCATGATCCCCCTGGCCGCGCTGGAAGTCCCGGCGGGCTATGATCTGCGCTGGCAGAACCTGACATCTGAGAGAATACTGTCCTTATGATCCGCCGCGTACTGATATTGCTTACCGCAGCTGTGCTGCACGCTCAGCAACCCGTTGAAGGGACGGGCGCGCCCGCCGCCGCCGGGAAGCGGTTCACGGTGCACTATCCAGGCCGCCTGAAAGACGGGACGAAGTTCGATTCGTCGGTTGATTGCAACGAGCCATTCAAGTTCGTGCAGGGCCGTCGCCAGGTGATTTCCGGTGGGGATATCGGGTTCGAAGGCATGAAGGCCGGTGGTGAGCGACGACCGATTATTCCCTGGCAGCCGGCTTATGGCGAGGCCGGGAGCGGCAAGACAATCCCGCCTCAAGCCGAACTGACATTCGAAGTCGAATTGCCGGATGTCACCGATGCGCCCACCGCTCCTCCCGCAATTGATCGGTTGCTGCCTTACGCGGATCTGGAGACGCGCGTGATCGCCGCCGGGGCAGGGAAGATGGCGAAGCAACTGGGCATGATGCAGGGAATGCCGCAGGGAATGGGGCAATAGACATGGGCTTCTGGAGCGGTTTCTGGACCGTAAACTTCATCATTGCAGGCACCGCCTTCGTCGGAATCGCGGCAGTGGTGGCAGTGCGTGGCGTCGCTGATCTGCGTAATATGCTGGCCGACCTTCGCGCCGGGCAAACGAAAAGGCGAGGCAAATGAACTTCGGACCCATCGACTGGATTATCGTTGTCGTCTACCTTTCAATCACCCTGTTTGCGGGGTTGGCAGGGAAGAAGTACATCACGGATGCCACGGACTTTCTGCTGGCCGGCCGGCACCTGGGAAAGTACATCGGGATTGCCACCCTCGCGGCCACTGAAATCGGCACCATCACGTTCATGTACTATGCGGAGCTCGGTTATAAAACCGGCTTTTCGTCGTTCATAAACGGCCTGCTCGCCGGCGGCGTCATGATCTTCCTGGGCGCAACCGGTTTCATGATTTTCAAGCTTCGCGACCTGGGCCTTACCACTGTACCGGAGTTCTTCGAAATCAAATACAGTCGCCGTCTGCGCCTGATCGCGGGCATTCTCGTTGCTGTGGGCGGGCTGCTCAACATGGGTGTCTTCCTGAAAGTAGAAGGCACCTTTCTGACCATCATCGCCGGCCTGCCGCTCTCCGATCTGAAGTGGACCATGACCGTGATTCTGTTCCTGGAACTCTTCTACACCGTTGTGGGCGGTATGGTGTCCGTCGTGATTACAGACTTCATTCAGTTCGTGATGCTGAGTATCGGAACGGTACTGGTAACCGGCTATGTGATCTACACGGTGGGCTGGAGCAACATGCAGCACGCTGTCCTGACCAACATGGGCGATAAGGGTTTTAATCCCCTGACCAACGCCGACTACGGCTGGGCTTACATCCTGTTCCAGATTCTGCTCTGGATGGCCGTGGATACCTGCTGGCAAACCACCGCCATGCGCACCTTCGCGACGAAGGACCCGGAGACCAGTAAGAAAGTCTTCTTCTGGACCGGGTTTATTTTCCTCGGTCGCGGCATGATGCCGATGCTTTGGGGCATCGGCGCTCTGGCCTACTTTGGCGCGGGCCATGACTCGCTGCAGGCTATGCCGGATATGATCTCGCGCATTCTGCCCACAGGCGTTTTAGGCATTGTGGTGGCAGGGATGCTTGCAGCCACCATGAGTGTAAACAGTTCTTACCTGCTGGGCTGGAGTTCGGTGATCTCACAGGATATTATCCTGCCGTTGCGACGAAAGCCTTTGTCCCAGGATTCACAGGTGGTTCTGAACCGCGTTGTAAATGTGTTTGTGAGCCTGTTTGTACTCTTCTGGGGCGTTTGGTACGTGCTGCCGGGGCCAGTCTACTTCTACCTGAACATCACGGCCACGCTCTTCCTGGCCGGGGCGTTTTCAGCGTTTATCGGTGGCCTGTTCTGGAGCCGCGCCAGTGTCTTTGGCGCTTATTGCGCTCTGACTGGCGGGGCCGTGGGATCGATGGCGTACTTCTTCAAAATACCGGCGGCCTACGCGGGGATGAGCGCTTTTGGATTGGCGGCCACCGGAATGATTCTGGGCTCATTGCTGGTTCCGAAGAAGACTGAGAGTATTTCAGAAATTCCGTAGACTTTGCTTTGTGAAGGTGCCGCAGGCGATCCTGTCGCCTGCGGCACACCTGATTGCTACCCGGAAGAGTTTGTCAATCCGGACTACGCAAATCCTGAAAAATGCTCTAAGGTTTCAGTGCCTCTGCGACGATAGCCTGCGCTTCGGCGAGGAGTTCTTCGAGGTGTGCCTCACTCTTCAAACTCTCCGCATAGAGCTTGTAGATCGGCTCCGTGCCGGAAGGCCGTGCCGCGAACCAGCCGTTCACCGTCGTGACTTTCAATCCGCCAATCTCTTCGTTGTTGCCGGGCGCGCGCGTCAGCTTCGCCACAATCGGATCGCCCGCCAGTGCCTCCGCCGTCACCGCTTCTGCCGTCAGTTTTGAAAAAGCCGCCATCTGTTCCGGAGTGGCCGCGGCGTCCTCGCGCCTGTAGTAAGACTTTCCATGGCGCTCGGTCAGTTCCCGGTAATGCCGGCCGGGATCCATCCCTGTCACAGCCGTAATCTCCGCCGCGAGAAGTCCCAAAATCAAGCCGTCCTTGTCTGTCGTCCACACCGTGCCATCACGCCGCAGGAAGCTCGCACCCGCGCTCTCCTCGCCGCCAAAACAGCACTTGCCGTTGAACAGCCCCGGCGCAAACCACTTGAAGCCGACAGGCACTTCCCAAAGCTTCCGCTCCGCATCTTCCACCACGCGATCAATCAGATTGCTGCTCACCAGAGTCTTGCCAACTACCGCGCCCGCGGGCCACTCCGGACGATGGTGCAGCAGGTAGCGAATCGCCACAGCCAGGTAGTGGTTCGGGTTCAGCAGGCCTGCTGACGGGGTCACAATGCCATGCCGGTCCGCATCGGGATCATTGCCCCAGGCGATGGCGAAATCATCCTTCAGCCTGACCAGGCTCGCCATGGCGTAGGGGCTGGAACAGTCCATGCGGATCTTGCCATCATGATCCACGGTCATGAAGCCGAACTGCGGATCGAAGTTCGGATTGACAACCTTGATCTTCAGCCCGTAGCGCGCCGCAATGGGTTCCCAGTAATCGAGCGAAGCCCCGCCCAGCGGATCGACGCCGATGGTCAGCCCCGATTCCCGAATGGCCTCCATGTCGATAACGTCTTCCAGATCGTTGACGTAGTCCTTCACATAGTCATGCGCGATGGTGGTTTCGGCCCGCATAGCCTGGTCATACGGCACGCGTTTGACATCCACATTACCCGCGCACAGCAACTGATTGGCGCGTTCCTGAATCGCATTGGTCACGGCCTTGTCCGCCGGCCCGCCGTCCGGGGGATTGTACTTGAAACCGCCATCCTGTGGCGGATTGTGGGACGGTGTGACGACGATGCCATCCGCCGTACCGCCATGCCTTTCGCGGTTGTGCACAAGGATGGCGCGGGAGATCACCGGAGTGGGCGTGAAGCCGTCCAAATGCTGTATGTAGACCGTGACGCCATTGCCTGCCAGCACTTCAAGAGCAGTGCGCTGCGCCGCGTCCGACAGGGCGTGTGTATCCTTCCCCATGAACAACGGACCCGCGATGCCCTGGCCCAACCGGTACTCACAGATCGCCTGGGTGATGGCCAGAATATGGGCTTCGGTAAAGGTGTTTTTCCCGGGTGTGCCGCGGTGTCCGCTGGTGCCGAAACTGACTAGCTGCTTCGCATCGGATGTGTCCGGGTGCCGTTCGTAATAGGCCCGTTCGAGTGCAGCAACATCAATCAGTAACGCTTTGGGGGCAGGCAACCCTGCCAGTTCATGAAGGGCCATCGAAGACTAGTTTCGCAGGTTCGGCCTACTGCCCGGGGACGCGGAAATCAAGGCGGCTAAACTGCCGAAAACCCGCGTCCAGCGTAACCAGCCTGCGCCGGGCTGAAATCGCAAACGCGGCAAGGTACGCGTTTGCGACAAGCTTCGGCGTGGGCATCGGGTGTTTCAGCAGCAGCGGGAACGCATTGTCAAGGCCGTCAGACTCAGCCACGAACTCCACCCGCTCATCTTCCGGCCTCACCGGCGGAAAGTTCGTCGAACCACTCTCTCGCCAGAAAGTGGTGATCGTGATGACTCACCAGCAGTTATCAAGCTGCTCCGGCGTCAGGATACCGAGCCGCGGCCCCAATGAACCGCCCAGAGCCGGTGGATCTTTGGGTTGTTTTGAATGGACAGGCCGCAGTTTCTGCTCCACGGCATCCACAAAGAACTCCGCAGAGAGATGCCGGAGAGTGCAGTTTGGCTCCTGGCCTGCCGCAGAAGTTCACCCGTGGTCCGCATGTGGCACAATTAGGCGATATTACTTTCCGCCCCGCAAACTAATGGCCGGCAGGTAGATTCCCTTCGCTTCCCGCTTCCACCAGTTGCCTGTTTTCATGCGTTCGCTGAACGTGGTGAAGTGGTATTCGTAGAGCATCGCCCGCACCTGTGTGGGGCGCCTGCCTTCGAACGGATCACTTTCCATCAGTGCCAGTACGGGCCGTGAGCCTTCCAGCAACGAAATCAGGAAGCGCACAAACCAGGGATTTTGCCGGAAGTTACCCAGCGCCGCGAACCACATCTGCCAGTCCAGACGCGGTTGAAACGGGGCTACCCACCCGGGGGCTCTGTTGAGCGGTCCGGCCTTATAGCGGAACACGTACGGGCGCCAGTTCTGGCCGTCAGTTGTCCCTTCCACTTCCACCTCGGCTCGTTTGGTGGTCATGACGGCGAAGAGGCCGTATTGATTGACAATTCCGAAGGGTGAGACGGCGTCGGACACGGCGCGCATGGGCTCGCTGGAAAGGCCGGACATCCCGGCCTGCCCGATGAGCGAAAGCAGCAAAATCGTCGCAATAACCAGCGCGGATACGGTTCGGTCCGCCCGTGCCGGGTAGCGCGGCGTGAACTCCCGGATCTTCTTTGCGAAGAAAGCATCGTCCAGCAGCAGCACGCAGAGCGCGATGCTGAGCAGGTTAAAGAACGTGTAATTTCCGGTCAGGATGATCAGAACCTGCAGGCCGATGAGTCCGAAAGCAGCCACCTGTTTCAGACGTCGCGGGCCGAAGATCAGCCACGGCAGAATCGCTTCAGCCGCCAGTACCATCACCGTCGAAAACTGCTGAAACCAGAGTGGCAACTGATGCGCGAGCCACGCCGGAAACGTGGGCAGCGGCTGCGTTTCGTAGTGAAAGGCAAGAGCGGTGAAGTTTGCCCACGATGGATCGTGACTCATCACTTTCACCAGGAACGATTCGAAGATCACCCGGAACAACAGCCAGTGGAAAAGCCAGACGCGCGGGCGGGCGGCCTGCAAAAAGATCGCGATGAAGCCGGTTTCGAGCAGCAGAAAATCCCACTGATAAGACATGAAAACCTGGCCCGCTGAAACGATTGAGAGGTAATAGACGAACAGGATGCCGAAGATGATTTTCTGCCAACGGGAATGGGGCCGCGCCAGGATCGAAATTGCCGCCAGCGCCACACCTCCCCAGGCTATCGAGAGCAGAGCAAAATCACTGTTACTCCACCAGAACAGGGAAGGCACGCGCCAAAAAGCCCCGTCACCGAGCTGCGCTTTCGCGAATCGAAAATACGTCTGTACCGGCAGTATTCCCTGCACACCGACAAGCCCGCGGGCCTGCATGCCGAACGAGGCGAACGCGATCATATAGATGACAGAGAGGCTTCGTGCAAAGATCTCCGACGCCTTGTGATAGGTGGGGCGCAGGATCCGCTCACCCCACAGCACACTGGTCATACGGGCTGCCGCATTCCGATTCCGGGCAACTACACGGTAGAAGAATTCGGCAATGAATGCGAGGCCCGGCGCGGTGCGATAGAGCACGTACATCCAGCCGTAGCCAGGCACGTCCGAGAGCAGTTTGAAAATCGCCTCAGCCCCGCTGAAACACCGCGCTCCGCTGACAAACTGCACCGCCTTGCGGCAATCTTCCAGGGGCACTTCAGGAAAGCGTTCGCCGGCCTCCTGGAACGGCAGGTACTCCACGCGGCTTCCCGTCAGGCTGAGGCAATAATCCACCCAGGCGCGGCAGAATCCACAGTTACCGTCGAAGATCAGGACCGGGATTTCCGGCGGAGCCGTCACGCCTTGGTGCTCGCAGCCGGCAATGAAAACCTGCCTGCCGTCTCACCAGCCACGTCGAGTTTCACCAGCAGAAGTGTCTGATCGTCCTGCGGGAGTTCCTTACCCAGAAAGGCGCGAACGTCCTCCAGGATGGAGGCACAAAGATCGCCCGGCGCCAGTGTCCAGTGCTTCCGCACAGAGGCGACAACGCCCTCTTCGCCGAACTCTTCGTCCCGGGAATTGGCTGCCTCCAGGATGCCGTCTGAAAACACCACAAGCAGGTCGCCCGGCTGTACATGCACCTCTGCCTGTTTGTATCGAACACCCGGCAGCAGACCCAGCACGGGTCCTCCGGAATCCAGACGCTCCACTTCCTGTTTTACGCCGTTTTGCCGGATCAGCAGCGGAGGCAGGTGCCCGGCGTTGATGTAGCGCAACACGCCCGCCCCCTGATCGTAGTAGCACCAGAACAGGCTGACGAAACGCTCCCGCGCGGTTTTCATGCAGAGCAAATGGTTCAGTCGTTCCGCTGCCTGTTCGTGATTGGCCGCCACGCCGGTTATATGGCTGGCGCGCACCGCTCCCTGCACCACGCCCATCAGCAGCGCGGCCGGAAGCCCTTTGCCGGACACATCGCCCAACACCAGTCCAACGCAGCCATCGTCGGTTTCGAAGACATCGTAAAGGTCGCCACCCACCTGGTATGCGGGGACGCATTTCGCGGCGAAACAGAGGCTGCTGGCCACTGAATTTTCGACTGGAAAAAGATCGTTTTGCACGCGTCGCGCAAGGGAAAGCTCTTCTTCGATGTGCTTGCCGCGCATGTAGTGGCGGAACCGCAGGCCCATGATTATCAGCGAGGCCATCAGCGCGAAAGCCGCCGAGCAGCCGACGATCAGATTCACGCGCAGGGGCAAAAAATTCGCGGAAACACCGTCGAAATACAGGGCTATTTCGGCCATATCCGGTGCACCGCGCCCGCTACGGCCATTTCGTCCGCCACGTCCCCGGCCTTCCGGGGCGTCAGCAGTCGGCGTTGCGGGCGAACCCGGCTCTGGCGCGGCCACGGGGGGCGAAGGCACCTGCGCAATCCGCGCCGCCGGATCATCCGGTCCCCGGCTGAAATTGGGTGGCCCGAACCGCATCGGATTCACCACCACAAAAACTCTGCCGGACGCCGTATTCATCTGCTTTGGCCGGCGCGCACGGTCGTCCGTCATCGTTCCCAGCTCGCCCGCCTTATATGCCGGTGCGCCTTTCACATTCCCGCTTTCGGCCAGCACCTTGCCGTCCATGTTCAGAATGCGGATCCAGGCGATCTGGTCCGGCGCCTCGTGCACCAGCTCATGCAACACCGGCACCAGGGCCGAGGGTTCCCGCGAACCCGTCAGCCTTGCCGCTCTTGCGATGGACTGCATGCGCCGGTCGGCCTCACGCTGCGCCTCCTGTGAGACCAGGCTTTGCGCGACGTAGTTATAGGTCACCACGGTCTGCACAAGCAGCACCAGGCCCAGCAGCAGGCCGAAAACAATCGAGATCCGGAACCACAGAAATTTAGGCTTCACCCGTTCGCCATCATAACGAACCGCCGGGACTTGTGCGACTGGAGCAACAAGACGAAGTGCTACGACGAAGGTTTCAGCACCTCTGCCACTCGCGCGGCCAGCGCCGCCGCCGTGTAAGGTTTCTGCAGAAAGCCCACTGCCCCGGAATCGCCGTAAGGCTGCGCGGCCTCTTCCTGCGCGAAACCGCTGGAGAGCAGAATCCTCGCTTCGGCGTGGATTGCCAGCAGGTTCAGAAGGGTTTCCTGCCCGCTCATCTTTGGCATGGTGACATCGAGAATCACCAGATCTACCCCGTGTGAAAGACCCCGGTAAATATCCAGCGCTTCTCTGCCGTGTTCCGCCGTCAAAACCGTGTATCCATAGCGTTCCAGCGCCCCTTTTGCCACACTTCGGACCGCTTCCTCGTCGTCCACCACCAGAATCGTGCCGGTGCCGCCCACCGGTTCCGTCGCATGCACTGTCGCCGCATGGCTGACCGTTCTGGCGGAGGCCGGCAACAACACCCGGAACGAACTGCCCTGACCCGCCGCGCTGCGCACTCTGATCGCCCCATGGTGAGCGCGCACTATTCCCATCGCCGCCGCAAGCCCCAGCCCGCGCCCTGTAAATTTGGTCGTGAAGAAGGGATCGAAAATTCGCTTCAGCGTCTCACTGTCCATGCCACAGCCGGTATCCGAAACCTCAATCGAGACGTACTCTCCCGGCGGCAGTTCGGTCTCGAATCCTTCGGCCTGCAGCCATTCCGGACTTACCTGCACGGACTCGGTTCTTACAATCACCGCCCCCGCTGTCTCACCTACCGCTTCAGCGGCATTAATCACCAGGTTCATCAGCAATTGCTGCAATTGTGTCGCGTCCGCTTCCACTGCGGGAAGGCCGGGCGCCAATACCAGTTCCAGATCAACCTGCCGCGATATGGACGCGCGAATCAACTGGCTGATCTCGCTCATCACCGCCGAAGCATCAACTGATCTCACCACAAACTGACCCTTGCCCGCGTATGCCAGGAGCTGCCGCGTCAGGTCTGCCGCCCGCTCCGTGGCGTGCATTGCATTCTGCAGCCATTCACGGGTTTCATGGCGGGGTGGAAGCGCCTCGAATGCGAGCGAAGTATTTCCCATCACACTGGTCAGGATGTTATTGAAATCATGTGCGATTCCCCCCGCCAGCAACCCGATACTTTCCAGTTTGGCCGCTTCCCGCAACCGGTTTTCCAGCTTTCGTCGGTCGGAAAGGTCGAGGACCCACGAAATCCACGGCGACCAGTGGTCTCTGTCGTAGGAAGTGGTGCCGGCCAGCACAGGCACGCGATGCCCCCCTTTCGCGAACAGTTCTTTTTCGACAGGGTCACAGAAACCCTGCTCCTGCAACTGCCGCCTCGCCCGCTCGTCTGCCTCGCTGTAGCCAGGCGGCGTCATATCGTGCCACCGGACCAGCCCCTGTTCCAGCTCTTCGCGGGTATAACCCAGCATGGTCAGATAAGCGTCATTGGCTTCCAGCAGCTTTTCTTCGTCGCCGGAAACGATTCCGATAACAGGGCTCTCAAAGAGCCGGCGAAGTCGCCCCTCACTGGCTCGCAATGCCTTCTGCATCTGCCGGGTCGAAGTGACATCCAGATAGGTTCCAAGGACTTCCATCACCTTTCCATCGGCGCCCATCATCGGAAGGGTGTTAATGATCATGTTGACCGCCATGCCATCGGGCCGCATGTATTCCACTTCCTGATTGAGCACACGCTCGCCGGTTTCCATGGCCAGCCTGGTTGGCCAGCGACTCTCCTCAATGGATGTGCCCTCCAGCGTCTGTAACTTGCCGGTCCGAATGGAGTCCAGGTTGTCGCCCGCGTGAATCGAGTTGCCAAACATCTCTACAGCCGCCGGATTGATCACGTCCACCCGCATTTCACGCGTCGTGATAATCACCCCAATGGGCAGTTCCCGCAGGACGGATTCCAGGCGGAGTTGCTCCGCCGCGTGAGTACTACGGATACCGGCCTGCTCGGTTTCCATGGCCTTCCGGGCCGTCACGTCGCGGACAAACAGGTTCAGCCCTGCAGGCGTGGGGTACGCTTCAAACTCATACCAGCGGCGGGCGATTTCAGTCTTCTCCGTAAAGTGCGCCGGCACGCGCTCACGCACCACCCGATTCAGTTCGCGGTAAAGCGTCACGGTCGGCGTTTCCGGAAAAATCAGCCGGAGGCTTTTCCCGTATAAAAGTGCCGGGTCCTTCTTCGCAATTTGCCCCGCGCAACGGTTTGCGTAAAGGCAACAAAGATCGCGGTCAAGTGAAAGAATCGCGTCCTGCGTGCTCTCCAGCACATCATGGAGCCGTTGCCCGGTGGTTTGCGACCGGAACTTTTCCATGCGCAGTGTCTGCATGGCCATGCAGATTGCCACCGCAGTGATGGCAAAAAGCGCGGCGCCAAGCTCCCCGCTGTTGCCATTCAGGTAGTAGCCGCCGGGAAGCAGCAGCAGTGTCGTCAACAGGCCCGGCTTCAGCCCGCCGTACCAGGCGCTGAAGGCGACTCCCATAATAAGAATCAGCCAGGGCGCTTGCGGTTGCACCGCGGAATCGACGGCCATCCGCACCAGGAGTACCAGTGCCGCCGCCGCCATCGCCACCAGAGAACGAAAGAGTCTGGAGTCATGACGCGCGCCCGTCTCCGAAATGGATCCCTGCGGCATTTAGTGCTGTCCTTGTGCAGCCGGGTCCGGCGAGAGTTCGTTGGCGGTCACAAAATCCGGCAGGATATCGACGGGCACCACGCCCAGCTCTTTCAGAGTGGCATCCGTTCCCTGGCGGATCACCGCCATGGTGTCCAAAAGTTTCTTCGCGCCCGCGTAGTCACCAGTTGCTTCGATGGTCAGAAGGTCATGGGCCAGATTTCGAATGGCCGGCTTGATTTTCGTGAAATCTACTTCCCAGGCCGTGCCACGTTGCACGAACGCGCCCCTGTCCACAAGGTAGTTGAACTGTACGGCCATGCCTTTGCCGTGCGCCTCGCCGATCCCGAAACGCAGCGTACGGAACGCCGATGCCAGATATGTGGTGTAGAGCTTTGCCTCTTCTGGTTTCAGATAGCCCTTGTCAAAGAAATGCTGCAGCATGAAAAGGCCCAGCACGTCCGCCTTGGCTTCTTCAATGGCGCTGTATAGTTCCTTGAGTTCCTGCCGCGGCGTGGTGGAGCGGCCCGCAACGGTGATCTGATGCGGGCCAATGCCATGGCTCATCTCGTGAGCAAGAATGTGGGTGAAAAAAGATTCGAAGCTGAGCAGTTCGCGAGCATCGGGAACCAGCACGGTCTTTGCAATTGGCACCAGATTCGCGGCGAATTTCGCTTCCTGCACGTTACGCAACATCACGCGCTTGCTGCCCTTTTCATGCACCACCCGCTCGTCGTTGGGCAGGTTATACGCCGCCGTCTTCACCCCGTGGTCGCCATCGCCGGACGCGATAACCTGGTTCACCACACGGATCGGCGAGAGTCCTCCAAGCTTTGCATTCCGGTACTTTGGGTCGATGGGCAGGCTGTTTTCCACCTCCTGCATATGGTCCCCGAAAAACTTCAGCTTGGCCGTCTCCGCGTCGTCCCGGATATTGACGTAGGCCTCATACGCGGCCTTGTACCCGAAAATCTCGTCGTTGTAAGTTTCATACGGGCCGATGGTGATGTCGATGGGCGCGTCCAGATCCATCCAGGCCACGTCGCTGGCATAGTAGTCGTTGGTCAAAAAAGCCGTGGCGCGCGCCAGGAGGAATCGCTTCAGCGTCGGGTTCGGGGTGAGCTTCGCAGCATCCCGCAGCAGCCGGGCACAGGCCTGCAGTTCCGGCTTATAGGCCTCGGAATAGGGCGTGGCACGGAGCCCGCCTTTCGCGTCGCGTCCGATCACTGTGAAGAAGCCTTCCGCTTGGGTCTTCGCCTCCGGGCTCAGGGATTTGGCCCAGTTCCCGAACTCCTCGCGGGTCATGTCAGGCGGGTAGAATCCCGCGCCGGGCAATTTCTTTGCCGGCACCCCATCGAGAAAGGCCTCATGGTCATCCAGTTCAGACCACGGACCTTTATTCAGCCGGAAGTACTGCAGGCGGGCTTTACCGAGGGGTGATTCGTCCAGCAGCAGCCTGCTTTCAAGAGCCGGGTTTCCCGACCACAGCTGCCGTAGAAAAATACGGTCGATGATACGGGAGGCTTCAATCAGCTTGCGCAGCGCGGCGCGGTCACCCGGGGACAGCTTTGAGGTATCCACCCGCAGGTCGACCGGCGCGAAACGAGCGGTCAGCTCCCTGAGCCGGGGCAGTGTGGCGGAGTCTGCAAGAAGTGTCATAGAAAATGCGGTCACAAGCAATACGATTATTTTGCTGCCCATAATTCAATAACTTACACGAATCTGCCATGCTTCCGCGTAAAGACTTTGTTTGAGCATCGGCTCAGGAGATGCAAACATGGCGGAGTCGCCTTCGAAACGTCTGGAACGAATTGGATCAGCGGCGGCGGGCGTCGCACACGACATCAACAACGAACTCATGCTGGTGTTGAACTACTTGAGTGTCGCAGACCTCGAAGCGGCCCGTGTCGCCACCCGACGCTGTGCGGGACTTACCTCAAGGCTGCTCTCATACTGTCGCGGCGACGAGCCGGTTTCCGGTGGTGTTGACTCCGCAGCCTGGCTCAGGGAATTTGCCGAAGATCTGACTTTGCCCGCCAATGTCCGGCTCGAACTGGAACTGCCCGCCGCGTTGCCGCCCATTCAGGCGGACCCGGTGTCGCTTCATCGCGTGCTGATGAATCTCATCAACAATGCGTTTGACGCGATGAAAGACCAGGGCACATTGCGCATTCGCGCGTCCGTATTTGCCATTCACGTCGAAGACTCCGGGCCCGGTATTCCGACCGAAGACCGCGATAAGGTTTTCGATTCCCTGTACACCACGAAGTCGTGGCGTGGCACAGGGCTTGGGTTGTCTGTCGCGCGCTTTCTGATGCGGGAGCAGGGTGGGACAATCCGCCTGGTTCAGGGCCCGCAGGGAGGGGGCTGCTTCGAACTTCGCTTTCGTCCCGCCCCGCAACTGGTATGATCCGCCACCAGTGATATGATTTTGCGAAAGGTGCCTGATGAAGCGTTTCGTGCTCTTGCTCTGCGCTTTCCTGCCATTACCCGCGCATCACTCTTTCGTTGCCGAGTTTGATGAATCGAAACC
>JBBQDH010000047.1:0-28142 GCA_038319515.1 Bryobacterales bacterium
CGCCACCCCCAACAACCCCCACACCACCCCACGCAAAACGCCCCCCACCAGTTCGTAGGAACGCTCAGACGCCTTGTGAAAAAAACTGCCGGTAATTTTCGGTGCACTGGAGAACGAACGCCCCATGCCGGTCTTCGCGTAAGCCTCCACGATCTCCCTGTGGCAAGTGACGCAACCGGCGGTGTCGATGTACTCTGCGGCTATCGATACCAGCGGTTTATCCTGCTGCCGGGAACAGCCCGTCAGGACCGCAATCAGGCAGAAAGCAGGAGCGGGTTTCAGGGCTTCGACTCTTCCGTTTTCGCTTTGCTGAAGTTGGCCGCAAGGTAGTTTACAATCTGCTCCGCTTCAGAATCGTTGGCAGTCGCGCCGAGGGAAATCATGTCATCCACAATGGTTGTCCAGCGCTGCTTCGTCATGCGCGCACGCACAACGTTTTCAAGGCCATGGCAACCGGAGCAAACCTTCTGCAGTAACTCTTTCCCAGGTCCGGCCGGCAGCGATACGCCCTGCTTCGGCGCGTCCTGAGCCCTCACCGCCACGGCGTTCACCATCAACAGCAGCGCAAACAAGCTCAGCAATTTCATCCTGACCTCACGGTAAAGCATACACGAACAATCGGCCAGTCACCAGTTCCTTGTGCTCTCCGCCTGCGGCGAAGATCCCCACATATTGTTTGCCGTTCTTCCCCTGCCATGTAATTGGAATCGAATTCGCATCCGCACTCTGATCCACCACCCACAACTCTCTTCCGTTGCGGGAATCGAAGGCCCGAAACTTACCGTCGATAGTCGCGCCAATGAACACCAGACCGCCCGCGGTTGCAATAGATCCGCCGTTGGTGGTGGGCGTTCCGGTCTTCGGCACACCCAGCTTGTCGAGTTCCTCAAACGACCCCAACGGCACACGCCACGCGATATCGCCGGTATTCACATTAACCGCGCTCAGTTCGCCCCACGGCGGCTGCTGGCAGGGCCAGCGCTTCGTGCCATCCCAGAAATAATCGCCCATATTCTCCGGCGGATCATCCGGTCCCACGCGCGCATAGCTCTTGCCGTCAGCAGCCTTCACCATCTTGTTGAAGTTCGCCAGGCTTTTAGTGTTGACGAAAACGTACCCAAGCCCCGGATCGTACGACGCCCCGCCCCAGTTATTGCCGCCGGTCCAGCTGGGAAAGATCACGCGAAGTTTCGGGCCATACTGCGCGTAAGGGCCACCCGTAAGTGCCCCGCCTTCGCGCGCCAGCAGTGCCCGGCAGTATTTCTCATGCTCCGGAGTCACCGTAGCGATCTCGTCCGGCTGGAAAGTAGTGCGCGCCAGCGCGGGCGGCTTCACGGGGATCGGCTGTGTCGGCCAGTTCGAATCGCCGGGCAAAGGATTGTCACTTGCGACCGGCGTTTCCTTCACTTCATACAGGGGCTTGCCCGTCACCCGGTCCAGAATGAAAAGATACCCCTGCTTGGTGCTCTGGGCCACTGCGGGGATGCTCTTCCCGTCACGCTTCACGGTTACCAGCACGGGCGCAGCCGTCAGATCGTAGTCCCAATTGTCGTGGTGTGTGGTCTGGAAGAACCACTTCATTTTGCCCGTCGCGGCGTCCAAAGCAACCAGAGACGAACCATAGAGGTTCAGCCCCGCCCGATCACCCCCGTAGAAATCAGGGTTCGGCGTGCCGATCGGAACAAACAGCAAGCCCCGCTCCTCATCCAGCGTCGAAAGACCCCAGGAATTGACGCCGGAACGGTCCTCCCAGTCGCCGTCGTTCCAGGTTTCATGGTTCGCTTCGCCGGGCCGGGGCACCGTATGAAAGGTCCACGCCAGCTTGCCCGTATGCATGTCCCACGCCCGTACGTCGCCCGCTGCCGCGCGGGCCGGCATCTCACCGGGGCTCGATCCGGTAATGGCAAGATCCTTGTAAATCGTCGGCGGAGAAGACATGCTGAGGCGGGCGTTGGGAAATTTATCTGCCACGCCGATCTTCAGATTCACCATGCCTTCCGTACCGAAGCCAGGCACGGGTTTTCCCGTCTTGGCATTGAGCGAAATCAGAAAGCCATCCTGGGTGCCAAACACAATCTGCGGGGGCAGGTCTTTCGTGCCGCGCCAGTAGCCAATTCCGCGCAGCGCCGGTGTGTGCGTGCCTTCGTACTCCCAGAGCTTTCTGCCCGTCTCCGGCTCCAGCGCCACCACACGGTTGTAAGCGGTCCCCATGTAGAGCACGCCGCCAATCACCAGCGGCACACTCTCTGAGCGGCGCGCCCGGGGCCGGCGGGGTGCATTGCGAGCTGCGGCGCCCGGCGGGAGAGGAACCGGCGGAGCGTCAGCCTCCGTATCAAACGTCCAGACCTGCTTCAGATTTGAAACGTTTGCCGAGTTGATCTGTTTCAGCGGCGAGAAACGCGTACTGCCAGCATCATGGCCAAAGTTGGGCCAGTCGGTCTGTGCCTGCAATGCAAAAACCAGTAACGGCAGCAATACGAGTCTCATAAAGTATCTTTCCAGTGCACCATCGGGAGGCCCGCGCACGGAGCCTGAAAGTACGGAATATTTTTCCCCTTCAGCGAACCTATGTAGGCGGTCCGCAGATCCGGACCGCCAAACGTCACGCTCGCCATCCAGGGCGCAATACCCTTGCCGGTGGCAAAAAGAACATCTTCCGTCACGCTGTTGTTGAAGAACTGCTTTTCCAGCGCGTCGACTTTAACCGGATCGCCTTCGTCAAGAATCACCCGCATGTCGCCCTCAGGAGTCAGCACAAAAAGCTTGTCTGAATACACAGTTGTTCCCCACAGGTTGCCAAAACTGTCAAAAGCAATGCCATCCGGCCATGCGCCTTTGCCCAGCTTCGATGGGCCAAACGTCTCACGCTCTGCCACGTCACCCGCCGTGTCAATCCTTAGCCGAGTAATGCAACCGCCGGTTGTTTCGACCACGTAGAGCCACTCTTCCGCCGCGTCGAAACGAACCTCATTCGTGAAGCCAAAGCCCTCGGCGACAATGCGAAACACGCCGTTTTCGAAGAGCGCCACATAGCCGTCTTTCAGATCGGCCCGCAGGGCATGCATCCAATTCTTCACACGCGTCGAGATGGTGACCCAGAGCCGATCCTTCGAATCCCGCAGCACGAAATTAACCTTGCCAATTTCCTGGCCGTTGATCGTATCAGCCAGCACCTGAGACTCGCCGGTGCGGGTCATCAGTTCCAACCGGTCCGTACCGAAATTGGCAATCAGAAAATCCCCGTTGCGTGCGAAGGCCAGTCCGTTGGGCAACGTGCCTTGCAGATAGCGCGTGGCTTCCGAATCCGCGCCGGCAAAATACTCCGACTGTTTCTGCGTAATGCTCTGCTGTGACCCGTCCGTACCGATCCGCATCACCCCGCAGCGCGCATCGGCCGCCCACAGAGTGCCGTCGCGCTCCGCCAGAATACACTCCGGGCGCTGCAGATCGTGCCCCACTGTGCGGAGCGTTTTCCTGTCGATACCAAAATCAAGGATGGGATTTGCCATTGCATGATGCGCAATATGCATTGCACATTCCAAGGCGATAATTTATCAATGAGCGCGCCGAAAGTCAATCGGAGCCGCAACTGACCGCACTACATCATTTCGCCGATTTGCAGGGCGATGTCAGTCACCTGCTTCGCCAGTTCCGGCTCTCGCGAACGGGGGAACCGGGTAATCGGCGCGGAGATCCCGATGGAAGCAATAATCGATCCGTCTTTGCCCCGAATCGGAGCAGCTACGCACCGTACGCCTTCCATGAACTCCGAATCGTCGGTCGCAAAGCCCCGTTCCTGAATCTCCCGGCAGGCTCTCGCCAGATCAGACAGGTTGTGAATCGTTTGCTTCGTGTACGATTCCAGGGGCTTGCGTCCGAACAGTTGCTTGAGCCCGTCCTCGTCTAGGTCAGCCAGCAGGGCCTTCCCGTGCGACGTGCAATAAAGAGGCACCGATTCTCCCGTCTGGCCCGAAATCGCAATTATATGGCTCGTCGCCACATGGTCCACAAAAAGGGCTTTCCTGCCTTCGCGAACGGCCAGATGCGCGGTCTCGCTCGTCATTTCCGCCAGCGCGCGCAGTTGATCGTGGGCGATGCTGGTCAGCATCTTGCTCCAGTCGTAGCGGCGCGAAAGGCGCCAGACCGACGGGCCCAGTACGTAGTCTTTGCCCGTGGAGGGGTTGGCCAGAAACCCCCGGCGTTTCAGCGTATTGGCGAGGCGGAACACACTGCTGCGGTCAATACAAAGCACTGCGGTGAGTGCGCCAAGGGAAACCGGAGTTGGGCTCTTGCCAACCGTCTCAAGAATCTGGAGGCCCCGGTCAAGGCTTTGAATGGAAGGAGTTTCTTCGGTAGTGCGTTTCGGACGAGTCAGGGTTTCGGGCATCGCTGTCTTTCCCGAAGTATTGCATATTGCGCAATCAACAAGCTCCACGTTGGAACAGAACAGCCTGTCCGCGCGCGAAAACCAACCGCCCGAAGCTCGTCAGGAGCGAAGCCGCATCGCCATTTGCATCAGGCGAGGCGGATTCTGTTACGTGGTAATTTGCCCGAACAGGTTGTTCGCGGCCGTTGTCCGTGCCACGTTCGGCGTACCGAACTGTACCGATTGAACAGGTTAAAGGCTTCCGCCCGGAATTCCAGGTTCACGCTTTCGGTAGTTTCCGTCTTCTTGAAGATGAATCAGTCGTAGTTGGTAACACCCGGACCTGTCAGCTTCGACTGCGCGACGCCGGAGACGGTTTTCCCGCATCCGGCGGATTCCGCCTTCACTACACCAGAAAAAGGGGGCTCTGCGTCGCCGCATGCCCCCTGTTTATTACAGTGTTGTTGTTAATTAATTAGAAGCGCAAGCGCATCGCCAGTTGCATAAGTCTCGGTGTGTTCAGCTGAGAGCTGATGGTTCCGAACGTGTTGCCTGCGGCGAAGTTCACTGTCCTGTCCGGTGGGCTGAACTGCACCCGGTTCATTACGTTGAACGCTTCCGCGCGGAATTCCAGCTTGACTCGCTCGCTGATTTCGGTGATCTTGAAGATCGAGAAGTCATAGTTGGCCACACCAGGGCCGCGCAGCGAAGCATCTGTGCGGCTCATGTTCCCCAGCGTATAGGGTGCGGGAATGGTATAGCAGGCTGTGTTGAACCAGGAGGTCAACTTCGATTGCGCTGGTCCGTCAAGCTGCTTCTTACAACCTGCAACTTCATTCGGGCGCAGGCCAACGTTGAAGCTACTCACCTGGTTTGCGCTACCCACCACGCCAAAGCCAAGCGGGAAGCCCTTCTGGAAGGTCGTCACGCCGTTAATGCCCCAGCCGGAAACAACTTTGGAAGTGAAGCCGGTGACGCCGGAGAAGAGCATCTTACCCTTGCCGAACGGCAGATCGTAGACGTAGCTGATCACCAGACGCTGGCGCGAGTCGAAGCTGGAAAGTGCCTTCTCGTTGCGCAGGTTGTAAACGTTCTGGTAGCCGGCGGCGCCGCCTATGGGGCCATCCAGCCAGGTGGTCAGTGATTCCACGTTGGCCAGCAGCTTTGACATGGTGTAGGAACCGAGCAGGACGCCTCCCGCAGAGCCAAAACGCTTCTCCGCCTTCACCTGCAGTGAGTGAAAGCTGCTGTCTCCACGGTAGGTTACGGGTGGTGAAACAGTCTGGTAACTCGGGAACGGCAGCAGTAACTGCCCGGCCTGAACCGTCTTTGCCGCCAGAGGCCCAAGGGCAATCTTGCCGAAGAACGGATTGGTTACCTGTGTCCGAAGAGCCGCACCCTGTGAAAGGTACTGGGGATCGAGTTGATTCAGCTGCAAACCCAGGGGCAGACGCAAGCCGCGGAGACCGGCATAACCCACTTCCAGCGAAAGGTCATTCTTAAACTGGTGCTGGACCGTTAAGTTCCACTGGTTTGTGTAGCCGGCCTTTTCAACGCGCAGCGGAGCACGACCGCCCAGACCGGCACCCAGCAGGCGGGCGTTGTAGTCCGCATTCCGACCGGCCGGTGCAATCAGGCCATCCGGGAACGGATTGCTCAACGTGGTCGCAAAAGTCACGCCGCTGTCGACAGTGGAGTTCTGGTTGTTGTTGTAGAAGTTCACCGGGCTCGCGTAGGGTCCCTGCGTGAATGAAACGTTCGAAGGGATGAAGAAAATACCCCCGCCACCGCGAATCACCGTCTTGTCGCTCCAGCGATAGGCCAAACCCAGACGCGGCGCAATCAGACCGTAATGTTCCGGATTGAGCGTCGTTTCCGGATGGTCCGGTGTTGCGATCAGGTTGAAGTTGCCCAGTACCGGCTTGCCGTTGACTAAGGTGCCCTTCAGCAACGAGTTCTCCTGAGTGGGGTTAAAGCTGGCCAGACGGTTGTACATTTCGCCGTACTTGCCAGGAATCTCCCACCGCAGACCCGCCGTCACCGTCAGCTTGCCTGTCGCCTGCCATGTGTCAGAAACGAAATAGCCGTGGTAGAACAGCTTGGCATAGGTGAAGGTCGAGGTGGAAACGAGGCTGCTGTTCGTGGCGTTGGTGTAACCCAGCAGCATTGAGGCCAGACCGCTTCCGCTGGAACCTACGCTCAGCGCATTCTGTGACGTGGCAATCTGATCGAAGTTATACACGCCGCCGGGATTGTTGTCCTGGAAGTAGTTCAGGTTGTTGCGGTGGAATTCGGCACCAATCTTGATTGCATGGCGACCCTTGATGTACGTCATCGTGGGTGACAGCGTGTACGTGAAGTCCTTGCCCAGCAGGAGACCCGTGGCAATCGTGTTCAGCGTTGGGTTGCTGACACTGACGTTGGGTATTGTAACGGACCCGGTCAAGCCCCGAAGCGAGTCGATCTGCTTGTAGTAAGCGGGGAAGCCCAGAGAGGTCCCGTCGAAGCCCAGCGTGCCAGGAATACGGGTATAGTCCCATGCAGTCAAACCACCGCGGACGTCGAAAATGAGGTTCGGGCTGAATACGTATGTATCCGCCAAAACGGCTTGCGTGGTGACGAAATGCTCCGGCGAATACGGATCGCCGTTCCGCAAGCCGTTACCGTAAACGTCGACTGGCAGGTTTGAAGACGTCCAGCGGGTGTAACGGGCCAGCAGACGCTGCTTACTGCTCAGTTGGTGATCGGCACGAATATTTAGCTGGTCGTTGTCACCGCCCGTGCTCGCGTTCTTCCCGAAATTGAAAGTGTTCGTGTTCGGTGTGCCGGCAGTGTTCGGCCAGGCATAAATCGGAAACGCCAGGAACTTAGCCGCCACCGGGTTGATTCGGCTGGTGGGAATAACGTTGCCGGAAAACGGGGTGCGCTGCACCGTGGGGTTGCCAATAGAAGCGCAAGTGGGCGTGGTTGGAGTATTGCACGACTGGCTGGTCGGATCATAGATCGGAATGGTCACGCCGTTAGCGCCCTTCCAGTTGGTGAAGTTGCCGGTGATCTGCTCTGGCAGAGGCACTGAGCGCGAGAAAAATGCGCCCTGGCGAGCCCGGAACCCTTCGTAATTGAAGAAGAAGAACGTCTTGTCCTTGCGAATCGGGCCACCGACTGCGCCGCCGAACTGGTTCTGCACAAACGCCGGACGACCCGCGCCGGTCTTGTTCGCAAAGAAGTCCGTCGCGTTCAGCACTTTGTTTCGCAGGAACTCATACGCCGTCCCGTGAAACTGGTTGCTGCCGCCCTTCGAGGAGATGTTGATAACTCCGCCCGTATAGCGTCCGTATTCCGCAGTGTTGTTGTTGGTCTGCACCCGAAACTCAGACACCGCGTCGGGACTCGGCGTCAGAGCGGTTACATTGCCGTAGGTAATGTTGACAGGAATGCCATCAAACAGTGTGGAGCTCTGGTTGGCCGAGCCCCCACCAATCTGGTAGTTGCCTGCGGCGAATACGTTCTTGCCAGTCAGGCTGCCCTCCGAAGACCCCTGCGGCACAACACCTGGGACCAGGCTGACGAGGTTCATCACGTTGCGGCCGTTCATCGGAAGTTGCTCTACGGAACGGGCACTGACTACCTGGCTCAACGATGCGTTTTCTGTCTGCAAGAGCGGAGCCGAGGCTTCCACTTCAACCGACTGGCTCACATCACCAATCTGCATGGAAGAATCGAGACGAATGACCGATTCAACCTGCACACCGACGTTGTCACGGGTCAGGCGCTTAAACCCGGTCTTTTCGATTTCCAGCTTGTAGGTTCCGGGAATCAGGTTCACGACGCGGTACTCGCCGGCATTGTTCGTGGTCACTCCATAACGAGTACCTGTTCCCACATTGTTGACAGTTACGGTTGCGCCTTCCATCGGCGCGCCGGTTGCGTCAGTCACTGTACCGACGATCGTGCCATAAATATTCTGGGCTTGCAGCGGGGACATGAAGATCGCGAGCATCGCGACCATCAGCAGCACAGAGAGCTGCCTGGCTCTTTGAATCATCGTTCTTTCTCCTCTAAACGGCTGCTGGTGTTGGAACCAGCAACACTGAACCCTGTCGGCGTGGTCAGAACGCAATTGTGTATTGCGCAAGTGAAATTGCCGAATACGCAGCGATGCTATCAGGGGTTACCGGGGAAGTCAATGAGGTGTCACCGCCAAGTAGAAATGTCCTAATCTCGGCCCAAGTAGAAATGTCCGGTTCCGAAGCCATAGCTGCGAGGAGTGGTTTAGAGTAGGGAAGATTCTCCGGGACGTCGCGGTTTCGGAGAAGGTTCAAAGCCGATACGACGGAGCAGGCTCCAAAGTAAAGGTCGCGAACCCTCGGGCCGGTCCCCTGTTGTGGTTACCGGCCGGGGGTTTTGCGTTGGATATGGTTTTTACCTGGTGGGACTCCTGAGCGGAGGCTTTGAATACATCAAGGCCAAGATTGCCGGGCCGCTTTTGGCCGGCCTGCCGAATTGGTTTATCTCCCGGGAGTTCGGATGGCGGCCTGATGACGGACAGAGCCGTTTTTTCCGAACTGGTTAGCCGGAAGTTTTTCATCCATTGACTCTTCGCCCGTGGTGCGGCAGGTTTGCGATTGGACTGTCGGCCCCGCAGTCCATGCACAACACTCCTGTCTCCCTCGTCTCTCAGACCACTTGCCTTTCCGCCGTGCGGCAGACATCTTGTCGCGCGTGCGCTCCGAAATGATCTCGCGCTCGAACTGCGCAAATGACAAGAGGATGTTCAGCGTCAGGCGGTCGAGCGAACTCGTCGTATTGAACTGCTGCGTCACCGCCACGAAGCTAACGCCATGCCGGTCGAAGACCTCAATGATTCGAGAGAAGTCGAGTAGGGCTCGACTGAGCCGATCCACCTTGTATACGACGATGCAGTCAACGGTCCGGGCCTCCACGGCTGCCAGAAGCCGCTTCAATGCCGCACGATCCATGTTGCCGCCGGTATACCCGCCGTCGTCGAAGTGTTCGGTGATCACTTGCCACCCTTCGTTCTTCTGGCTGAGGATGAAGGCCTCAGCCGACTCTCGTTGGGCGTCAAGGGAGTTGAACTCCTGCTGGAGTCCCTCTTCCGTGGATTTGCGCGTGTAGATCGCACACCGGATTGTCTTTAGCTCGGTCGATCCGCTGGCAGGTTTAGCCGGGACCCGCGAGGCGCTATTCCTTGCCATTGGGCGATTCCTCCATGGACGTCAGGTTGAAGAAGAGGAAGCCGTTCCACTTTGTTCCCGTCGCTTCCTGCGCGATGGCACTGAGGGATCGGTAGATTTCACCATTGAACTCGAACCCGTCCACAAGGACTTTGGCAATGACGCGCCGACCCTTGTACTCGCGTTCCAAGCAGGTTCCCGGCGGCGGTAAACGCGAATCGAGAGCGCTGGCCACCTTGCGGCTGACGCTGAGCTTGGGGTCCAGGGTGACGTCTGTCCCAAACCTGGGCTTGGGTGCCCGGATGCGAAGGTCTGCGTCGTTCGCTATTTCCAGTGCGCGGCGACGCGCACGCTGGGAGAGACCGCCTTCGGCTACTGCCTGAATGCGCCAGGCGATTCTCCGAAACAGGAACTGCTTGTGATTCGACCGGGACTCCTCGCCGAACGCCTCAATGTACTTCTGCCGGAGCTGGCCGACCGCCATCCGGCTCAACTCGTCAATCTCTTTTCGCATCGCGGTCTCCACTCCGTTCTCGGTCCTCATTGCCGTTAACCTCGTGTCCATGACTGCTCGAAGTTTCGGAACAGTCAAGTCGGGGAACGGCGCGCCGAAGTTGGTCGCGATGACGGAGATAGCCAGCGGCAAGGATGCTGGCGATGGATTGCAGGTCTGCTGTCGGGATGCCCAAGACGATCACCTCGCTGTGGATTGGCACCACAACGAAAGTCCGCTTGGCGGTCGTTCCGCTGTCGATTGCTTACTGAAGAGTGCGCGAGCACCCTTCGCTGTAAACATACGCAGGGAGTTCGAAAAGTGTAAACCGAGATACGAAACGTGTTAGCCGTGTGGAGGCACTCTCTGGAGAAACGGAGAATTCAGGCGAACGCGCGCCGCAGAGGGCTAACGGGAGCAGCCTGCTCGACTCTCCGCGAGAGGAAAGGGAGAACAGAATCGTCTGGAAATGTATGCAGTAATTGGGGATATCTTGCGGAGGAGCGTAAGACAGATTGTGTCAACCAACAGGGCGTTGGCGTTCGGAGGGACAGAATTTGGCTCCCCAAGGGGAATAAAAACCCGAACATGTCCGTGGAGAGTCCGAACCAGCCTCAATTCTCTGCGCTGTTAACCGAAACGCAAAACATTGAAAGCAATGACCCCTCGGGACGCTTCGATTGTCAATGATCAACTACTGGTGTCGATAACGTAGCCGCCGCTGCCGACCTCCCGAAGGCAAATGCATATTTGAACATTTTGGGAAATACCGGAAGTCCCCGGCGTCTCGCCCCGGGATCGCAGTCAGATCGACCGACCGCACCTCCCCCGCCAACTGCCCGCTGCGAACCGTTCGCCGAAGCGGTATCTGGTTCAGATCCTGCGGTGATGATGTCGTCTTGCGCAATCGCAGGTCGATCACCTCCGCGTCTGCAGGGGATTTCGCGATCACCCCATATTCAATGGCATAGCCGTAATCGGGCGGGCGTCAATGCCTGCCACCGAGTGGTCCGAATTGACAATCCGAAATCGTCCACGGCTGGGTGTTGTGCCCGCTGGGTGCGCGCGCGGCCAGGTTCAGAATTTCTGTGTCTCTGGAGACTGGCAGACTATTTGCCTGCGTCGATGCGAGGGCTGCAAGATATACGCCCCGAACCAACAGATCACGTCTCTTAATTTGCACCGGCCCCTCAGAACCACCACCAGCAATTCGTGCACCAACACGCCTGCCCTGCGCGATACCGGGGGTGAATCACTCGCCGGCGCGAATGTAAGCGAAGCCCGCTTCCTGTTTGCGAATCAATTCCGCCACGCCTGAATCTACCGGGGTCGCGAATGGAAACAGATCTTCCACCTTCACCTTCCGTGCCCGCATGGAGTTCTGGCAAACCGCCATCACGACGCCGGAACCGGTGGCTTTTTTCAGGCCTTCCTCAAACGCAGCGTTGGTTTTGAGCAGCAGATTGATACCTTTACCGTAGGCCACCACCTCCACATCTATTTCCTTTTCGCCAAAATATAGTCTGGGCGTTGCGGACGTTCCCCAGTAACTGATTCCAGGAGTCCGGTGAATCGGTGTTGATCTGGAAGACGACGTGGTGTTTTTTCGGTTGGGTGGGCTGGTTGGCGGTCTGGGCGAAGACGGCCATGTTGAGGGTGAGCGTGAGGGCCAGTAATGCAATGAACTTTTTCATGGGGTTCCGAAGCAATGATAAAGCATCTTCTTTGGATAACGTAAACCAAAGTCAGTCTGTCCGACAGGTATTCCCGTCGGCTATGCTGGCCCTTGAGTCAGGGTGACAACAGGCCGCTTTCTGCTCTCCACAGGCCCGAACTGGGCGGGGTGCGCGGCCTTGCCATCCTCATGATGGTGCTTTTTCACGTCTTCCTGATCGCCGGCATTCTTCTCGATAACCGCGCGTCCCCCAACCACTACCTGGGGACTATCACGTTCGGCCTGTATATTGTGCGTCAGGGGCTGAACCACCTGTTCCACGATCTATACATCGGCGCAATTCCTGGCGTCTCAACACCCGCAACGCTGCTGGTCACCACCGTCTCAGTCGCCACATCGCTGCTGTTGGCAATCGCCTTCTGGCGATGGTTTGAGAAGCCGCTCACGGACCGGGGCCTCCGGACCTTTCGTTACTCCGCGGCGATGGCGACACAATGAGGATCGAGCGGTTTTTGGAGCAGTACCAAAAGCCCTTGCTGGTCGCCGCTATCGTCGCAACTTACCTGCCGCGACTGCTCCGTTCCATGTGGGTGGACGAGGCGGGCAATTTCTGGATGGCGCGCGGCGGGCCTGTGGCGGCTTTCGAAAAGACGTGGCACTGGCCAGGGCAGTCATTGCTGTTCGCCGTGATCTCATCCTTCTTCTCATTCGATGTATCTCCTGCCGATGCATTCCCCGCGCGCGATCTGGTAACACGGATTCCTGCTCTTGCAGCCGGTGCCCTGCTTTGCTGGTTCCTCTACCGCTTCGCTGAAGACGCCTTCGGGCCGGGCGCAGGGCGCATCGCGGCAGTGCTCGGAGTGTTCCATCCCCTGACCATCGTCTTCGCTACCCAGGCTCGACCTTACACGGCGGCCATGGCTGCCGTGGTCGCGTCTTTTTGGGCGTTGTTCCGGTGGGTGCGGCGCGGAGAACGGCGGTGGCTGATGTGGTGGGTGATTGCATCGGCGCTGGTTGTTTATCTGCACTATCTGTTCGTCGTGGCGTTCGCGGCGCAGTTGTTCTACGCGGTATTGCGGCGGGATTCCGTGCGGTGGCGGCAGGCGATTCCGGCGGTGGCAGTTCTTTGCCTGTTGGTGCTGCCGCTGGTCCCGCACATCCGTCTGCTCTTCCGGGAGTCGGGCACGCTGCCTTTCATGCCGCCACCCGGAGTGCGCCAGTTCGCGGAACTGTTGCTGCCACCGCTCCTTGCGGCAGGGTTGCTTGTCGCGAGCGCAATCTGGTTCTTTGGGTGCGACCGTGCAGTCCGCGCTGAAAGGTCCAATCCGCTTCTCGCGATGCTCCTGGCCTGGTGGCTCGCCGGCCCGATATTGCTTTACGCGGCGTCCACGCTCTCGCCGATGCGCATGTTTGTGCCCCGATACGTCGCCTACTCCGCTCCCGCTTCCGTACTGCTGCTCACGTGGGTCGGCTATCGGTTGTGGGGTGCAAAGAGCGGCATGCTGTGGGCCCTCACAGCGACGCTGTTGACGACCGGATCGCCCCTGAATATCGCAGGCATACGAAAGCCCGGCCCGGAAGAATTCGGCCCGCTGGTGCAAATTGTCAGGGCAGAAACGCGCACTGATGCGGGGTCGGTCCCGCCGCTGATTTACCCGAGTGAATTGCCTGAATCAAACGCTTATGACTGGCGTGCGGGGAATGCGCCACAAAGCTATCTTTTTGCGCCTTTTGTGGCGTACCCAATCCGCAATCCAATCATTCCTCTGCCCCATTCCATCACGCCGGACGCGACCGCCTTCCTCAGCTCTCAGGCAGACGCGCTGGCCAATCAGGAAAGAGTTCTGCTCATTGCCCGTGACCCGGCCTGGGTTCGGCTGATCCTCGCAGAGTTTAAGAAGCGGGGCTTCACCTCACGGTGGGTTCAGCCGAACTCGTTTTATGTTGCCGTGATGGAGAAGGCACCCTGACCGCTGCGGCTTCTCAGAACCGGAAACGCATGCCGAGCTGACCCTGACGCGCGCCTCCAAAGAGGTCGGTGCCGGTTGCCGTGGTCGCGATGCCGGCGTTATTTCCGGAGTAAAGGTAGCCGGTTCTCGCGTTGACCGTTGCGGTTGCGGTGCCGAAGCTGGTTTCGCCGTCGCCGTTGAAGCGTTTGTTGCTGGAACGGGTGAGGTTGAATCCCTCGATCGAGAAATCCAGCTGCAGACGTTCGCGGATTTTAAAGGTTTTGATCAGGCGCATGTCCCAGTCAAAGAAGCCGGGCTGACGCAGATAGTCACGGGCGACAACCCGTCCACCAATGATCGGGCGGTCGTTCGTTGTATTGCCGTCGTTCTGGATGTCGACACCGGTCACCGGTTTGACAATCGTGCCGGTGCGGGCGAAGAGCAGCGTGCTGAGCGTGAAGCCCCTGCCCAGTTCGTAGGAAGCGTTCATGTTGCCCTGATGCCGAATGTCGTTCTTCGAGTAAGAACCATCGCGCGACAGGTCATAGGTGTTGAACGCGGTCTGGCGATTGAAATCGCGCTCGTTGGAATCATCGTCCCGGTTGAACGCGTAGGTGTAGTTGAAGTTGTACATCAGGCGATGGCTCAGACGACGCGACAGGTTGATCTGCAGGCCGTCATAGCGCGAGTGGCCCACTGCAACGTTCACGTTGATCTGGCCCACCGAAGGATCCGGCCTGGCTACTTTAGCGCTGAACGCCGTGCCTTTCACCGTGTCAAGAAAGACAGGCGCATTGGTCACTGCGTTGAAGCCCGAAGGATAAACCAGCTTGCTCGCCGAATCGAATGCCGGGTAAACCGCGTTGCCGTTCGACATCACAACGGGAGCGAACAGGTTCTCGTCAATGCGGCGCTGCAGCGCCCAGGTGGAGTTGTGTGTGTAGCCAACCACGATCTTCGTATTGCGGTCGATCTGACGCTCCACGGCAACGGCGAGCTGGCCGGAGCGCGGATTGCGGAACTTCGGGTCGAAGGCGAAGATGGCGCCAATCGCAGCGGTTTTGACGCTGGCAGGCAGCGAGGTCAAACCGTTCGGCACGGTCAGGAAGTTGATGACGCTCGAATCCACATTGCTGTCGACAACCAGGGTGCTCAGACCGTTATCGGTGAAGACGCGCTGCATCAGGTAGCCCGGGGTGCGGGCATCGAACAGTCCGGCCGAAGCGCGGATGATGGTCTTGTTGTCGCCGCCCACATTCCATGCAAGGCCCACGCGCGGCTGCCACATCTTCAGATCGTTCGGAATCTGGCTGTTGATGGGGTGCGCCGGGTTGGCCGGCGGTTGCGGATTGATCTGACCTTCCCAGCGCAGGCCGGCGGTCAGCGTCAGGTTCCGGTGAATCTTAAAGGAGTCTGTGACGAAGAAGGCGAAATCCTTCTGCATCTGGTCATAGAGACCCTGTGTGCCGCTGGTGGCGACGGTCTGCTGGTAGCGATTGATTTTCGTCTTGTTGCCGCCGAGCGCAGCTAGATAGTCGTTCAGAGTCAGGAACGTATAGACCCCGCCGAAATTGGTTTCGCGCTGCTGCTGCTGCGGGTTGAAGTTCATGTCGAACCCGGCTTTCAGCGTGTGACGACCGCGCGTGGTGCTGACGTTATCGAGGAACTGGTACCGCGTGGCATTGTAGATGTAGGTACCGGCTTTCGCGCCGCCAAGGACGCCGAAGTCATTGATGTCGACCTCCGCAGCCGTGCTGTTCGGAACCTGCCTGCGATCGTCATACACCCATTGCCCGCGAAATTCGTTCAGTGTGTTGGACGAAACGATGCTGGTGAGACCCCACTTGACGGCCTGGCTGGCGCGATCAAGCAGAGTATTGGTTGTCGCCGACTGGTTCACGACACCGCCGTTCACGCCACCGAAATTCAGCCCGTACTGTGCTGCGTAGGTGTACTGTACGTTGAGCGAGTTCGCCTGGCTGATCTGGTAGTCCATGCGACCGAACGCCACCAGCGGATTATTGATCTGGTTGGTGGAACCTTGCTGCTGCAGGATGTCCTGGGGGATGGTGGGGTTGCCGATGGGTGTATCGAACTTGACGATGTAGGGAATAGTGACCATGTTCTTCTCGACCGCGCCGAAGAAGAACAGTTTGTCCTTGCGGATCGGTCCCCCCAGCGAGCCGCCGAACTGGTTCTGCGCGTTCGAACTGAGATCGTTGCCGAACGCATCCGGCGATGTCATGCCGCCGTTGCGATTCGAATAGTAGCCCGCGCCATGCAACTGGTTGGTGCCGGATTTGGTGACGACGTTCAGGTAACCGGAATTGGTGCGACCGACTTCGGCTGAAGCGCCGTCACGCACAATCTGGAATTCGCGAACGGCGAGCTGCGGGAAGAAGAACGCCGACTCGTTGGCTCCGCCGCCGCGCGAACCTCCCTGGAGGGAATCGCTGAAATCCACACCGTCCAGAGAGATGTTTGAGTTGATCGAACGCTGGCCGTTGTAGACAATGCCGTAGCGGTTCTGTTCCTGCATCACGCCGGGCGAGAGCTGCACGAATTCGGTGAAGTTCCGGCCGCGGATGGGCAGATCGCGAATCTGGTTTTCGCCGATGACAACACTGTTGTTTGTGTCAGCCTGGTTAATAATCTGGGCACCGGCATCCACCGTAATCTGGGAATTCACAGAGGCAATGCTGAGGCCGATGGAGACGACGCGGGTCTGTCCGACCAGCAGCGAGATTGCTTCCGTACGAGCGGCGGAAAAGCCCGACGCTGTTGCTTCCAGGTTGTAGATTCCAACGGGCAGCGCGCTGAATCGGAACTTGCCCTCTCCATCGGATTCCACCTTGCGGTGCAGTCCGGTTTGAGTTTCGGTTGCGGTCACGGCCGCAGCTTTCACGGTCTGGCCCGTCGGATCGAGAACCTGGCCTTCGATGGCCGCCTTACCTGACTCGGACTGGGCAAAAGCGCAGGCTGAAACGATCAGCAGCGCGGCGAATAGACGAATGGTTTGCAAAAGATAAAACTCCTGTAAGCTGAGTGCGAAACACGCTCTCTCCAGCCTACGGAGCAAATGTTACATCCATATTTCAATTGGATGTTCAGTTCGTGGCGGTGCCAGGAGGTGCCGACGCTGATATCATTCTGTGGCCCCGTTATGTTAAATAAACTGAACCCTCTCGCCCTGCTGTTTCTACTCGCCGCGACCGCTGCTGCCCAGGAGACAAAGACCACTGCGGGGCGCTTCATCGTTGAACACCCCACGCTGCTGAATCTGGGCTTTGAATGGGAAATCAGCGGTGATACGAACCGCAATGCATCGGTCGCAGTGGAATACAGGGCCACTGGCGAAACCAAATGGAAGCCCGCGCTTCCGCTGGTCCGCATGGGCGGCGAGCGCGTCTATCGCGAACGCGAAGGCCTTGACTATAAAGTGCCGGACATGTTCGCGGGCAGCATTCTGAATCTGCAGCCAGGCACTGAATACGAATGCCGTTTTCGGATGACAGATTCGGATGGAATATCGGGCGAAGCTTCAAAGACCGTCAAGGTGACCACGCGCACCGAACCACAGCCCTACATAGGGGGCCGTGTTCTTCATGTCTATGCGCCGGACTATACCGGCACCAAACAGGAGCCCAGCTTCGTTGGTCTGCTGGAGGCCTACTACGGTGCTGGTCTGGGCGACTGGAATGTGGTGTGGGAACGCCGCGCACAGCCCGGCGACACTATCCTGATGCATGCCGGGCTCTACCGGCCGGAGCGCTTCAACTATGTGGACCCCATTGCCACGCCGTTTGACGGCACGAACTCGCTTACCCTGAAAGGCACGAAAGAAAAACCCATCACCATCCGTGCGGCGGGCGACGGAGAGGTGATCTTCGATGGCGCAGGCAATTTCCGGTTGTTTGACGTGATGGGCACCACACACCACATCTTCGATGGCCTCACCTTTCGCAATACTGATGTGGTTTTCTTCGCAGGCCAGAAAGAACTGGCCGGGGCTGTCGCGCTCACCGTGAAAAATTGCCGCTTTGAAAACATTGGTTTTGGTATCTGGACCGAATATGCCGGTTCCAGCGATTTCTATATAGCCGACAACCTGTTCCTTGGTCGCGACGACCGCTTCCGTTTAGTCGGATGGACGGGCCCCCGCTGGGCGAGTGCGGGCAACTACGGCTCGCATCTGCTGACCAGCTATTACGCCATAAAAGTCTATGGCCCTGGCCACGTGATCGCATACAACTCAATCGCCTATTTCCACGACGCGCTGGGCATTTCAACCTACGGCACGCCGGAGAAAGATCCCGAACGCCAGGCTTCCAGCATCGACATCTATAACAACGAAACCCACATGTCGAATGACGACGTGCTGGAGACCGACGGCGGTGTTCACAATGTCCGCGTGTTTCAGAATAAAGGGATCAACGCGGCCCAGGGCGGTTACAGCTCACAGCCTGTCTTTGGCGGCCCGATTTACTTCTATCGCAATATCCTCTACAACGTGCCGACCGGTGTTGCCTTCAAATTCTCAGCCAAGCCTGCGGGCATGTTCGTCTACCACAACACGATCATCGCGGAGCAGACCGTGAAAGACCCATACTCCAACGCGCACTTCGCGAACAATCTCTTCCTGGGGAGGGACACTCCGGAGCGCGGCATCATGACGTGGGCGAATGCCACCGGCGCTTACAGCACGGACTACAACGGTTATCGCCCCAACAAAGGTGTTGGCGCGCGGCAGTACACCTGGCTGGCACCGGCACCGGGCAAGACAGCCTATGCTCCACAGGCCGGCGAGTGGAAAACTTTCGGTACACTGCAGGAGTTCCGTGCCGCCACGGGGCAGGAAGAACACGGGCTCGAACTCGACTTTGATATCTTCGAAAACCTCGCCCCGCCGGACTGGAAGAACCGCCACACCGTGTACCACTCGATGGACCTTGATTTTCGCCTGAAACCTGGAGGCAAAGCCGTGGACAAAGGAATGCTGCTGCCCACCATCAACGATGGTTTCACCGGGAAAGCCCCGGACCTTGGGGCGCTGGAAGTCGGCATGCCCGAACCAAAATACGGGCCGCGCTGGCTTACCTGGAAACCCTTCTATCGATAGAAGAAGTTACTGCTTTTCGACGGGCTTTTCGTCGTGTCGGGACCCGACACAATCAGAGCTCATTCAGGTGGGTACGCCGAATCGCGGCAGTACCCAGCGCATCAGTGCGAAGTAAGCAGCGAAGAAAAGAACCGCTCCCAGCCATTCCGGCATTTGTATCACCTTAAGCGCTTTCGCGCACCCCAAGCTTCTTCAGAAACGTCATCATCGGGCACCAGTTGGTGAATGCCGACTGAAACAGATTCAGCCCGACGAATCCGGTAAACAAATACCAGTATGGGCTCACCCGGTAGCCCAGGCCCAAAGTCACCATCACAACCGCGCCTGCAATCATCCGCAGATAACGTTCCACGTTCATGGCAATCACTCCTTTACCTTGTGCAGCATGAAGAACAGCACGGGCACGGTCATGCGCGAGAGCATCAGCGATGCAATCTCACCCGCCATCAGCGCAATGGCCAGCCCCTGAAAAATCGGATCGAACAGAATCACTGAGGACCCGACCACCACTGCCGCTGCTGTCAGCATCATCGGTCGGAACCGCACTGCTCCGGCATCAATCACCGCGGCATCGAGCGGCATGCCCTCCGCCAGGCGCAGCTCAATAAAATCAACCAGGATGATCGAGTTCCGCACCACAATGCCCGCGCCTGCGATGAATCCGATCATGGATGTCGCAGTGAAGAAAGCATGCATCATGCCGTGAGCCGGCAGGATTCCGACCAATGAAAACGGGATGGCAGCCATGATAATCAGCGGGGTGAGGAAGGACTGGAACCAGCCCACCACCAGCCCGTAAATCAGAATCAGCACGGCGGCGAAAGCGATGCCGAGATCGCGAAAAACCTCATACGTGATCTGCCATTCGCCATCCCATTTCATGGAGTAGCGCCCGGGGTCCGTTGGCAGCGCCGCCATGTGCTGTTCGATTTGATAACCTTCCGGAATTTTGATTCTGTCGATCTCCGGCCCCAGTTGCAGTACGGCGTAAACGGGGCTCTCAATCTCGCCCGCGATGTCCGCCGTCACATAGGTGACGGGCATCAGATTCTTGTGATAGATGCTCTTGTCTTCCACGCCCTTTCCGAAGCGCACCACTTCCCCCAGCGCGACCTGACGCCCGCCGCGCCCGGTCAGCTTCATGCCGCGGATCTGATCCATATCGGACCGGGTTGCGCGGTCCAGCCGCACGGTCAGCGAAACATCTTCTTTTTCGGAATCCTGGTGCAGCAGGCCCGCCTGCGCTCCGCCCGTGGAAACCTGTACAGCCCGTGCAATGTCGTCCGTCGAAATGCCATTGATCGCGGCTTTTTCTTTATCCACAATCAGGCTGTATTTCGGCTGATCGTCCTCCACATACCAGTCCACATCCACCACGCCTTTGGTGCGACGGAACAGGTCGCGGATCTGCCGCGCCAGCGCGGTTCGGCCCCTTAAATCCGGCCCGTAAACTTCTGCCACAAGCGTCTCCAGAACGGGCGGGCCCGGCGGAACTTCCGCCACCTTGATCCGCGCTCCGAAGCGTTCCGCCACCGGCAGAAGACGCTGCCGCACCTGTTTTGCGATCTCATGACTTTGCAGATCGCGCTGATTTTTGGGCAGCAGATTCACCTGGATATCCGCCACGTTCGCGCCGCGCCGCAGATAGTAATGCCGCACCAGACCGTTGAAGTTCCAGGGCGACGCCGTGCCCGCGTAGGTCTGCACGTTCACCACTTCGGGCTGCTTCTGCGTCGCTTCCGCCAGCAACTGCGTTACCCTTGCCGTCTCTTCGAGCGTAGTGCCGTTCGGCATATCCACAATCACCTGGAATTCGCTCTTGTTGTCAAACGGAAGCATCTTCACTTTCACCAGGCCGAACCAGAACAGCGAGACCGAGCACAGCAACAACACCACCACGCCGCCCACGAAACTCAGGCGCAGCGCAGCGCGGTGCAGCAGGGCTCCCATGAACCGCCGATACCAGCGCGTGACAAAGTCTTCGCGCTCGCCTTCATGGTGCCCGCCGGGCTTCAGGATGCGCACGGCGGCCCAGGGCGTTACAATCAGCGCCACCAGCAGGGAGAAGATCATGGCCGCGCTGGCGCCAACCGGAATGGGGCGCATATACGGGCCCATCAGGCCACCCACAAACGCCATCGGCAGGATAGCGGCAACCACCGCGAACGTCGCCAGGATCGTCGGATTCCCCACTTCGTTCACGGCTTCCACTGCAACGTCGAATGGTGGCCTGCCCTCATTCGAATTCATGCGCCAGTGCCGAACGATGTTCTCCACCACCACAATGGCGTCGTCCACCAGAATGCCGATGGAAAAGATCAGCGCGAACAGCGTGATGCGGTTGAGCGTGTAGCCGTAGAGCCAGAAAACGGTCAGCGTCAGCGCCAGCGTCACGGGTATCGCCGCGAATACAATCAGCGATTCGCGCAGCCCCAGCGTGATCGCCACCAGCACGCTCACCGAAACCACGGCAATCAGCATATGGAACAGCAGTTCGTTCGATTTTTCTTTAGCCGTCTCGCCGTAATCCCGCGTGATGGTCATCTCCACATCACCCGGAATTGCCTTGCCTTTCAATGGCTCCAGACGGCGCAGAACTTCCTCGGCGACAGTCACCGCGTTGGTGCCTTTACGTTTCGAAATCGCCAGGGTGACGGCCGGGTAGAAGCCCTTGCCGTCAGAGAAGCGCACGTACTGCGAAGGCTCCTCACCGCCGTCTGTTACCTCCGCAACATCCCGGACAAATATCGGCTTTTCGTTGGCCACAGCGACCACCACATTCCGCACGTCTTCCGGCGTATGCAGAAACTCGCCGGCTTCCAGCAGATACTGCCGGCTGCTACTGGCGAACTGGCCCGCTGGCAGCCTTCGGTTCGAAAGCCCCAGCGCATTCACCACCTGTAACGCCGAAACCCCGTAGGCACTCAGGCGAGCCGTATCCGGGGTGATCTGAATCTCTCGCCGCTGCCCGCCGATCATCGTTACTGCCGAAACATCCGGCGTCTGCTTCACCGCGTCCTCCACCTGGGCGGCAATCCGACGCAGGTCATAATCTCCGTATCGCTTGCTCCGGAAAGTGAGGCCCAGAATGGGTACATCATCAATGGATCGCGGCTTCACCAGCGGGGCAGAGGCCCCTTGCGGAATACGGTCCAGGTTTGCGTTTAGTTTCTGATTCAGCCGGACAATGCTTTTCTCTTCGTCCTGCCCCACCAAGAACCGCACAATCGCCGTGGACATGCCGGGGCTTGAGGTTGTGTAGATGTACTCCACTCCCGGGATCTCCCAGAGCAGCTTCTCCATCGGCTTTGTGACGCGCTCCTCCACTTCGCGCGCGGAAGCCCCCGGCATCTGCACGAACACATCCACCATGGGGACCACGATTTGCGGCTCTTCCTCGCGCGGCAGTTTCCAGACCGCGAAGCCGCCCAGCAGCAACGAACCAACAATCACCAGCGGCGTGAGCTTCGAGTCGATCCAGACTTTCGCGAAGCGTCCCGCGGGGCCTAAAGTCACTGCCGCACCTCGACTCTGTCGCCATCCGACAAAGCTGCCGAGGCAGGGAAGACTACCTTCTCCCCGGCAGTCAGGCCCGAGAGCACTTCCACCCGATCCTTCGTCTTCTGCCCAACCGTGATCAGCCGGGTCCGCGCCACCCCGTTCTCCGCGACAATCACGGACTGCAGTTGGCCGCGCTCAGTGACAGCGCCTGCCGGAATCGCAAGTATCTGACGATTGCCCCGGGGGAACACGGCGCGACCGAATGCACCCGAACGCAGAGTTGCCGAAGTTGCCGAACCGGGCAAATCAATCTTCACCGTGCCGGAGCGCGATGCGGCGTCCATCGCCGGCACAATCTCTGAAACTTTGGCTTCGAACGTGCGATTCGCACCATCAATCATCACGCTGACTGCCTGACCCACCCGAATCGAGCCCATTCGCGACTCTTCCACCGCAGCCTCCAGGCGAAACGCGCCTTCCTTCTCGATGGTCAGCAGCGGCGCGCCCGGTGTCGCCATGCTGCCCGGCTCCACCCACTTCGCCACCACAACCCCGGCAAACGGTGCCGTGATTTCCGCGTAACTGCGCACCACTTCCATCGACCGCACTTCCTGGTCGGCCTGCGCCAGCCGCGCGTTCAGCGTCCCCCGGCGCGCCTGCTCCATCTCATATGCCGCCCGGGCGGATTTCACCCGTCCCGAAGCCTCATCGAATTCCTGATTCGAAATTGATTTCTTCCCGAACAACTCCTGCATCCTGCCAAACGTCGATTGCGCCAGATCCAGATTGGCCTTCGCCGCCGCGATCCCACTCTCGGTCTCCGGCAACGAAGCGCGCACCGCTTCCCGCGCCGCCTCTGCCCGGCGGGAGTTCACATCCAGATCGCGCGCATCCAGCGTCACCAGCGCCTGACCCTCACGAACCCGGTCGCCGACCTGCACACGGACCTCCCGCACCGCAGCCGCCATTCTTGCTGCAATCACCGCGGTTGTCCGCGCCCGCACCGTTCCGGTGGCTTCATAAAGCACGGGCCATTCCTCGCTTTCGACAGAGACCGTGCTCACGGGAATCGCCGCAGTAGTCGCCACCACCGCCTTCTCTTTGGGAGTGCCACCACACCCGCCCAGCCAGACCGCGAGTATCACCACCGCAGGCAACGTCACCCTCATCGCGAGCCCTCATTCAGAATTTCAGAATTTTCCGTCAGCGTTCCGGCCGCCAGTTCGAGCATTGCCGCAGCCATCCGCTGGTCATGAACCGCGGCCAGTTGCCGCGTTCGGGATTCAAGCAGCGCTGTCTCGGTCCGCAGCAGTTCGGTCACGTTACCCAGCCCTGCCGCGTAACGATTTTGCGTGATGCGTACACTTTCTTCCGCCTCTGCCACCGACGCCCGGGCGACTTCGATCCGCTGCTGCGCGGCGCTCAGATCGGCCCATGCACGACGGACTTGCAGGCGAATTGTCGACAGTGCGCGGGACTGCTCTGCTTCACTTCTGCGCAGCGTGTACGTGCTTTCCTCAATCCGTGCCCTGTCCGCGAACCCGTTGAACAGATTCCATTTCAGTCCAATAGAAACCAGCCAGTTGGTCCCGCCGCGATCAAAGAGCCGCTGCCGGTCCGCTTCGAATACCGCATGCACGCCCACTTGTGGCAACATCGCACTGCGTGCGGCAGTTCCCTGATTTCCTGCTAACTGCGTGGCCAGTTTCACCTGCCTCGCCTCGGGTCTTTCCCGCAGCGCATGCTGTTCGAATTCCGTCACCATGCCGGGGGGGATCGCGAGGGACTGCAGCGTCGTGGTCAACGCATGCGGCGTATCCAGCGGCAAACCCACCGCGTCGTTCAGCGCCGCCATTGCCACATCCAGATCAGCCTGACGTCGAATCTGCTGCTCCCTGACACCGGCCAGATGAACCCGGATCGACAGGACATCCACATCCGTCGACATTCCTGCCAGGCGCACGTTTTCCGCGCGTTCCAGATCTGCCTGTGCTGATCGCACCCCCAGGGCGGCAGCTCGCAATTGCGCCGCGCCCAGCAGCGCCGCATAGTAAGACCGAATCACCCCGGCAATCACATCCTGCCGGGAGCGCCGCCCCTCTTCGCCCGCCAGATCCCGTGAAAGTTCAGCGGAACGGATGGCACGTTTCGTCTGGCCGCCATCGAAAAGAGGCTGGTCCGCCGACACCTGGGACTGGAAATTGTTCAGGAAGTCCGGGCGGTTCAGCGGCCCGAGCTGAAAGTTGCCCGCGCCAAACTGATGCTGGGTGAGCAGGGAAGAGAATACAAAAACCGGGTTGTCGCTGCGCGTCCAGGATTCGGCGTAGTTGAGCTTCGGAAGATTTCCGGCCCGGGCCTGAGTAATGCGCGTTTCTGCAGCATTCGTTGCGGCATTTGACGCAGCAAGAGAACAATTCTTATCCAGCGCGACGCGAACTGCGTCTTTTAACGATAGTGGTTCCTGCGCCTCGCCCTGTTGCAGGCTCAACCAAGCAAACAGAAAGCCGCAAAGCAGTGATTTTCCAATATGCACTGCACCCGAAGATGCAATTGCGTGGCCGTGGTGACAGCGAGTCTGTTAGACCGAAACCTGCCAGGGCTTATCGTGCGTGCCCTTATCGCGACCCTCGACGCGATCATACAGGTACTGGTTCGAAACCGTGCCCATCGCCTCGTTGTAAAGGCTGGTCATCCCGAACGCTTCCCGCAGATCTTCCTGGAAGTTTTGAACCGCCTCCAGCTGGTACGCCTGCGCAGGCATCCGCTTGCCACTCGGGGTGACGAAAAACTTCTGGAAGCCGCCGTCGGTCAGAGTCGCGATCTCATTGCCGACCGCAATACCGGCCCGCACGGTGAAACGGGGAACTTCTTTTCCGTCCAGATCCGCGCCGCCTGTTTCCGCGAAGCAAGCCACACGGGCTTCCCCGGCAGTGCGCTCGATACGCGTCTTGCCCCCGGCAGTTTCAACCCGGAAGCCGGCCGACCTTGCGGCGCTCAGGTAATCGTCGAACGTTTTCACTTTGACGCGTTCACGGCGGAAAAACATAGCCTCCCCATTATAGATTGCCCCCCTTCCCGCCATCCGGCATGCCAGGTCAATATAATTGCGGACATGCCTTTTGTGCTCTCGCTCGACGAAGGAACCACCAGCGCTCGCGCCGCCCTTTACAACGAAAGGGGGGAGCGCATCGGAATGCATTCCGTGCCTTTTGAGTGCATGTACCCGCACCCCGGCTGGGTGGAGCAGGACGCCACGGCGATCTGGCGTGCCCAGATGGATGCGGCCAGCGCCGTCCTGCTTCAGCAGAAGATCTCAGCGAGCGAGATTGTGGCCTGCGGCATCACCAACCAGCGGGAAACCACTGTGGTCTGGGACCGCAAAACCGGCCAGCCCATCGCCCCGGCCATCGTCTGGCAATGCCGCCGCACAGCCGATTTTTGCGCGGAACTGGCCCGCTCAGCCAACAGCGAGCTTATTCCCAACAAGACCGGCCTGGTGATCGACGCCTACTTCAGCGGCAGTAAGATCCGCTGGATTCTGGAAAACGTGCCTGGCGCTTACGCCAGGGCCTGTGACGGCGAACTTCTCTTTGGCAACATCGACACCTGGCTTACCTGGAAACTGACCGGCGGCGCGGTTCACGTGACGGACTACTCGAACGCCTCTCGCACCATGCTGATGGATCTGGCCACCGGCGAGTGGGACAGCGACCTGCTCAATATCTTCGATATTCCTCGCGTCATGCTGCCCGCTATCGTCCCGTCTTCCGGTCGCGTCGGCGTGATCTCGGGTGACCTGCTGGGCGCCGAAATCCCGATCAGCGGCATTGCCGGGGACCAGCAGGCTGCCCTTGCCGGACAGGCCTGCTTCCGGCCCGGCCTCTCCAAAAATACCTACGGGACGGGCTGTTTCGCGCTGACCCACGCAGGCACCCGCATGCCGCATTCGACAAACCGCTTGCTGGGCACTCGCGCCGCCTCGCTCGATTCCACCCCCCAATTCGCCGTGGAAGGCAGCGTATTCATTGGCGGCGCCGTCATTCAGTGGCTGCGCGATTCCCTGGGCCTGCTGTCCACGGCGGCCGAATCCGAAGCCGTCGCCTCCGGCGTTCCGAACACCGGGGGCGTCCATGTGGTTCCCGCCTTCGTCGGCCTGGGTGCACCGCACTGGGATTCGAATGCGCGGGGGCTGATCTGCGGTCTGACACGCTCCAGCGGGAAAGCTGAAATTGTCCGTGCGGCGCTCGAAAGTATCGCCTTCCAAAGCCGCGAACTGATCGACGCCATGGAGGCTGATTCGGGCGAAGTGATCAGCGAACTCCGGGTGGATGGCGGAGCGGCGGTCAACAACTTCCTGATGCAGTTTCAGGCCGATATTCTGGGCAAGCCCGTGGTTCGTCCGGCAGACGTGGAAACCACTGCGCTCGGTGCCGCATATCTCGCTGGTATCGCCGAAAAAGTGTGGTCCGGCGCGGAAGAAGTGGAAAGTTTTTGGCGTGTGGAGCGCCGTTTCGAACCCCAAATGGCGGACTCCGAACGGGAATCCCGCATGGAAGGCTGGCGCGCCGCCGTAGCCAGGGCAAGGTAACCGCGGAAACTCATTTCGTACTCTGGTGGGAGAGTGGTCGATATTCACAGTCACGTGCTTTGGGGAATGGACGACGGCTCTCCCACCATTGAGGTCAGCCTGGAAATGCTGCGCCTTGCCGCGTCGGCGGGTACGACGGATATCGTCGCCACCCCGCACTCGAACGGCGAATTTGAGTATAATCCCGAACTGATCGACGAACGGATTCGGGAACTAAATGAGAAGACCGGCGGAATTCCGCGCGTCCATCGCGGTTGCGACCTCCACCTGAGCTTCGATAACATCAGCGAGGCAGTCGAGAACCCGGCGAAATTCTCCATCAATGGCAAGCGATATATCCTGGTGGAATGTTCCGATATGCACATCTCGGGTTCGATGAGCGCGGTGCTGGATCGTCTGCTCAGCGTTGACCTGATCCCGATTATTACCCACCCCGAGCGCAACCCTATTCTCCAGAAAGAACCAAAGCGCGTCGAGAAATGGGTTGACCTCGGCTGCCTGGTGCAGGTGACCGCGCTGTCGGTCCTTGGCGGCTTTGGCAAAAGGGCTCATGCCAGTGCGCACCAGTTCTTTTCGATGGGCCTGGTCCACGTGATTGCCAGCGACGCGCATGACCCCGTGCACCGGCATCCGAAGCTGGACGAGGCGTTCGCTGCTGTTTCCGGCCAGTATGGCAAGGAAATTGCAACACTTCTGTTTGTGGATAATCCGTGCCGCATCATCAACGGGCAGTTCGTGTCGAATGACAGGATCATGAACACGACGAAACGCAAGTGGTGGCAGTTTTGGTCCGGGGGAGACCGGGATTGATCTGCATCAAATGCAAAGGGTCGCAGGCACATCGGTCGCACCGGAGCGGTTTTCGTGATGGGGTTTATCGGCTCTTCCAGTTGATTCCATACCGGTGCAGGGGCTGCCAGGCGCGCTTCTACGCCTACCGCGCGGGCGAGCAATCGGCCGGCATGCGCACCGCTGAGGAGCGCAAGGTGATGGCCTTACGGCGCCGCCTGCGCTGGAAGCATACAAAGAAAGCTGTCGTACTATTTGGGGTGGGAGCAGCCATCCTGATGGTTTGTTTGTATGTAATCACCCGGCAACGGGTCGAATGAACCACTCTCCTGATTACCTCCTGACATTGACCCACATGTCAACCCTTGGTACCCTAAGGTTCTGAGCCACGTTGTTCAGGTCGAGCGATTCGGCTTGCGAGGTGCTCGTCTTTGTCGTCAGTTTAGCCTTGCGGAGATCACCACAAA
>JBBQDH010000048.1:0-27833 GCA_038319515.1 Bryobacterales bacterium
GCGTGAATGTTGGCCCGGCTTCCGGCAATTCAGAAATCGGACTGGCAGTGGATGCGGCGGGAAACATCTACGTGAGTGACCCGAACAATAATCAGGTTCTAAAAATTGATACGGTCCACCCCCCTTCTCTGCAATTCAATACAACCAGCCCGGTTGGCCTAACCGATACGACCGATGGCCCGCAAACGTTGACCGTCTTCAATACCGGGACGCAGGCACTCACATTCAGCGCAGGCAGTCCGGCTTACCCGACAAATTTTCCTGCTAACTCCGCCGATGGCAATCTCTGTTCTGCAGCGCACCCCCTCGCCAAGGGATTGACCTGCGATATCTCTGCGAATTTTGTTTCCACTGCAGCAGGTGCACTTGCCGGTAACATCGTTCTGACAAACAACTCATCCAGTGGCTCTCCCCAGAAGGTGGGGGTCAGTGGGAACGCCCAGGTCATAACTTCGCAGACCATTACATTCGGGGCGTTGCCGGCCAGTGTGATCTTTGATCCGCGATCGACCCTTGTAGCGACTGCTTCCTCGGGGTTGACCGTAGCTTTCTCGTCGCTCACTCCGAATACCTGCACTGTGGCGGGCACGGCGCTTACGACAGTATTCCCGGGAGTTTGCAGCATACAGGCAGACCAGGCGGGCAGCAACATTTTCTATCCTGCGGCGTCGGTCCAGCGCAGCCTTACGGTGGCGAAGAGAGCGCAGACAATCGCGTTCCAGCCGAGTGGGTTGGTGTATGCCCTTGCGGTAGGGTCGTTCACCGTTACAGGGACCGCAACGTCAGGATTGCCCGTGACCTTTGCCACATCCGGAGGATCAGGATGCGTGGCAGTAGGTTCCACAATCGTGCTTTCGAGTTACGGGACCTGTACGATAGCTGCCAATCAAGCCGGTACCGAAAACTATCTGCCGGCGGGTACGATCACGCAGCAATTCACGATTCTGGCAACGCAGGTTCTCAACTTCACTCCTATTGCGGACGCGATGCTGAGTAGTTCGCCAATCATCATCTCGGCCGGCTCAACGCTGGGGTTGCAGACGAATTTCGCATCTTTGACGCCGACGGTTTGTTCGGTTGCCGTCTTGAATTTGGCGCAAGCACTTGTCACGACATTGAGCAGTGGGACCTGTACGATCCAGGCAAGTCAGCCGGGGAATGGAGCAGTTTCCCCAGCTGCCTCAGTGAGCCAGAGTTTCCATATTTCCAAGCCGCAAACAATTTCGTTCGCGGCACTTCCCAATCGGATCTTCAATGCGGGGAACTTCGTGTTATCCGCTTCGGCGACATCGGGACTCGCAGTTGTCTACGCGTCGACAACGTCTTCGACCTGTGGTATTTCCGGCAACATCGTCACGCTGGCGGCTGGCGGAACTTGTACTATCTCGGCAACCCAAAGCGGCGATGCCGTCTGGGCGGCGGCACCGCCGATCACGCAAACGTTCACAATTCTATTGCCGCAGTCCATCACGTTCCCGGTTATCCCCGATAGCCTCTTCGCGGCAGGAGCAATCACCCTCAACGCCACTGCCGGTTCGGCTCTCGCGGTTACCTATTCATCCACCAGCACCGCCTGCACCATCGCTGGAATTAAAGTGATTCCGGTCAGTGTGGGCCCATGCACCGTACAGGCTGACCAGGCCGGAAACACCACCTATGCCCCCGCTGCTTCCGTCACACGGCAATTCAATATCGTGGTGTCTTCGCAAACCATCGCGTTTGGACCTCTTGCCAATCAGGCTGTTGGGTCGGCACCTTTTGCTGTCAGCCCCACCGCATCCTCCGGGCTTGCCGTCAGCCTGGTCAGTCTCACCACGGCTATCTGCACTGTGTCCGACAATCTGGTAAGTGCTCTTGCGCCCGGCACGTGTTCCCTCCAAGCTATTCAGACGGGCAATGCCAACTTCAGTGCAGCCTTGTCGGTTACACAAAGTTTCCCCGTCCTGCAGGTCTTGACGTCCATCACGGTTGGGAATCTGGCCGGGTCTTCATCGCTCATCCTGCCCTACACACTCGCGTGGAACGCGGCTTCCAACTCGTCCTTCCTGCACGTCAGCAATTCCAGCGGGACGGGCAATGCGGTTATTTTGTTCACGTACGACGCGATGTCGGCTTCAGGGGTTCGCACCGGTACTCTGACCGTCGCCGGTTTGACTATCACGATCACTCAAGTGGGCACCGATTATCAGGCTGCCCCAACTGTCAATACGAGTCTGATCGTCGTTGGCTCGTATCAGCCATGGATGAACGCGTTGGATGTCAGCGGCGCTTCGTATTTCACAGACCAGACGCGGCACGCGGTCTACAAAGTCGCGGCCAACACGAACCAGGTGACGATACTCCCCAACACGGCAACGGCATCGAACATTCCGTGGGGTATTGCTGTAGACAGCGTCGGCAACGTTTACTACAGCCTGAATGACAGCGGAACCCTGCAAAAGTGGACAGCTGCAACCCAACAGGTCTCCACCCTGGCATCGGGTCTGAGTTCCCCGCAGGGCGTTGCCGTCGATCCGGCAGGCAACGTCTATATATCCGACGGCGGAAGCCAGACGCTCAAAATGTGGAGCGCATCGACGCAGCAAGTCTCGACAGTGGTGCCGTCGGGCCTTGTAGACCCCAAGGGGCTGGCCGCTGACCTGTTAGGTAATATTTACATTGCCGATAAGCTACAGGGTACGGTGAAGGTCTACAACCCGGCGACGAACGTAGTAACAATGTTGGTACAGGGTTTGAATAACCCGGCTGCTGTTGCGCTGGATGGCGCGGGCAACGTGTATATTGCGAATTACTTCGGCAATAACTCGATTCAGCGGTGGAGCGCTTCCACGGGCCAGTTGAGTACTTTGTTGCCGTCTTCCGCAATCGTGCTGAATGCAAACCCGTCAGGCATTGCGGCAAGCCTGAACGGCGATGTTTACTTCTCCAACTTCGGCAACGGCGTCATCACCAACACCCTCAATGCGATTCCCAACGCGTGGGTAGGCCCGACGAACACCACGGTCGATTCCGCCGGCGGCACCGGCACCGCGCATGTGTATCCGGCCACGGAGAATCTGGGGTTATCTGCTCTATTCGCCGATAACACCTGGCTGCATATCGTTACGGCCGCGAGTGGCCTCATCAACTATTCGTTCGACGCCAACTTAACTTCATCGTCCCGCTCCGCGAATGTTGTGGTGCTCGGCCAACTGGCACATGTGAACCAGAATGGCGGCACCACGCAGACCATCACCTTCAACACTCTCCCGAACCAGGCACTGAGCGCGGCACCGTTTGCGCTGTCGGCCACGGCAAGTTCGAATCTGCCGGTTGCATTCGCTTCCACGACCCAGTCAGTTTGCACGGTCACGGGCAATACTGCGACGGTGTTGACTCCGGGAACCTGTACGATTCAAGCGACGCAGCCCGGCGCCTCCATCTACCTCGCAGCGACACCAGTGACTCAGTCGTTCCAAGTCACGGTCGGAACTCAGACCATCACGTTCGGGCCGCTATCGAATCAGGCTCTGGGCACGATCGCATTCCCTGCAACGGCGGGTTCCAGTTCGGGCCTCCCGGTGAGTTTCGGGACGTTGACCCCCGCAACCTGCAACGTCGCCGGGACCGCCGTCACCGCGCTTTCGACCGGCCTCTGCACCTTGCAGGCGATACAGGCGGGGAACGCGAGTTTCACAACGGCTACCCCGGTAACCAAGAGCTTCATGGTCGTGCAGGCAACCACGGCACTCGTCGTCGGAAGCGGAGCCGGAACCTCCTCGGTCTTGTTGCCAACCAACGGCCCTTGGACAGCTACCGCCAACGCCTCGTTCCTCCACATCGCGTCCGGCCCCGCCAGTGGCAGCGGCAACGCTTTGATCGTCTTTACCTACGACGCTTTCCCCAACACGGGAACACGTACCGGCACTCTTACGCTCGGCGGCATGACCGTAACCGTAACTCAAGCAGGTACGGATTATTCGTCCGCCGGTAACGTGGGCGCAACCGGAGGCATTTCTTTGATTACTTCCGGTATTAGTCAGCCGAACCTTCAAGCTGCGGATTCGACGGGAAATGTCTACATTGCCGATAACAGCAATAGCGCGATCAAGAAATACGTGGCGGCAACCGGGCAGGTGACGACGCTGATCAGCTCGGGGTTAAGTCGTCCGTATAGCGTTTCCCTGGATCAGTCGGGCAACCTTTACATTCTCGACAACGGGAACCATGGCATCCGCATGTGGAGCGCGGCAACCCAACAGCTCTCGATTCTCGCGAACACAGCTGGAGCCTACTACCCGGGGATCGCCGTAGACCCGGCTGGCAATGTCTATTTCACAAGGCAGGACGCTTACCCGAATTACAGCCTCGGTGTCTGGACAGCAGCCACCCAGCAAGTCACGATCCTGGCCTCCGGCCTCAACTCCCTGGACGGGGTTGCCGTCGACCTGCTCGGGAACCTCTACTTCGTTTCATCGAACGTGAACGTCATCTCGCTGCGAAGCGCATCCACGGGCCAGATCTCAACCCTCGTCTCCTCCGGGCTGAATCTGCCCAACTGGGTCGCAGTCGATGGATCCGGCAATGTCTATATCTCCGACCTGCTAAACAAGGGCATCAAGGTATGGAACGCGGCCACCGGCCAGGTGTCTGTTGTCGCAGCGGTCGGCGATTATCCGGGTGGTGTTGCGGTTGATCCATCGGGCAATGTTTACGTCGCAGTGGGCTTGACAAAGGTATCGATGGTGCCGAATGCATATGTCAATACGGCAGCCGTGACTGCCAATGCACCCACCGGACAACTGCCAGCGGTGATCGGTGGCAACCTGAATCTTGTTGGGCCATTCGCCCCCGCCAGCGACCAAAGCTGGCTTACGATCACCGGCATTTCGAACGGCGTCGTCAGCTATGCCGCCAGCCCGAATACAAGCGGTTCGGCGCGAAGCGGGCACATACAGATATTGGGCCAGCCGGTGACGGTAACACAGCCGCCGCCAGCCGTGCAGACAATCAGCTTCGGGCCGCTATTCGATTTGACTTATGGGGCGGGGCCGTCAGCGGTTACGGTGAGCGCAAGTTCAGGTCTGCCAGTAACTGTGTTGTCTCAGACGCCATCCGTTTGTTCCATCAGCGGGGTGCAGGTGAGCATTCTCTCGGCGGGGCTCTGCACCTTGCAGGCAACGCAAGCCGGCAATACGGCATTCAACGCGGCGACTGCGGTTGCTCGTTCCTTCCAAGTGAACAAGGCGACGCCGGTGGTGACCTGGGCGAAGCCGACTGCGCTGACTTTCGGCAGCGCCCTGGGCAACGGCCAGTTGAACGCCGCGGCCAATGTAGCGGGCACGTTTGTCTATCTACCCGCTGCGGGTACTGTACTTGCTGTGGGAGTTGGACAAACACTGTCAGCAAATTTTACGCCGACAGATACCACCAACTACGCAATTACGAGCGCGACCACGACAATCGATGTCAAGGCGGCGACCACGGGAGGGTCCCCGGTACAAATCAACATCACGAAGGTGTTGACACGGTCGGGAGGGGTCATCTCTGTGGCGATCCTGCTGACCAATGCGGGGGGCACGGATGCCGGGAATGTTGTTCTGACCTCGGTAAAGGTCGGAACGGCGACGGCGACTCCACTACCGCAAACAATTGGAGCTCTTGCCGCCGGAGCGGGCATAACTACGACCGGTACGGTGCCGGGAAGTGCGGGTAGTGCTGGTGCGGCCAGCAGTTTGACGATTTCTGGAACTTACAACGGAGGAACATTTAGTGCGTCATCAAGAATTACACTGCCGTAAGAGCAGTTCGATCATCGTGGGTTTGTCGCCGGTATTGGCCGTCGCGGCTTTAGGTTTATTGGGAGGAGTACCCTTGCATGCCAGCAATATCACTGTCAGCTTCTCTGCGGGAAGTATGTTCGGGATCGCAGGATCATCTCCGGCATTTTTCGCCAATATTGTGAATAACGGCCCGATTGACGAATACCTTACTTCCATCAGCGCCTCCGTAGGCGGATTTACGGTGGATAGCTCGCCGTTCTCTTCCGGTTCGCTGGCGAACAACGTCCTGACGGTTGGCTCGCAGACAGGGCCGAGCGAGTTGTTTGCGGTGAATCTGCCGGATGCCGGATCCAATCCCTATGGCGGTTATTCCGGCATATTTAATTTGTTGGGTGGAACGAACTTCGGCAATACCGGCATCCTCGCCAGTGTCGCGTTTTCGCTTCAAGCAGGACAGAACCTGCCGTCGTCCGCTGTATCACTTGTCCAGGCAGATCAAACTGGTGCGCCCGGCAACCTGCTCTCGTATAGCGGTAATGTTGCGAACCTCGGAGGCGGCACACTTTACCTGAATGCGGCACAGGTGAACTCTCCGTTCGCATCCGATACATCACCGTTCTTCGCCTCGCCTCTCTTTCTGACCACCGGAACCGCGGCACTTGAGTTGCAGTTGTTCAGCGTCACACTCCCGAATGACGGAACGGTTGGCACGTTCGCCGGGAGCGTGGATGTGTTCGGCGGGGTGGATGGCGGTGCACAGGACAATATCGGCTCCGCGCAATTTACGTCGACTGCGGCATCACCGGAACCGGGGACCATAGGGTTGCTGATTTCAGCGGCGTTCTTGTTGGTTCCCTGGCGAAATGCCCTCCGCAGCCGCGCCGCGCGGTTTTAGCGCCCCGATACATCCCTGGGCGTGGGCAGTCTTACCTGGCAACGGCCCGATCGAGTAAAGCCGCATAGTTTGCCGTATATGCGCCGCGGGTGCCGAGATCGGGTATTTCGATGTGCGTTCGGGCGGAAATGTCGATGCCGGTCGCGCGCTTCGACGGCGCTCGCCGCCTCTGGCGCCGGTGCACCGATCAGGGTCCGGCACAGCGCGAGTTTTTCTTTTCGTGAGCGGTTGGCTAGAAAGCCATACTGCCGGATGCGAACGAATCCGGGGGCAGAACGTGAAGCAGAAATCGGCGAATGAACTCGACGGCGCCGAAAGTCATCGCTTTCGTGTCGTTTCCTTTGGCGTAGTCTTTCCACAGGAAGGTCACTTTACCGTTTTCGAATCGCAAGCTGAGCACGCGTTGAACGCGATCATGGTAGGTGCGACAGAAGCGGAACTCGCGTGGATGCGCACCATACCCGGGGTGCAATCGGCGATATTTGCGGGCCTGCGGCACACCCGTCTGAACGCCTCCACGGCTTTGGTTGGCGCAAACGCGGCCTGACCCAAACAGGGGGAGCGGGAAACGCGGGGCGCGGCATCAGGATCGCGATCCTCGACTCCGCGATCGATATTTTGCATCCCATGTTCAGTGCGGCGGGGTATTCGTTCCCCAACGGATTCGACTGATTCAACAGAGTGCTGAGCCGCGGATAATCGTAGAGACCCCGAATGACACGACGAATAGTCCCTTTCAGCAACAGGCGGTGGCGAGCCAAGTTGATCGCCGCGCGACTTCCCATATACCTGCGAAATAGTGCCGGGAGAAGACCCACCCGCTTCCTGTACTGCGGATTCTAATCGGCGTTTTCAGTTCAATGCTTTGAGGCATCTATTCCAACTCAGTCATGTAAGAAAAAATAGCATATTTTTCTTACAGAGTCGGGTCGTCACGGCGTCCCTTTCCCGGCCATCAACGCGGGGATGCGACTGGCTTCGCCCCGCCCGACCGTATCTCGCAGTTGACGCAAGCGGAGCGACCTGCCAGTTCACGATGTCCTCTTGTAATCAATATCTTACGAACGGAGAGGTAGTTGGATATCATGGTGTTTGGGGGAGGCAATTGATTTCCTTCCCAACTCCAGGATTCCCTGAGCCGTGATGCGGGCAAAGAAGCAGGACAGGGGGCACCACTTCGCACGAAGTGACCTGGAGCATTTTCACCGATACTGCAACAACCTCGGTCTACACAATATCTGAAAGTGACCTAAACGTCGCAGATCTCCATCGCCTTATCCAGCGTCGCAATCGGATCATGGCCCTGGTCCGGCGAATATTCATGCGCGATGAAACCGGTATACCCCAGATCCGCAATCGCCTTCGCGATGAACCGATAATTCAATTCCTGCGAATCGTCGATATCATGCCGCCCTGGATTCCCGCCCGTATGGAAATGCCCGATCCATTGGTAGTGATCGCGGATGTTCCGCACGATATCGCCATCCATGATCTGCGCGTGATAAATGTCGTAGAGAATTTTCACACGCGGTGAATTGACACGCTTCATCACATCCACGCCCCAGGCGATGTGATCGAACATGTAGTCCTTATGGTTCACCTTACTGTTCAGGTACTCCATGCAGAGGGTGACGCCTTTATCTTCGGCATGCGCCTTCACACGGCTGAGCGACGCGACGCAGTTATCCGCGCCTTCGCGGTCGTCCATACCCTTGCGATTGCCGGAAAACGTAATGATGTTCGGTACGCCATTCGCAGCTGCCTCATCTATCGCCGCATGCAGCGATTTCTCAATGCGCTCGTGATTTTCTTTGCGGTTGAGCGCCTCGGGAATTGTGCCGCCCGGCCCCGGTGGGTACATCGCCGGCGTCAGACCGTATTTCTTCAGCGTTGGCCAGTCCGCGGGTCCGATGAGATCGAACCCCTTGCAGCCCAACCGCGCGGCTTCGCGGCAGGCATCTTCGAGCGGCATACCGCGCCCGAAAACGCCCCGTGTGACCGACTGCTTCATCCGACCCCTGCGTTGCACCGGGGCCGGCGGCGTCTGCGCGCTTAACACGCCCGCCGCTGCCAGCCCGCCGATCAGTTCCCTGCGCGTCATGTTATTTCTCATTCATGGTGAAGGCGAACAGAGTGTCGCCCGCGCCAATGATCACTAATTGCTTGCCATCCAGTTCATAGCTGATGGGCGCGTTGCTCACTGAAGCGCCCAGATTCGCATGCCACAGCGCGTCACCGGTCTTCGCATCCAGCGCCACGAAGTTATTCGACGTATCGCCCGCGAATACCAGGTTCCCCGCCGAACTCATCAGACCCGAGCGTCCGCCGGCACCTTCCCACTTATGGCTCCACTTGATATTGCCGGTCTTCACGTCGATCGCCTGCAGCATCGCTTCTGACCAGCCACCACGATCCGTACCGCCCCAGCCTTCCGGCTTTTCATCAATGTCGTAGAGGTACCAGACACTGTAAGCCCGGTTCGCGTTGATGTAGAAGAGCCCGGTGTCCGGACTGTAGGTGGGAGGCGGCCAGTTCGCGGCACCACCCTGGTTCGGCGAGACAAGAGAGCCATCAAACTGCGGTTCCTTCTTCGGATCCGGGATGGGCTGCCCGCGCTTGTCAATACCCTTGGTCCAGTTGGTTTTCACGTACTCTTTCGAGACGTGCGCCTTTCCGGTTGCCCGGTCCAGCACGAAGAACCAGCCGTTGCGACAGGCCATGGAAAGCAGCTTCTTCTTCTGGCCATCCACCACGCCGTCGAACAGCACGGGCACTTCAATGTTGTCCCAGTCATGCGTGTCATGCGGAGACGGCTGGAAGTACCAGTTCATCTTGCCTGTGTCCGGATTCAACGCCACGATGGATGCAGTGTAGAGATTGTCACCCTCGCGACCCTTGCCCGCGATCACAGGCTGGGGATTCCCTGTGCCCAGATAGATCTGGTTCAGTTCCGGATCGTAGGTTGTGGTGCCCCATGTCATGCCGCCGCCGTGGGCCGCAGCGTCTTCGCTAGGCCAGGTCTCAAAACCGGGCTCACCTTTTTTCGGGACCACGGACCAGTGCCACTGTAAGTCGCCGGTCTCCGGGTCACGCGATTCGAAGTAGCCGGGAATATCCAGATCGTCACCGCTCACACCGACCAGCACGTGATTCTTCACGATGATCGGCGCAACTGAAGCATAGTAGAGCTGGTCGAGATCGCAGATCGATTTCGACCATCGCTCTTTGCCATCCTTTAAATTCAGCGAAACCAGTTGGCAATCGGGCGTTTCAAAATAGAGCCAGGCGCCGTACACGCCCACCCCGCGGTTGCCGATATGAATTCCGCCCTTCGACTGGTGCACGTGGTGCCAGAGTTCACGACCGGAACGCGCGTCGACCGCCCAAACATGATCCGGAATCGTGAAGTAGAGAACCCCGTTCACTTCCACCGGTGTCGCCTTGATGGTTCCCGCGTTGAGGCCGGAGGGGATGCGGTAGACCCACTGCAGACTCATGTTGTGAACGTTAGCCGAATTGATTTTTTTGAGCGGGCTCCAGCGGCGGCCGGAATAGTCGCCGTTGTAACCGGGCCAGCTGTCGGTTGGTAACTGGAGCAGCTTCGCCGGATCGAGCGCGCCCTGTCCGAAGAGCGTGGCGGAAATGGCGGTCGTCGTCACAAGGATTCGGGCGAGGATTCGGAACGATTTCATTTAAGGCTCTCCAGATAGGCGGTCATGTCGTGCATGTTTTTGTCGGTGATGCGGTCGAGGAGTTCGATGTGGGCCTTGTAGGGATCGTCGACTTTGACCTTGAGCTGCGCGGTGCGGGTCCAGCCGTGATACTCACCGTCTTTATCGCGCAATGAGACGTTGAAGTCGTCAAGCTTGTCCAGAACGCCCGTCACTGCGCTGCCCGAGGGCGGGGTGACCGTGACCATGGTGGGTTTGCCGCCGCCTCTTCCGCCCCGACCGAAGCCCGGCTTCGGGAAGAGGAACTTCTGCTGCATATCGATGGCATCGTATTTCGCGCCTACTCCCTTCAGATCAGTCGTCACAGAGTGGCACTGGATACACTTTCCATCACCCTTGAAGTAGACTTCGCCGGCCTTAGCGTCGCCAGTGAGCACATCCTGAGCATGGAAAAGAGGGGAGGTACGAAGGGTGTCGCCGACACGCTGGTGGATGAAGTGAGAGAGGTCTTCCACCTGCGCCTTCGTCAGGTTCGCAGACGGCGCGCCGCTCTGCATGGGGTGACCTTTCTTCAAGAATGGCCCGATGGTGCTGCCATAGCGATCATGCAGAACGGCCAGCGAACGAACCAGATCCGGCCCGTTTTGCGCGCCGCGCGCACTGTTGCCATGGCAGTTGACGCATTCAGCCGCGTAGATCTTCTTGCCGCGATCAGCGGCTTCGTCATCGACAACGTGCTTATCGGTGGCGCCTGCCTGGGCCAGCATGCCCCCGCCGCCGGCAGGACCACGTCCGCCACGACCGCCTGCGGGCGGTTGCGCAACAAGGCACCCGGCCAGCGTCGCGCCGATCAAAGCGGTTCGCAGCCAGGTTCTCAGAACATCAGACATTGATTCATCGTCTCCGGGGACGATTATATAGCGCTACCAGATGCGAACGACACCGTAGCTTTCCACCATGGGGTCGCGGGAAACCATGGACACCTCTTCTTCCAGCGCCTGCGCCACCAGCAAACGATCAAACGGATCGCGATGGTGGAACGGAAGCTTCGCGGTGCGCATCATTTGTCGGAAGGTGATTTCGAGTTGATCGAAACCATTCAACGACATCTGCTCCGGAATGTACTTATCCGGCCTGGCTGGCAGACGCAGCTTATCCAGACTGACTTTGATGGCTATTTCCCAGAAGCTCGCGAAGCTGACCAGGCAATCGCTAACCTCAATCGCTTCGCGGGCTTTGGGTGACAGCTGCGGGGAATCGTCACACCACCAGAGAAAAGCGTGTGTGTCGAGGAGCACCCGCAAACTACATGTACTCCAAGAAATCCGCCAGCGGTTCGTCGAAGTCCGGTGCCATCCAGATACCCTTGCCAGTACCGGGAACACGTTTGGCAGGTTTGATCGCGACAATGCGCACCACCGGGCGATTCTCCTTCGTCACAATAACCGACTCACCGAGCATCACTTTTTGCACGATCTCAGAGAAATGGGCTTTTACGTCGGCGAGGTTGTGTTTCATGGTCACATTATATGACCATTCGAAGGTGAGATGCAAGGGCATTATGACGCCACCGCGACGGCGCGGGCTTTTGCCGTCAAACCAAGTGCCGTGCGCAGTTCATCATCCAGCTTTTCCGCCACCGCTGGATTGTCTTTTAGGAATACGCGGGAATTTTCGCGACCCTGTCCCAGGCGATCCCCGCGATAGCTGAACCAGGAGCCGGACTTTTCCACGATGTTTTTTGCCACGCCCATGTCAATCAGGTCGCCCTCGCGGGACGCGCCTTCGCCATAGAGAATATCGAACTCCGCTTCCCGAAAAGGCGAAGCCACTTTGTTCTTCACAATCTTGACCTTGGTGCGATTCCCGATAATCGTCTCGCCGTCTTTCAGACTGCCAATGCGACGAATATCCGCCCTGACAGAGGAGTAGAATTTGAGCGCGCGACCGCCGGTAGTGGTTTCCGGACTGCCAAACATGACGCCGATCTTCTCCCGAATCTGATTGATAAAAATCATGCAGGTATTGGTGCGGGAGACGGCCCCGGTGAGTTTCCGCAACGCCTGGGACATGAGGCGCGCATGCAGGCCGACGTGGCTGTCGCCCATCTCGCCATCCAGTTCCGCCTTCGGCACCAGCGCCGCCACGGAATCGATCACCACCACGTCAATCGCCCCGCACTGCACCAGGGCCGACGTAATTTCCAGCGCCTGTTCCCCGGTATCCGGCTGCGAAATCAGCAAATTATCGATATCGACACCGAGCTTTCGCGCATAGATGGGATCGAGCGCATGTTCGGCATCGATAAACGCGGCACTGCCGCCCAGTTTCTGCGCCTGCGCAATCACCTGCAGGGCAATGGTGGTCTTACCCGAAGACTCCGGCCCGAAAATCTCCACGACACGTCCGCGCGGGAAGCCGCCCACGCCAAGCGCCACATCGAGCGAAAGGCAGCCTGACGAGATGACGCTGACCGGCACCGCGTTATCCGCTCCCAGACGCAGGACCGTACCTCTGCCGAACTGCTTGTCCATCGCCACCAGGGCGAGATCGATTGCTTTTCTCTTCTCTGCTTCCGTCATGTGCGGTCTTCTCCTGAAAAGAGGTGCGCAGTGCGGGGAAAATTCTCAAAAGGAATTCACGTGTACATGTTGGGATTTGTACCGTTCACTCCAGAGTATGGAACTGACAGCCACTGATTTCCGAAAGCACCTGTTCAGGACGCTGGAACGGGCGCTGGAAGGGGAGTCCGTCGAGATCGTTTATAAGGGCGCCCGGCTGAGACTCTCCACCGGCGAATTCAAAGCCGGCACGCGCAGTTCAGCGGCCAGCGCTGCTGGTCCCGCCCGACTCCATTGTCGAATCCGATTTGGAACTGATGGCGGAACCGCAGCAGATGGAGGCGAAGGATATCTTGATTTCGCCCATGGTCTTTCTGGAATTCGACGATCTTTTTCAGAGAAAGCGCATAGCATTCGGAGCCCGCGAAATCCTGGCGGATCTCAACGCAACGTTCGGAGTTGGGCTGTGCAGAGCGGGATTCGCGGCGGTTGCGGAGGCGGCCCTGAAGATTAAATGGACATCCGATCCATTCGACAGGCTGATTGTTGCTGCGGCAGCGGCCCGTGATCAGGCCCCGCTGGTAACCCGCAACCGACTGGTGCGGCAGCACTATCTGAAGTCGCTTTGGCAGACCTCAGGGTGTTGGGATTTCTTTGCGCCTTTGCGGCTTTGCGCGAAATCGGCATCGCGCGCGGCTCATTTGGTTTCCCGCAAAGACGCAAGAAAGCCCTGGGAGATTATTGAGGTCCCTCAAAGGCCTGTCAAAAAGGCCCGCGCTTTCTTCCTGCACTGCTGGTGAACTTTACCCGGACGAGAACCCCTGAGAGCATTGTCAGAATTTTCGGAGACCAAATCGACGCAGTCTTTCCAATTGCGCACAGACCCACCGGCCACTCCGGGCTTGCCGATCCGGTCTGCGCAAATCCTGAAAATGCTCTAGTCTTCGTCCTGCCGCAGTTTCGCCAGAACGCCCAGATCTTCGAGCGTGGTCGTATCGCCCTTCACTTCACCGCCCGCAGCCAGCTCACGCAGCAGGCGCCGCATGATCTTGCCGCTGCGGGTTTTGGGAAGAGAATCGGTGAACCGGATATCGTCCGGCTTGGCAAGAGACCCGATTTCTTTCCCGACCCAGGTGCGCAGTTCCGCTTTCAGTTCCTCGGTCGACTCGATGCCTTCCTGCAACGTCACGAACGCAACAATCCCCTGCCCCTTGATCTCGTCCGGACGCCCGACAACCGCCGCTTCGGCCACCAAATGGTGCGCCACCAGAGCCGACTCCACTTCCATGGTGCTCAAGCGGTGGCCGGAAACGTTAATCACGTCGTCCACGCGGCCCATCACCCAGATGTAGCCGTCTTCGTCCATGCGCGCGCCGTCTCCGGTGAAATAGGAGCCAGGATTCTGCGACCAGTACTGCTGCTTGTAGCGCTCGTCATCGCCGTAGATAGTCCGGAGCATGGCGGGCCACGGCTTCCGCACCACGAGATATCCGCCGGAACCAGCGGGTACGGGCTCGCCTTCCTTCGTGACCACTTCCACCTTGATTCCGGGCAGAGGCAGCGTACAGGAACCCGGCTTGGTCGGTGTGGCACCGGGAATCGGGCTGATCATGATGGCCCCGGTTTCAGTCTGCCACCAGGTGTCGACAATGGGGCAACGGTTGTGGCCGATGGTGCTTCGGTACCACATCCAGGCTTCGGGATTGATCGGTTCACCCACGCTGCCCAGCAGCCGCAGACTCTTCATGGAATGCCTGGCGGGCCAGCGTTCGCCCAGGCGCATGAAGGCGCGGATAGCCGTGGGAGCGGTGTAGAAGATCGTGACCTTGTGCCGGTCAATCATGTCCCAAAAACGATCCGGCTGCGGATGCGTGGGGCCACCTTCGTACATCAAAACGGTGGCACCATTCTGCAGCGGGCCATAGACCACATAGCTGTGTCCCGTTACCCAGCCGATATCGGCCGTGCAGAAGTAAATGTCCTCATCGCGAATGTCGAAAACCCACTTCGTTGTGATGTAAGTGGAAACCGCGTAGCCTCCGGTGGTGTGCAGAATTCCTTTCGGCTTGCCGGTGGTGCCGGAGGTGTAAAGCAGATAGAGCGGGTGCTCGGAATCGAGCGATTCGGCGGGGCACTCGTCCGAAGCGATGGCCATCATTTCATGCCACCAGTGATCGCGCCCCGGCTCCATCTGCTGCGGGGTGCCGCTGCGCTTGTAGACGACAACCGTTTGCACGCCGGGGCAGTGCTTCAGAGCTTCATCGACAGCGGGCTTCAGCTTCACCTCGACGCCGCGCCGGAATGACCCATCCTGCGTGATGACGCAGACGGCCTGGGAATCAGTGATGCGGTCCACCAGCGCCTGTGACGAGAAGCCACCGAAGACCACGGTGTGCGGCGCGCCAATGCGGGCACAGGCCAGCAGGGCGATGGCCAATTCCGGCGTCATCCCCATATAAATGGCGACCCGGTCACCCTTCTTCACGCCGAGATTCTTCAGGACGTTGGCGAACTTCGAAACTTCGGAATGCAGTTGCTGGTAGGTGAGCGTGCGGATGTCGCCCGGCTCGCCCTCCCAGATGATGGCGGCCTTGTTTTTGCGCCAGGTGGTGAGGTGGCGGTCCAGACAGTTATAGGAAAGGTTGAGCTTGCCGCCGACGAACCACTTCGCCCAGGGCGCATCCCAATCGAGAACTTTGGTCCACGGCTCAAACCAGTCGAGCTCGCGCGCGATGTTGCCCCAGAAGGTTTCCGGGTCGCGGTCGGCCTCTTCACAGAGTCGCTCGTAGTCGGCGAGAGACTTGATGTGAGCCTTCGAACTAAAGTCAGAAGGGGGAGCGAAAATGCGCTGTTCTTTCAGCGTGGACTGGATGTCAGTGGAGGGGATCTGGTCGGACATTCGTAATCATATGTAGCATACAGGAGGTGCCCACACTCCCGGCCTATTTGCCCAGGAATGAGGCAACAGCGCCGGGTTTGGCCGCGACGCGCAGCCGGGTTCCGGCGGGCAGCAGGAGGGGATTGGCAAGCACATAATCATGAGCCCAGCGCCTGCGATACCGATTCACCCATAGCAGTCGTTCCACCGCGCCATCCGGCTTGATTGCCCACGCTTCGAGGCTCGCACCATCCTGCAGGCCTTTCGGTCGGATTGCAACCAGATTCAGAGCTCCGACGAGTTTCGTGTCATTGGCGCACACCACCGTGCGCGAGTATTTCGGCATTGCTGCAACAGGCGTTGCGACCGGCATGTGCGTCGGCAGGAAGGCGGGGTCGCCCTGCGGAGCGCCCCCTTCCACCCAACCCACCAGCATGTCGATTTCCGGCTGTGAAAGGCTGGGGTCACCGGCGAAATTGCCCACGCCTTGCACTGCGCCCCACGGCGGCATGCGCCGCGACAGCACTTCATCGCGGATCGCCTTCGCCCAGGGACGGACAGCTTCGTAGGTGAGCAGCGACATCGCCGCACCGCCTTCACGGTGGCAACTGCCGCACCGCTTATAGACGATCCGGGAAATCTCCTGTGTCCAGGTGAGCTTCGTTGTGATCGCGTCATGCGACCACAACGGAACGGCCAGGAAAAAGAGCAGGACGGCGTGTTTATTCATCCACTTTGGTGTCAATCCAGAGCAGCGGGCTTCGGCGCGGGCGCACGCTGCGGCATGATGCTGCGCAGATCCTTGTTGGCGTCAATCGCCACGTTGAAGAACCCAAACATCATCTCTTCCCAGCTCTGGTCGCCGTAACGAACTTCCTTCGTGGCATCCGGATTCGCTGCATTATTCGGCGAATTATCGAAATGCGCCACGCATTCGATCTTCGAACCCTTCGGCATCACGATATCCTTCACCGGCGTGTACTCCAGCTGCCAGTTGAAGTCGTAATGCGGAACGCTCAGCAGCACCTGGCTTTCACCAGTCGGATACGTCGCCTTGAACAGGAAGTCTTTCCCGCGGAGGTGCATGTGCGGGGTGAGCATCGTCACGCGCGCTTCCTCGCCAAACTCGAATGAAGACTTCACCTCATAGTTCGCATCGCCCGGAGGAATGACGAACTTATTGTTCTGGGCGGCAATGGTGTACACACGTTCCTTCACCGGAACTTTCGAATAGACCATACCAACGGTTGACTGATCGCTGCCGGGCTTGCCGTTCGCCGTGTAGTGTAGTTGCAGGATGAGATCCGACCCGGCTTTCAGCAGCTTCGCCTGGCCATCGGGCAGCTTATCCGCAGGTGTCCCCGGCGCATAGCCAACCAGGAATTCGCCCTGGCCGCCTTCGCCCTTCTTCGGGACATACGGAATTCCAGGCTGCGCGCCCTTCATCCAGTTCGATCCGGGCGCGCGCACATAGGCGATCACATGGTGCACCACCGCGCGGTTACCCGGCCGGACTTCGGCCGCCTGGACCCACTTGTCTTCCGTCAGATTCAGCGGCACCAGCACATACTGATAGTCATTCGTTCCGGTCAGCGGCACATCGTATGTCTGTGCCATCGTGACAGCAAGATCGGGCTTCCCGATATTCCAGCCATCCACAAACGCGAGGGGCTTCGGCAGATCCTTTGGATTGCCTTCCGGCGCCCCGGCGTTGACCCACGCGACTAAGATATCGATCTCGCTCTGCGGCATGGTCCGGTCGTTCGAGAACTTTCCGTAATGCGGATCCGCAAACCATGGGGGCATCTTGCGCAGCGCCACCGCTTCCTTGATGGACGAAGCCCACGGGCGCGCTTCCTTGTAGCTCAGCAGCGAGAACGGAGCCGCTTCACCCGGGCGATGACAGGATTGGCAACGCGCCTGCAGAATCGGCGCAACGTCTTTGTTAAAAGTCGGAGCGGCTACCAGCAGGCCAGCTGCGCTCAGAATCAGGACACCGCTACGAAAGATCAAATGCACCTCGCTGAACTTAATTATACGGCCAGCGAATCCGGGACGTGATCGCCCCATTTTTCCTGCAGTCTGACGAAGAAGAGCTCCGGATCATCGGCCAGGGAAGGAACTGGAAGGCCTTCCACTGCACTCTCCCAGATATGCAAACCCAGCTTGCGATAGCTTTCGAATTGTGATTCCGTAAAAAACTGGTTGGCAGTGGGTTGCTGCGGGAACTCGGGATACGAAGACTTGTACTGCGCAACATCCTGCGGCTCATCGCCTGTCAGGCTGCTCTTCAGGTACAGGAGCCACCCGGTTGGTTCCGTCTCGCCGGCGTAGCGAATTCTGCCCACAACGCAGTGTCGTTTGCTCAGACCGTCTATCGGATGAATCGGGCGGGGGTTGATGGTGATTTCAGCGCCGAAGTCGGTACGGCACTTTCTGATCGCTCCCCCGAGTGACTCAAAGGTGTATCGACCATCTTCTTCGCCATCTCCGGCGATGATGTAGCGGCAGCGACGGCGAACCAACTCGTAGAGCGCAAGATTTTCGAAATGGCCGCCATCGGAAAGGTTCACAAAATTCGACCGGGCATCGGTAAAGGCAAACAGCTCTGCCAGCAGCGCCAGCAATGAGTGCGATGGGCCCGGCTGGGTGCTGGGAAGATGCCGCCGGGTATTACCCACCCACCAGCCCATGCGGACGCAAAACAATGTCATCAGGAACGCCATGGGACCCGAGGTATGGTATCCGCCGTTCGGACTTGCTGCCGCTCCTGAAATCCCCATGCAGGTTCCGATCATGTAGCCTGCCGGGTAGCCAAAACCTTTGGTAAGCCGGTAGCCGTTGGCATGGAGCATTCCCGATTCCATTGGGCCACCACGCTCCATCGATTGAAGGTCCTGCTCCGAGTGTGGGGGATCGTAACCCGAGTAGAGTGGCGAGAACAGAAAGGCCGAGCCTTTTCGCTCCAGCTTCGCGAGTTCTGAGCCCCTGTTCAGGTTGATGCAGGTGTTGACCAGCGCGAACGGACCATAGTAGTTCTGGTCAGGCAGCAGATCTGCCAGCGGCATATCGTCGGCGGGATCGAAACCTGTGAAGCGGCTCGGGCGACGGGCTGCACCTTTTGTCGCGCCGAGATAGCAGCGGACAAGGCGATTCTTGTAAAAGTGCTGCATCGAGAATTCATTGATATCGACGCGGCGGGGCAGGTACCAGATGAGGACTGAGGCGACTGAGAGAAGCCCCAGCGTGATAAGCAACTCCGCGAGGAACAACTTATGCTCCTCCAGCAGTTTTCTTTCCGTCCCGGCAATCGCCAGCACCAGCGGCGGCGGCCCTTTTTTTGATGTATCGTTGACGCTGACCCGCATGCTCTGGCCGGTCACGGGGTCCGATGAAACCTGCAGATTCACCTGCCTCGGAACCACAACCGAAGCGAGCGGGGTTGTGATGCCACTGAGTCGGGCAATAGCGAGATGAAGCCCGAATGAAATCAGGACGAGATAACCAATAATGAACACTGTTGGCGCGATGGCCGAGATCAGAGCAAGTATGCCGCCACTGGGTTTGCCTTCCGTACTGCCCGCCGTCTTCGAACTATTCCCTGTGAAGGCTCCGGCGATTGACGTAGCCACCCAGCCCCCACCCAGACCGGCGACCGGCGCCCAGGACGCAACAGCCAGTTGAGTCAGCCAGTAAGGCACGAAGATCGCCAGCGCAAAGAGCGCGGCCCAACCGAAGGCAAACAGGGTGGCATAGGCGCCCAGCCGCGCCAGCCACTCGCGGGCATTATCGTCGTAGTCAACACCCATTAGTCCGATGTGGAGTGCAGCTCCGGTGATCATTGCGAAGGAGAGCAGGGGTGTGCCCCAGGCGACCGTATTCCAGACGCCCGAAGTCGCGGTATCCATATTCACAACGATGCTCATTACGGCGTAGAACAGACCGCCGGTGGGAAAGCCCGCCAGAATGGGATAGGCCCATGTTCCGAAGCGCGGCTTATGGCCATGCCTGGATTCGAAACATTCAGAAAACTTGCCTTTCAGTTGCAGGAACCAAAACATCGCCGACAGAAATACACCCAGGATGAGCGGTATGTACCGGCGCGGCATCAGCATCTTTTGGGTGTTATCCAATGAGTCGCTCAGCAGCGAAAGTGCAAATGAGCCAACCAGCATCAGGATGCAGCTGGTTATGGCGGTGCCCGATGAATCCCACTTTCCGTGACCATGCTTACGGCTCCTGATGCTGCCATCAGGCTCCCTCTTCAGGCTGTCGAGCGCGACCGAACCGACGCCACTACCGGCGCACCACGCCAGCCCGAATATCGCCAGGACTGCCACGATAATTTCGGCTGTCAGAGTGCTCTCGTTGTTCACCCGCCAACCGGCGAAACTCCCGAGGGCGAAGGGAAGCAGCGAGACGGCTGCGAAGAACGGCAGAATAATTAACTGGTTCAGCAGGATGTTTCGCAACCAGATTCCCACGATTACCCAGAAATCGGCGCTGAACAGACCCATCGTCGGGGCCAGATAGCTGCTGTACTTCCGGAGGAAGGCAACCGGGTCATCGTGGGCTTCGGTGTGGGGGTTGGTCTCCGGACGCGTTAACAGCCGGGCCAGTTCAGGCGAGGCCGGGTCGCCCTTGCCAAAGCGGCGAATCACCCCGTGCAGCCAGGTGCCCACATAGCCGCCGCCCGAAACGGTGGAGAGATAGTCGACGCGCGGCAGCAACCCGGACTTCGTGAGACCCTGTACAATTCCCAGATTGAGTGTTGCTGTACGAATGCCGCCACCGGAAATCGCCAGGCCCAGAAGAGGTTTTCCGGTCGCGCCAAGAACCTTTACCTGTCGGGCGGCAATAACGCTCGCCTCTTCTTTCATGACCTGGCCGGCGTCCAGTGGCTTCATACTGAATTACTCCTTGATTCGAATATTTTTGAACCAGACCTTGTCCCCGTGGTGCTGCAAACTGAACTGGCCGGTGGTTTTCGCGTGAGCGAGGATGTCGTAAACCACCGGCCCGTTTTCCCAGCGTTTTTTCAAACTGGCCAGTGCTGCCGGATCGTCCAGGGTTCCGCTCAGCGCCAGTTCGCCATTGATCCAGTGTTCAAAATGCCTGGTTCTAAGGATGAGCCGCGCGTCGTTCCATTCGCCTGCCGGGTGAGCCGGATGTTTGGCGGGAGTCATCATCGAATAAAGCGCGCCGGTAGTGCGGTCAGCGCTTTTTTTCGCGTCCGGATGCCGCAGATCATCGATCAACTGCATCTCGAACGCAATGGTGTATTCCTGCCCCCGGGCGTCCGCCGCAAGCTTTGCGCGCTCATAGGTCGGCTGTTTGATTTGGGCCTGCACCATTGCTTCGAACGACCCTTTGTAAACGGGGTCCATGTAGACAGTGCTTTGCTGGCGATATTTAAGGCCGGTATTCCCGCCTTCAGAGACTTTCCAGGAAAAACGCAGTTCGAAATCGCCGTAAGACTTTGCGCTGATCAGATCTTCCTGGCGCAGAGCTCTCGGTCGCGTCGTGAGGGAGCCCTCCTCAATCGCCCAGGAATCGCCCGGAGGCGTCTCTTTCGAAGGGTCGCGCCAGTTGTTGAAAGTCTTACCGTCAAAGAGAAGCTTAAAACCTTCCTTCTTTTCGGCAGGCGTCAGAGTATTGTCGGCGGCGCTCAGCGCGAAGGCCGAGAGAATGAGTAAGAGTAAGGTTCGCATAAGAATCTACCGGTTGAAAGAGCGCATCCGCCAGAGCGGCTTTGCCTGCTCATCGGGCTCCATTTCGTATTTCTGTTCTGTCTTTGCAGCGTCGTAACCGCGCCACAGCCAGATCAGTTCGGCGGGCGCTTCCACTTGCCCGCCAATGCGGGTGTGAGTGCCGTTACCGAAGCTGAGATGGAAATCATATCCCTGGCGCTTCAGCGAATTTGCCATCTGGATATTCTGCAGCGGCCAGCTGCCGTGCTCGTTTTCCAGGTCTTCGGAACCATCCTGCAGCCAGACGCGAATATTCCGCTTCGGCTCCTTGCGAATCTTGTTTGGATATGACTGGCCGCCGTCCAGTTGATTCGGCTTCCACTGAATGCTGGTGAAACTGCCAATGCGTGAGACCACGCGGCTGAACTGGTCGGGCTGCTGCCAGGCGGCGTTGAACGCACAAATTGCCCCGGAAGATTCGCCAATGATCCCCCTGCTGTAAGCATCTTTGCGCAGGTTGTATTTCGCGCCGACTTCGGCCAGGATTTCATCGCGCAGGAATCGCGGATATGTGTCGTCGACAGTATCGTATTCGATACTGCGCATTGCCTTTCCGTTCATCATGCCGGGCGAGATGAAAACATGAACCATCACCGGAATCTGTTTCTTCGCGGTCAGGTTGTCGATCACGTTCAGCGTATGGGACGCGGCGGTGCGATCCACATTCACCTCGCCATCCTGCCAGACCATCAGCGCGGCTGGTGTTGCCGCGTTGTAGCCCGCCGTGGCATAGATCCAGTAGTTCGACAGCATACCGGGATAGATTTTGCTTGTGTGGATCAGCTTTTCCGTTAGCAACCCCTGCGGCACGCCGGATTGCGGGTAGGCGTCCACAGGCCACGCCGGAAGGTCGGTTTTGCCACCGAAAGGCTTGCCGTCGATTTCATAGGCGAAGTTGTGGCTGCGACCTGTTTCCATCGTGGCCAACGCGTACCAGAAGTCACCCGCCTTCGTCATCGAAGGGCCGGGCTTCTCATTGATCAGGAGCTTCGGCTGGCCGGCGGATTTCAAGGCGAAGAACAGGTCGCCGCCTTCAGACACGGCTGCCGAACCCTTCATTAGGTCGGCCTCTTTCAGGGTGGCCGCGATGGCAGCCTGCATTTCTTTCGCAGGCGCGTGGCCTCGGGCCAGCTTAATCAGATCGGCCGCGTGGGCCGTGCAGCAAAGTAACAATACCAGGAACAGTCGCATGTCCTGATCAGTATATTCTTACTGCCCCATTCCTTACTGCCCCATTCCTACTGCCCCATTCCTTACTGCCCCATTCCTTACTGGCCCATTCCTTACTGCACGGGGATATTGGAAGGCTTACTGTTGAACCCGGCAATGCTGATGACAACCGGTACACTGCCCGAGACCCCGTTGGGAACCACCACGTTCAACTGATACAGTCCCACCGCCGTGGGAGTGAGACCGCTGAACAGCACCTGCGCGTTCTGTCCACCGATGGTCACGGTCGGTGTTGTCAGCGTAGTGGATAGCGGCCCCGAAGGCGACGGATCCCCACTGGCCGGTTGATTCATCACCGCGCCCAGGCCATTGCAGTAGAGCTGAATGAAGCGACCGACTTTCGCCGGGTTTGTCGGCGTGATGGTGTTGAAATTCTCATCGCGGGCCGCTGCGAAGGTGGCGTTACCCACCGGAATCTCGAACATGCCCGGAGAAAATGCCGCCAGCGGAACCGTGTACAAAGCCCCGGAACTATCCTGCAGTGAAACCTTCATCTGCGCCGAACTCTGCCCCTGCATTTCCCAGGGAACCTGCACGTTCACCTGGCCGGGAGTGACGAAATGCAAATGCCCTGGAGCGCTTTGCGCCGCGGTATCGAAGCTCACGCTGGTGCGATTGATCGCGACCGGCAGGTAAGGCGTATTCGCCACCTGAGTGCCTTCTGCCAGTGCGCTGCCGAAGATCGCGACGTATGAACCCGGAGCCACTGCCGCGCCTGTTGCAAACGTCGCCGCGTTGACCACGCCGCCCGTTGCAATGGTCGGCTGCAACCGCCCGATCGCGCCGAACGAGGTCGGCAATCCGGCAGCCGTGGCGGCAAACTCGTTCAGACCGGGGTTCGGCCCCAGCGTTACCTGAGCTCCGGCAAAGCCATAGATATCAGTGGAAAGGTCAGGATTGCGCAGTGCACCGCCACCCGAAAGAACACTGAAGCGAACCGGCGCATTGGGTACGGGTACACCGTACTTGTCCATCAACTGGAGGACGATAACTCCGGTCGACGTGCTCTGCCCCACGTTGCCGTTATCATTCGCGCCAAGGATCGGCACCAAATTCGAGGGAACGCCGTCACCAACGATATACAGATACGGAACCTGCAACGTGCCTGCAGCCCCCTGAATAGTCAGGAAACCCTCATAGATGCCAGGGTTCGGCTGCGTTCCGGTCAGTGAAAGATTCACCGTATTGGTCTGGCCCGGCGCGAGTGTCAGGACAGTCCTGTCGATCGATGTCTTCGCCTGATTTTCCGCTGTGCGCCGGGTCAGCGAGAGTGTCAGATTCAGAGCCGTCTTGCCTGTGTTTGTGAGTTGAATCGGCTGGTTGAAGGGCAGCTTCCCGTCGGTCACAATCCCAAACGAAGCGCTCACCGGCGATGCCACCAGATTGCTCTGCAGCGCGGCGACTGCGTTCACCTTCCCTGCCCCCGTCGCCAGCACCGAAGCAGGCAGAGAGTTGTCGGTAATATCCTGCGTCGCCGTATTCACGATCGCCGATTTCAACTGCAACGCTGTCCACGCCGGATTCGCCTGCCTGACCAGCGCCGCCACACCGGCTACCTGCGGAGCGGAGAAACTGGTGCCCTGCGAGACGAGATAACCATTAGGCGAATACAGTGCCCCGTTGGGATCGTAGGTCTGACCGGAAAGATACAGATCTGTGCCCGCCGCCGTCACGTCCGGCTTCAGCCCGCCTGCTCCTAATGAGGGCCCGCGCGCGCTAAACGCAGCCACCTGATTAAAGGTCGACACATCGAACGGCTGCAGGGCAGTACTCATGCTCGCGGTCGCCTGTGCGTTCGCCTGCAGATAGGAGCGGATGGTCAGTCCGTCCGTGTAGCCGATGAGTGCTGCGGGAATGGTTGTCACGCCACCCAGCGCACCGGGCACAATCACCGAATCATCCCCCGAGTAATTCACGATAATGGCGCCCGCCGCGCCCGCATTCTGCAGATTCAGCACCTTGGTCGCGAACGTACAGGTCCCCCGATCCACCAGCACATACTGGCCTTTCAGGGAGCCGGCGGGCAACGGATTGCACGCCTCCGCTTCGCCCGTAATCGCCGCATCGCCCAGCGGAGCCTTGAGCGAAACATCCGGGGCCGGACCGGCACCCAACAGAGCGCGGAATGACCCAAGACCAGTGATAGTCAGCGGGTTCGACCAGTTGTGTGAGTTGGTTGTCGCGCCCACCGTGAGCGCGAACGGGGCGGTACCCGGCGAATTGATGGTGCCAGGTAAAGGGCCTTCATTCCCTGCCGCCACCACAACCAGCATGCCGGTGCTAACGGCATTCTTCACGGCGGCGGCCCAGGGGTCGCAGGCGACGCCGTTCGCCAGGCCGCAGGTGAAACCGGCATCGTCCGGGCCGGAGAATGCCGGCGCGCCCAGCGAAATCACCGCGATATCCATGCCGTCGCTGTAGGCATCCGTCAGAGCGCTGATCACGGTCTGGCCGAAGGTGGAGTCGTTCACTCCGGGTGAACCGAATACCTTGTAGCTACCGAGAAACGCCTTGGGGGCCACGCCGGTGATCGTGCCGGAAGGCCCTGTATTGGTGGCTCCGGCGGCCGCCATGGCGACAGCCGTTCCATGCCCCACGCGGTCCCGGGGAGTCAGGTCGTCCGGCCTCGAATTGGATGCGGGATTCGCGCCGGTGCCGGCCGCAATGGTCGCCACATAGCTGCGCGCCACAATCACCTTATTGTTGGTGAATTGCGTGCAATCGAGGGGCATGAGCGGAGTCTGAAAGATGCTGCAGGCCGGAAAGCCTGGGGGAGGCTTGAGAGACGCGTCCTGAAACGCCGGATGCGTCGACTGTATGCCCGTATCGATCACGCCAATCTTCACGCCGGCACCGGCGTTGCTGATCCCACCGCCGATCAGATTCCAGGCAGCAGGCACGTTGATCAGCTGTTCCGCGCGATCAAGAGTGAGATGAAAACGCGGTTCGCGGACAACGTACTGCACACCCGGCATGGCACGCAGCTGCGCAAGCTGGTCAGTATCCGCTTCCACAAACAGCGCATTCAGCAGGACGTGTGATTCTCCGGTCACCGTGACGTTGCGAGTGCGTAGTGCAGCCCGCAGGGAGGCGTGCGTCCGGTCAAGCCGGGCGCGATTCCCGGACGCGCTGATCGGCGCGTCGTCCAAAACCACGACGTAACGCGTCCGGTCTGAGGCAAACGCGCCACAGGCCAGAAAAAGCAGTACCCCGGTCACCCTAATCATCTACTGGAAGAATACCCGATACAAAGTCGCCCCGATTGCGTGGGTCACCATGGCAGCCTGCACGCTGCGTGTCCGCCGCCAACAAAGCCCGCAGAACAGGCCAAGCAGGCCGGCGACAATGGCGAAGCGCCAGTTTGGAAAGACGTGGGCGAAAGAGAGGTGGACGGAACCAAACAGGATGGACGTGACGATGAGCGCGAGCGTTGCTTGTCCCGTCCATTCGGTGAACCATTCACTGAAAAGGCCCCAAAAGAAGAATTCTTCCGAGAGCGCGACAACCCAGAGAATCCCGAAGAACTGCGGAATTCCGGCCCACACGTTCGGATGTGGTTTTAGATTCCACAGTCCCAGTGCCCAAAGCGCGCTCAGTGCAACCGGAGCCATCAGGCCGAACCACTGCAGTCCGGCGAGGCACTCTTTCGTGGTCGGCAGGAATCGGAACTCCGCCTTGACGCCGCCGCGAATCGCCAGTATTGCGATGGCGGAGGTGCGGATCAGCATCAAATGCCCCAGGGTGGAGAAGGGCACTTTCGGAATGGGCGACAGATAGATCTGATCGAACACTTTCGAAAGCAAGACCGAAGCCGCCAGCGCCAGGAAGAGGGCGTCGACAAAGGGCTTCTTCGGCAGCACCCGATACCAATAAGAAAGCAGCAGGGCAAGCAGTAACAGAAACCCGAACGCCGGCAGCCGGAACTGCCCGGTGGGCAAGCTGTAGACCAGGTACGGCAGAACGCACGAAGCTGCGAGAAGTGCCGGATTCCGTAAACGCCCGGCATCGAAACCGGCCAGCAGATAGAATGGGAATTCAATGAGGAACGCGGCAGCGGCCGGAAGGGCCACCATCGCCGGTATGCTCTTCACGCCGGCATATATAAAGGCCGCCAGACTGAGCACCAACCACCCTGCGCCCACCACCGCCCAAAAGCGCCTGGGAGAGTATGGCATCGCGGCCATCATAGCATTCCTGCTGGTGTGCCCCGTTTTCGCCGCAGACCCGCCCGCCAACCTCGCGAAGCGTGTGGCGGCCCGCGAATCCGCCACCGCTGAAGAGCGCAGGCACTATACGTATACGCAGTCCGTACGATTGCAGGAGCTGGATTCCCGCGGCTCTGTGTCGGGCGAATACAAAGAAACCCGCGAGGTGATCTTCTCACCCACCGGTGAACGCAGCGAAGAGTTTGTGGGTAAACCCGAGTCGCGTCTGAAAAATCTGATCCTGACGGCCGAGGATTTCGCCGATATTCGCAATATTCAACCCTTCGTAATCACCACCGATCAGCTTTGGAACTACGATGCCGACTATAAGGGTGAAGAGCCTGTCGATGGCATCGACTGCTTTGTGCTGCGCCTCCGGCCCAAGCACATACTAAGCGGACAGCGTCTGTTTGATGGCATGATCTGGGTGAAGCAGGATGATTTCTCGGTCATCCGCAGCAGCGGGCAAGCGGTGCCACAAATCGTCACGACAAAGCAGGAGAACCTGTTTCCAAAGTTCACCACCAACCGCAAACTGGTGAATGGCTTCTGGTTTCCATCGCTCACCACGGCGGACGATACGCTCTACTTCCGGTCCGCGCCCATCCGCGAGAAACTCATTATCCGTTACAGCGATTACAAACGCTTTGGCGCACAAACCAGCATCACTTTCGAAAAAGAGAAGTAAGTGAAAGGCCTGTTGGCAGGGCCCGCCGCCGGTGACCGGATCCGCGGGCTTCGACACAAGCATGCCTCACCGTACTGACCCGTGCGATTGCAGGTGCGCGGTGCGGTGCGCAGGCAATTCCGCCACGGCCTCCCAGGAAGTGACAGAATTACAGAGTGAAATTTTTCGCCCTCTGGTTTCTGTTGACATGTGC
>JBBQDH010000049.1:0-27353 GCA_038319515.1 Bryobacterales bacterium
CGGGCACCACCAGCGCGGCGAAACGCCCGCCGTTTCCATCGAAGCTTGCGCATCGGGGATGGCAAAATCGTGCTGGAAGCACCACTGAGTGTCCACCGACTTCCGCTGCCTGAACTTTGTGGTCCCGTCAACCGCGCGCCGGGTTTCTTGAGTTGCGAACCCGTTTAGGATGTCACGTTTCCCGGCGTCTGAGTCAGCCAGGCCATCCTGCATTGATAGACTACAAAAAGACTTTCCCATGACGAGAAAGCACCACAGCGTGGTCGCCATCTACCCAGGTTCGTTCGACCCCATCACCACCGGTCACCTCGACGTGATCGAGCGCGGTTCCCGGCTCTTTGATCGCCTCATCGTCTCCATCCTGCACAACGAATCCAAGGCACCGCTCTTCAACGTGCCGGAACGCATCGAAATGCTCACCGAAGCGGTCAGTCCGTTCCCCAACGTCGAAGTCGACTGCTTCCACGGCCTCCTCGCTGACTACGCTCTGCGCCGCAAAGCCAGCGTCATTCTGCGCGGCATCCGAGCCATATCGGACTACGAAAACGAACTGCAAATGGCCCTCATGAATCGCCGCCTGCAGCCCGGACTCGAAACGGTTTTCCTCCTCGCCGGCGAAGCATTTTCCTTCATCAGCTCCAGGCTGGTAAAAGAAGTCATCTCGCTCGGCGGCAACATCAACGGCCTGGTTCCTCCTCTGGTGGAACAGAGATTAAAGGAGCGCCTTTGCTCTGATCAAACCAGCCGGGACACGAAATGACCCCTACTATGAACACCAATACGGCAGACCGGATTTCACTCATCAGCGTTTCCTCCACCATGAAGGTGATGGCGGACGCCGATAAACTGCGGCGCGAAGGCGTCGACGTGGTCGATTTCAGCGCCGGCGAGCCCGACTTCCCCACCCCGGACAACATCAAGAACGCGGCGATTAAAGCTCTCGACGCGAATTTCACCAAGTACACCCCCGCCGGCGGCACGCTCGAAGCCAGGCAGGCCGTCGTGGAACGGCACAAGGCCGAGTTTGGCACCGACTACAAACCGTCGGAGTGCATCATCACGGTCGGCGGCAAGCACGTTCTCTTCAACTACACGCAGGCGTTGGTGAATCCCGGCGATGAAGTCATTATCCCCGTGCCTTACTGGGTCACTTATAAGGACATCGTGAACTACGCGGGCGGCAAGTGCGTCTTCGTCGAGACGGATGAAAAAGAGGGCTTTAACCTGACCGCCGCGATGGTCGAAAAGAACATCACGCCGAAGACCCGTCTCGTCATCATCAACTCCCCGAGCAACCCCTCGGGCGCCGTGATGGCCGACGCGGAATTCGAAAAGCTCTATCACATCACCGCCGCAAAGGGCATTTACCTGCTCACTGACGAATGTTATTCGCATTTCCTCTACGACTCGAAACCCTACTCGGTGGCGTCGATCCCGAACTCGAAGCAGACCGTTCTGGTTGCCGGTACCGTTTCCAAGACCTACGCGATGACCGGCTGGCGCATCGGCTACGGCCTTGCTCCCGAACACATCATCGGGGCCATGTTGAAGCTGCAGAGCCATTCCACTTCGAACCCCACCTCCATTGCTCAAAAAGGCGCCATCGAAGCGCTGAATGGACCGCAGGATTCCATCCCGCAGATGCTGGCGGAATATCGCCGTCGTCGCGACTTCGTGATTCCTCGTCTCCGGGAAATCCCTGGCGTGGAATGTTCCATGCCTGCCGGCGCCTTCTACGCCTATCCCAACCTGCGGGGCGCGCTGGATCGTGGCGGAATTAAGACGCCTCTTGAATTTGCAGACCGCCTGCTCAAAGAAGCCAACGTTGCCGTAGTCCCCGGCGAAGCGTTTGGTACGAACGATCACGTTCGGATCTCCTACGCAACATCAATGCCCGAACTGGAGCGTGGTCTCGACCGCATCCAAAAATTTATTGAGAAACTGGGTTGACACTCCCCACACGGCTGCCCTCCACACCTTATGAAAAGGTGTGGGGGACACCGCTGACGGAGCCCTGGCTTCAGAACCCGGACCACCACAAGATCGGGGAGGTCTGGTTCCACGCTTCTGACCGGGCTCCCCTTCTTGTAAAGCTGCTTTTCACCTCGGATCGCCTCTCCGTCCAGGTTCACCCTGACGACGCGTACGCCGCTCTGCACGAAAATTCACCTGGCAAAACCGAAATGTGGCATGTGCTGCGGGCGGAACCTGGCGCTCAGGTGGCGCTCGGCCTGAAAGAGACGATTTCCAGGGAACGGCTGCGCGACGCTTCTCTTTCCGGCGAAATTGAGCATCTTCTCAACTGGATCCCGGCCCGGAAAGGCGATACTTTCTACGTTCCCGCCGGTACTATCCACGCCATCGGCGGCGGACTGGTGCTGTGCGAGATCCAGCAGATTTCCGATGTCACCTATCGGCTGTATGACTACGGTCGCCCCCGTGAACTGCATTTGGAACGCGGCGTCGAGGTGGCGTTCCCGGGCCCGTATACCGCCCCGCCCCCAGGCAAGAATGGCTTGCTGGCCGAAGGCCCGTATTTCCGAACGGAACGACTGAAAGTGGCCGGCTCTGCGACCTGCCCCCCCCGCCCTGTTAATTCTATTTACGTAATGGTTCAGGGTGAGGGGACCATTGCCGGTCAGCCGTTCGTCGCAGGTGAGGCTTGGGAGGTTGCAGCCGGGGACGATTGTGCGATTTCAGCCAAAGACGCCGTCGTGATCATAACCTCCACTAACTTTGCATTGCAAAGTTCTTAGTGTTCCCCATATAATTCCTGTATGGCGGTTGTCCGACCCATTCGACCCGAAATGCCCGAGCCACTCGGCCTCCATACGCAGGCCATGGACAACCTGCGCTTCATCCGCAGCACCATGGAGAATGCCGGTTCCTTCACCGCAGTCCCAGGCGTCGGCGGCATGCTGATGGGAGCCACTGCCCTGTTCGCCGCGTTTGCCGCGCATCTGAGTCGTAGCCCGAACGCGTGGCTCGGCATCTGGGGCTTTGAAGCTCTCCTCGCGCTCGCGATTGGGCTGGCGTTTTCCTATCGCAAAGCAATGCGGGATGGTGCCCCCCTGCTGTCCCGCCCTTTCCGGCGCTTCGTCCTGGCGATGGTGCCGGCGGTTTTCGTAGGGGCGCTGCTGACCTTTGTGCTCTATCGCGCTGGCCTGGCCCTACTGATGCCAACTACATGGCTCCTGCTTTACGGCGTCGGTGTCTCCTCCGGGGGTGCGTTTTCGGTGCGCGTGGTTCCGCTGATGGGGATTTGTTTTCTGGCGGTGGGAGCGGTGACTGCGCTCGCCCCCCCTTCCTGGGCGGACCCCATGATGGCACTCGGGTTTGGCGGTCTGCACATCGTTTTCGGGTACGTGATTGCGAGGAAATTCGGTGGCTAAGAACAACGCGTTAAAGATCGAACATTCAGAATCGCTATCCGTCGCGGCAGGTTCTGGAACCCGCGCGCTGGATCGCATCATCCACGAACGTTTGCGGCTGGGAATTGTCAGCGCCCTGTCAATAAATGAGAGTCTGACCTTTAAAGACCTAAAGACTATTCTCGATACAACCGATGGAAACCTGAGCGTGCATTCCCGCAAGCTGGAAGACGCCGGTTATTTGCAGTGTGAAAAGAAATTTGAGGGCCGCGTGCCGCGCTCGGAGTATCGGCTCACGGAAAAAGGGCGGATTGCGCTCGAAGGCTACCTGAACCACATGGAAGCTCTCATCCAGGCCACTCGACGGCACGAGAAGTAAAAAATTTTACCCACATACTTTATGAAACAAAGTACACTGCATGTCGCTGTCATCATGGATGGCAATGGACGCTGGGCACAGCGGCTCGGTATGCCGCGTCTGGCCGGACATCGCGCAGGCGCCGAAGCGCTGCGGGGAATTGTGGAAGCTGCGCCGGACCACGGGGTTGGCACGCTGACCGCGTACGCGTTTTCATCGGACAACTGGAAGAGACCGCAGGAGGAAGTGGACGGCCTGATGGCGCTGCTCGCCTGGTATCTGGAAGAAGAGACGCCGCATCTTGTCGAGAACAGTGTTCGCCTGTCGGTCATCGGGCGTCGGGACCGGCTCCCGGATGTCCTGCTCAATGCCATCGCCCGATCTGAACAAGCCACTCGCCATGGCGCACGGTTGCATTTCCGCCTGGCCGTGGATTATTCCGCGCGGGAAGCGATCCTGCGCGCCACGCAACTGGCGGGTGGCGCGAATGTCACTTCCGAACGCTTCGAAGAACTCCTCGGCCACGCGCAACCCGTTGACCTGCTGATCCGCACCGGCGGCGAGCAGCGCCTCAGTGACTTCCTGCTTTGGGAGTGCGCCTACGCTGAACTCAAGTTCACACGCCGCATGTGGCCCGAATTCCGACCCGCCGACCTGCGCCAGGCGGTCGCCGAATTCCACCGGCGTGAGCGCCGCTTCGGCACCGTCCCGGACGCCGTCGCAGCCCCGGTGGAACACGAAAGGTGGCTGCGATAATCGAAGATTGCGGAATACCCCCGGTCGCTTTATCACCTTCGAAGGCATGGATGGTTGCGGCAAGACCACGCAACTTCGCCTGCTCGCCAGTGCGATGCGAGGCGCCGGTCGCGAAGTGGTGGAAACCGTCGAACCCGGCGGCACCGAAATCGGTCAGCAGATTCGGCGCATCCTGCTGGACCCTGCCAATGCCGCAATCCACGCCCGCACCGAGCTTCTACTCTATTTCGCAAGCCGCGCCCAAAACGTGGAACAGGTCATCCGTCCGGCCCTGAAATTGGGTTCGAACGTGCTGTGCGATCGCTTTACTGACTCCACGCTCGTTTATCAGGGTTGTGGCAGGGGTTTGGACGCCGACATTGTCCTCCAGCTAGATGCCATCGCCTGCCAGGGACTGAAGCCCAATATCACCGTCCTGATCGATATCGACCTCGAAACCAGCCTCGGTCGCGCGAAAAAACGCAACCAGCGCGTCGGGCCCGCCGAATCCCGCATTGATGATGAAAGTCACACTTTTCACGAACAGGTCCGCAAAGGCTACCTGGCGCTCGCGGCGGCGGAGCCGGAACGCTTTGTCGTGATTGACGGGCGCGCCGATATTGGCGTCGTCTATGCCCGAATCCAGGAGGCTCTGGCGACCCGTGTTTGAAAACTACTGGGGCAACCTGCACGTCCAAACCACTTTGGAGGGGATGATCGAGCGCCACCGGATCCCGCAAACCATGTTATTCGCGGGACTCGAAGGCCTGGGCAAGGCAACCCTCGCCCGCCGCTTCGCCGCGCGTTTGCTGCAGTCACCCGAGAAAATTGAGCACGACGATCTCAGTTTGCCTGAGAACACCTCGCTGATCGCGGGACGGGAAAAACTGCCATCTGACAAACGCAATGACGATCCCCTGGTATTCGCGAGCCATCCCGACTTCCTCACCTTCCCGCCGGAGGGGCCACTTCGACAACTCAGCATTCCCCAAATGCGTCTGCTCAAAGAGCGTGCCCAGTTCAAGCCGTTGAAGGGTACCCGCCGGGTGTTTCTGATCGACCAGGCCGACCGCGCCGGCGAACAAGCGGCTAATTCTCTGCTCAAGACTCTCGAAGAACCGCCCGATCACCTGATCATCATCCTGACTGCCGAAAACGTCTACGACCTGCTGCCTACCATCCGGTCCCGCTCCGTCGTCCTCAACTTCTCGCCTCTCACCAACGAAGAAATGAAGGACTTCGCGGCGGTGAAGCAACTGGACAACGCCGAGCGTCGCATCGCGCTCTCGGGCGGCAGCCCCGGTCTGGCGGCCTCACTCGATATCGATCTCTTCCAGAAGCGTCGCGCTTCCATGCTGGCATTGCTCAAAACCGGCTCCGGCGTGGCCACATTCGCCTCGTGGCTCCCCGTTTCCGAAGCTCTCGGTCGCAGCAAGAGCGAAAAACTGGAGCTCTACCTGAAGTTGCTTTACGACCTTCTCCGCGACATCACGGTTTTGCGCGAAGGAGGCGGGGGCAGCATCCGCAACTACGATCTGAAGAACGACCTGACGGCGTTGGCCGGGAAGGTCTCCCGCGCCTGGATCCTGAATGCAGTCAAAGGTGTGGATGAAATCGCCGGGCTGCTGCGCCGCAATATCCAGAAGTCCATCGCGCTCGATGGCCTGCTGATGCGCATGAAAAACGGCTCAGTATAGAGAGGGTTCGCCTTCCGGGCGGGTCTTCCAGCGCCGGTGAATCCACAGCCACTGGTCCGGGTACTCGCGGATGGCAGCTTCAATGGCGGCCTGCACACGCGCCGTATCCTGTTCAGCATCGCCGGTGATTTCCACTTCCGGATAGAACCGCAACACGTACTTTCCTTCGTCGGCGTTCCACAGGGCGAACCCCGGAATCACCGCCGCCCCACTTCTTGCTGCCAGCTTCGCGAAGGTCAGGTTTGTGCAGGCCGCCTTGCCGAAAAACGGCACGAAGACGCCATTGTCCGCGGACGTGTTTTGGTCCACCAAAATTCCGACCGGCTCGTTATCCTTCAGCGCGTACAAAATGGACCGGGCGAAGTCACGCTTCGAAAGCAGCTTATTACCGGACAGCGCCCGTCGGGTTTCTACGGTTTCGTCGATGAACGGGTTGTCGAGGGGGCGCACCACCACGTTCATCGGCTCCGTGAGCAGAGCATGCGCGTAGGCGCTGAGTTCCCAGTTTCCCAGGTGCGCGGTCGCGAAAAGCACGCCCTTGCCGCGCGCCTTCGCGGCCTCATAGTGGTGGAAACCCTCGTAACGGATCCACTCACCGACGTTCTCCCGGGTGATTCCCGGGCACCGCGCCAGCGCCACCAGCAATCGGCCAATCGACGCATAAACACCGTCCACCGTCGTGCGCCGCCACGCCTCACTGCGATCTGAAAATGCGAACCCAATGTTCTTCATCGCGGTCTGGCGCAGGCGAGGCACCACTATATCCAGTAGGTTTGCGTAGAATCCACCCAACCTGTTGGATACCACACGCGGTGATCGTTCAAGAGACCAGATCAGCGCGCCAGCCATTGCGGACTCGGCACGATTCCGCAGCGCCGAGCGCTTACTCAATCTGGCTCACTCTATCCATCCCCCCCCAACCACCAGATCGTCCGAGTAGAAGACGGCTCCCTGGCCAGGAGTTACTGCGCGTTGTGCCTCATCGAACCGGACTTCCAACCGCCCATCTTCCAGCGGATAAAGCATCGCCGGGGCCGGGATATGCCGGTTCCGAATCCGCACCTTTACCGAAGCCGGGGCGGTGAGTCCGCTCCATGCCAACCAGTTGATATCCCGCGCAATCAGCGTGGAGCGCAGCAGCGCTTCATTCGAACCGACCGTCACGGTCTGCGACTTGGGGTCGGTCTTAATTACATAAAGCGGCTCCGGGGCCGAAACCCCCAGGCGCTTCCGCTGCCCGACGGTGAAATTGTGCGCGCCCTCATGCCGCCCAAGCTCCTTGCCGGATTCATTGACAATAGCGCCAGCAGTGGCCTCCCGCGTGACCCCCTTCTCCTTCAGATAGCCGTCGATGAACGCCGCGTAATCACCATTCGGCACGAAGCAGATTTCATAGCTTTCGCTCTTGTGCGCCACCGGCAAATCGAACGCAATCGCCAGATCCCGCACCTCGCTCTTCACCATGTCACCCAGCGGGAACATCGTGCGGGACAGCTGGTACTGCGTCAGGCCCCACAGGAAATATGTCTGGTCTTTCGAAGCATCGCGCGCCGTGCGCAGTTCCCAGCGATCGGTCACCGGATGCTGCGTTACCCTGGCATAGTGGCCCGTAGCAATGGCCTTCGCGCCCACCGAATCCGCCAGCGTGAGGAACTGGTCGAACTTGATGAAGGTATTACAGTGCGTGCAGGGGATGGGCGTCCGGCCGGCGAGGTAGTCATTCACGAACGGGACTACCACGCTCTCTTCGAACTGGCGCTCCAGATTCACCACGTAATAAGGAATGCCGACGTGCTCTGCCACGCGGCGCGCATCGTACACATCGTCGATGGAACAGCACCGCCCGGTTGTCTTGTCGGATGCCAACTCCGGCAGGCGCCGCTGATTCCAAAGCTGCATGGTCAGTCCCGCGATGTTGTAGCCGTCCCGCTTCATGAGCGCGGCAACGGCGGAACTGTCCACTCCGCCGGACATAGCGACTGCGATCAGATCAGACAAGTGCGGGCTCCTTTGAAAATGTCGCTGAGAATGTCGCTGAGATGCGGCGCAGGTGCGCGACGCTCTCCACCACCGCTTCGATCAATGCGTCCACTTCTTCCTTTGTATTGGAGGGGCCGAGAGAAAAGCGCACGCTGGAGCGCGCGTCTTCCGGGCTAAGTCCCATGGCGAGAAGCACATGGGATGGTTCCACGGCACCGCTGGAACAAGCGGACCCGCTGGAGACCGCGAAGCCCCGCAGGTCGAGCGAGATCACCATGGCCTCACCCTCAATGCCATCGAACCGGATGTTAGTCGTGTTGGGCAGGCGACGCGCCGGGTCGCCATTAACGTGCGAGGCGGCAACCCGGGACAAAACGCTCCGCTCCAAATGGTCCCGCAGTTCGGCGACGCGTGCCCACGCGGCAGAAAGTCCCAGTGCCTGCGCCAGTGCGGCAGCCCCGGCGACATTCTCCGTCCCGGCGCGGCGCTCCCGCTCATGACGACCACCGTAGAGCAAGGCCTGTAGCTCGACGCCCTTCCTTACGTAAAGCGCCCCGATGCCTTTTGGGGCGCCAAATTTGTGGCCGCTCACGGAAAGCAGATCGATGCCCAGTTCCCGGACATTGAGCGGAATTCTGCCCGCCGTCTGAACGGCATCGGTATGGAACGAAACCTGCGCCGCTCGCGCGACGACCGCAATTTCGGCAATTGGCTGCAGCTCGCCCGTCTCGTTGTTGGCATGCATTACAGAAATCAGAGCGGTGTTCGGGCGCAGGGCATTTTGGACTGACTGCGGATCTGCCACGCGCAGGTAAGTGACCGGGTGCCCCTCCCGCTCCAATTGGGCGCATGCATTGAGGACCGCGGGATGTTCAATAGCCGTCGTAATGACGTGGCAGCCGGGCGCGCGCCGCGCAATGCCGAAGATCGCAAGATTGTCAGACTCCGTGCCGCCGCTGGTGAATACCACCTCACGGGCGTCACAGCCAAGATTCACCCCCACCTGCCGGCGCGCGGCTTCCAGGCGTTGTTTCGCCATCTGCCCGAAGTGGTGGATACTGGACGCATTGCCGTACACTTCAGCCATGCCGGTGAGGAGGCTTTGCAGTACCTCCGGCGCGAGCGGCGTGGTCGCGTTGTGGTCGAAGTAAGTATGCTGCACGAACTACCAGTTTATGACGAAAAGGCCCGTGATCACGCTGTTGACTGATTTTGGAACGAAAGACCACTATGTGGCGGCGATGAAAGGCTCCGTGCTTTCGGTTTGCCCGGAGGCGCAACTGGTGGACGTCACGCATCAAGTGCAACCTTATGTATTCTGCGAAGCCGCGTATCTGCTGTCCCAGATGTGGTGTGACTTCCCCTTGGGCACCATCCATATTGTTGTGGTGGATCCGGGTGTGGGTTCCGGGCGCCGCCCCATCCTGGTGGAGACAGGCGGACACTACTTCGTCGGGCCGGACAACGGGGTCTTCGGGATGGTCCTTGAAGGGCGCCTGGACTGGAGTGCCAGGCACATCACTGTGGAGAGCTATTTCCGCGCCGAAGTGAGCCGTACCTTCCATGGGCGGGATCTGTTCGCTCCGGTCGCGGGGCATCTGGCGGCGGGAGTTCCGGCAGCGGAATTCGGGGGAGCCGTGACAGATCTTGTATTTCCCGCGTCGTTGACCCCGACGCAGAGCGCGGATGGAGGGTGGCGCGGGGTAGTTCTGCACGTCGATCGGTTCGGCAATATTGTCACCAATCTGCCATGGAAAGACTTTGGAATTCTGGCGACACAACCCTTCGAAATGCGCGTTGGCAACCTTACCACGCACCAGTACTATCCAACCTACAGCAGTGCAGGATCGGAAAATACTTTTCTCCTGCGAGGCAGTGGCGGTTACGTGGAAGCGTCTTTAAATCAAAGAGATGCGGCGAAGGCGGCAAATGTGCATGCCGGAAGTCCGCTCGAATTCCGTTTTAAGGCCTCGGATTAATCCTGGGTACCGGGCGGTACTGGTACGGAGACCTGCGAGGGAAGGCGTATTTTGCATGACTTAGGGGCTTCCGGATGCTAACATCGGTTTGCTAACGAAAGTTAGCAAAAGTATATCGGAGTTGCCTCTCGGTCGGACGGTAATGCGTACTAACCAGGCGTGACGGAGGCTCGAGAGGATCTTAAAAACATGAAACAATTCTTTACTACGGCAATTCTTGGAGCGGCACTGGTGGCAGGATCTGCTCCCCAAGCCAAGGCGACGGCGATCGCAACCTTTACTCTGGCCCAGATTGTGAACCAGATTAACTTACTGCCCTCCTCCGCGTTTTCGGCCGGATGCGGTTCAAGCAGCTTCATTTCTTCCTGCGGACTCTGGGAGATTGGGTTTGTGAGCTCCAGCAACACAACATCCTCGCAGCAGGCCTCGGTGACTCTGGGTGCATCTCCTTCGACTTTCTGGTCAGCCGGGACCTACCTGGGTTCCAAGGGCTGGGAACAGACAACCACCGGCACGAATAACCTCCAGTTGGTTGGTTGCACCAGCGGTTCCAACGGTTGCACTTCGACGACCCCGACGCCCAGCGGAAACTACACTTCGACGCAGTCGAGCGGTACTGCCACCCCGAACGGTACGCCACTCATTCCGCTTTCAACACAGATCCAGTTCATACTTGGCAACGAAAGCGCGGGTAATATTACGATTAACCTGTTGGTTCGTGCGGTTGGTATCAACGGTAACGGCAGCTCCGGGGTCGTCAAGGCCAGCCAGGCGATTGCTTTCACAAACTTCGCTGTATCTAACACTCCCGAGCCGGGCACTATCCTGCTGGCCCTCACCGGCATCGCGGTGATCGGCTTCGGTAAGTTCCGCCGTAAGAACGTCTAATTGCTCCACTCAGCGTTTTCCAGGGAAAGCCCCGGCCATGGCCGGGGCCTTTCTGCTTTTGCGGTGTCCCCGCCGCGGAGGTTAGTACTGGTACGGAAGTCCTTCGCTATCTGTTATCCAGCGGCTAATATTCGTGTTGCAAATGTTAGCCTTGTCCAGCTGCCCATTGTTCAAGAACGAAACCTATCGGAGCACAATATTGTCTAATAAATTTTCTTCCAGATTCCTTCTCACTTCTACCTTCTTAGCCGCCGTGCTGGTTCCATCGGCTGCCTTCGGCCAATGTCAGAGCTGCGTTAACAGCATTACACTGCCGGCCACAGCTCAGTTTTCCGCTGTCGCCACGAACAACAGTGCCGAGACTCAGCTTGCCGCCAGCGGGGCGGGTTACTTCTCTCTTACCCTGACGGGTGTTCCCGGCGGGCTCAGCATCGGTAACCAAACCTATGCTGCCTGGTGCGCCAGCTGGTTCAACGCTGCCTTGCTCAATTCCCCTGGCACCTATCCGGTCCAGTCGACTTATTCGCCGACACTGCCTACGCTTTACAACCCGTTGAACACTTCTAACAACCTGAAGATGATCAACTACATCCTGAACAACAAACAGGGGACAGTGGCCGACGTGCAGGATGCAATCTGGCTCATCATGACGGGCAACATCAGCTCGATGCGCACCGCTTCCGCAGCCACCCTGGCGATGGTCACAGCCGCGCAGTCCAATCCGAACTACATTCCGAACGGCGGCGGTGTGATGGCCGTCATTTACGGCATCGATCAGACAGCCCTTGCGAACAACCCCACTGATGGTGGCAACGTGTTCCAGCGGCTCTTTCTTGAGGTGCCGGTGCCGACGGTAACGCAGCAGTGTTCCACCTGCGTCAACGCGATTACTTTGCCAGCCGCTGTACAGTATCCGTCCGTCGCCTTCAACAACGCCACCCTGGCGTCGGGCACCGGTAACGGCTACTTCAAGCTCACGCTGGCGGGCGTGCCCACCGGATACAGCATCACCAATCAGATGTACGCGGCCTGGTGCGTAGGCTGGTTCAATGCGGCGCTTCAGAACGGACCGTTCACTGCGCCCGTCTACTCAACATACGGTTCGAATTTGCCCGGCACCGCCAAGCCCATCGTATCCGGCAACACGTTTAACATGGTCAACTACATCCTGAACAACAAGCAGGGTACGGTTGGTGATGTGCAGAATGCGATCTGGCTGATCATGACGGGTCAGGTGAGCTCCCTCAGCCCCGTTTCCGCCGCGACGACCGCGATGGTGAACGCCGCGAAAGCGAATCCGACGTACTGCCCCCCGACTGGCGGCACGATTGGTATCCTGCTGGCTGTAAACACGGCTCAGCTTGCGAATAACCCGACCGAGGGCGGTAACGTCTTCCAGAGCCTGCTGTTCGAAACCATCTGCACCGGCACCACCAACCAAGGCACGCCTGGCCTCACCCTGAAAAAGACGGCCAACGTTGCCAAGGTGAACCCCTTCAAGAAGGTCACCTACACCTACGTTGTGACCAACACCGGCACTGTGCCGCTGACCGGCGTGGTTGTTGTTGACGACAACGGCACCCCGACCTACAAGAAAGATGACTTCACGGTTGGCACTATTGCCTCCCTCGCACCGGGTGCTTCGGCAACACTGACGGCCAGCATCTACCCGCCGGTTTCCGAAGCTTCCAACTCCGACGAAGGCTGGGGCTTGAACTGGGGTTGGAACGACGGCAACAAGGGCTGGGATTTTGACGATGATAATGCCCTGCCTGGTGGCCTGCTGATCTGCAAGGAAGACCAAGACGGCAAGGTTAGCTTTACCTACAAAGAAGACTCTCACCACACAGATAACACCTACGGCAAGAATGCATCGTGGGATTGGGGCTGGTGGGGCCACAAGTTCTCGTCCATGGCGAGCAACGACGGCGCTCAGTTCCAGGTTCTCGACAAGGACGGCAAGATCTGTCTCGACTTCGTGGCCGATTATGTCAGCCCGACGACGAAAACCAGGTCCGGTTGGGGAACGCTCGGCGTGAAGGGTGGTGGCGGCGCGGTTTACAAGGGTGACGGCAGCAAGATCCTGGCCATCGACACTTCGCTTTCGCAAAACCTGAACTCGCAGAGCAAGTACCACCAATCAACGGTTGACTCCCCGGTGAGTGGCACCAGGGATTGGGACTTCGATCAGAGCTACACGGTGAAGATCGATCCTTCCATTTGCGGCACCAGCGGCTTCGGTGGTGTGAAGATTCCGATCAGCCACAACTACCCGGCCAAGTGGTGGGGCTGTGATGTCCGCGCTATGCGTCCCACCAGCAGCACGGTGACGAACACGGCGGTTGCGTCGGTTTCGGTGAACGGTACGGTTGTCAGCGCTTCGGCGAAGGCGACGGTTACGGTTGACGCCAGCCGCAGTGGCTGGAGCCAGTGCACGAAGTACTAACGAACGAGTAATGAACGACAGGCTCGAAAGCCCGGAGTGGCCGGCGACAAGATCGCAGGCGCCACGGCAGCACCCGGGCTTTTAGGAGATACCGTGGCACGAAGTGCCATGAGCGGCAAAAGGAAGCGCCTGTCGCACCCAAGGGGAGCGGATCATTCGTGATTCGCTCCCCTTTTTTCTTGCAGAACGGAAGTCGTGGGAGATGTGCCAGAAGTGGCGGGCGAGTCGTACGGGACGGTGCCGGTTGAGATCAGGCAGCGGATTCGGTTCCCGCAGTTCACTGCGCTCCGGTCAGTGAACCGGCAGGTCATTGAATTGTTGCGCGGCTATTTCTTTCGTTGCACACCCAGTACTGCGTGGCCAGTGGTTAGCGTTCTGGGTCCATAGGTCTTGAAGCGATCCCCCGGAAAACCCTAGACTGCTTGCAGGCGGACAATTCACAAACCGCCACGGAGGATCGCAGAAGTGAAGACAGCAGCACTGGCAACCGGAATCCTGGGAATTAGTGCTTCGTCGCTCTTTGCGGTCACCACAGCAAATTTCGTCGCGGGCGTGCCGGAACCCGCGTACGGCGCCTTCATAGGTTTGGGACTGCCGGCGGCCGGCCTTATCCGGCGCCGCCGGTAAACAGGGAAGAGCAAAATGACAACGAACTACACAGGTTTCATGAAAACGGCAATGCTTGCAGCGGCTGCGCTGCTGGTTCCGGCGGGCAACGCCTGGGGTGTTACCCTCAGTCAGTTCACACTGAACGGCACGAACACTCTTTGCGGATGTTCGGAAAACGTGAAGGTGGACTTCACCGCGCAGGACAACGGGGATCTTCAGCTGGTGCTGACCAACCTGAACGACACCTATTATGACCGGCAGGTGCTGACCGGCATCCAGCTGCAATACGCGGGTTCGGGTTCGTCCGCGGGCTCAGTTACTTCGCAGACCCCGAACGGCGGCAAGTTGTACAACATCAACGATTCGACGGGCCAACTGACGGAGGCTGTCGGCGTTAGTCTGACAGCATGGCACACACAGCTGGACCTCGGTTCCTATGTAACGCTGACGAATCTTGGCGGCACGGGCTCCAAAGGCGGTGCGCAGGGGATTATTGGCAGTGCTACCAGCGGTCCAGTCAATAATCTCTCCAACCACGCACCGTATGCGAACGGCACCGCGACCATCGTGATCCACGGCCTGAGCGGCCTTGGCGGCAGCACGGCAATCACCGGAGTGAACTTCAATTTTGGAACCGCGCTGGATAACTACGTGGCCGGTTCCAACAACAACAAGGCCCTGATCCAGGGTGCGGCAACGCCGGAGCCAGGCACACTGTCGATGCTGACGGGCGCGGGCTTGCTGCTCGCGCTGAGGACAAGGCGTCGGAAAAGCTAGTCGGCGGAGGCGTTTCGGGGTGAAGTCTTCTGAGAGGATGTACGACGACCTTACCCAAATCCTGACACATTTGCACGCCAACTTCCCGGAGTGCCACGCGCTGTCGGCAGGGATGACCGATGAGCAGTTGAACTGGCAGCCAGGTGGCCGGAAAGTCGTGGAGTATTGTGCGGTGCCTGGAGCAGGTGGCGATCTCACACGGAGGCTATCTCAATGCGATGGAGCCCGCGCTCCGGGCGAGGATTTCAAAGCAGCTGGTTTGAAGTCCATCTACTGCTTGAAGCCAGCCCGGTACGGGACTCATTCTGCCGGGCGCCGATGGAAACAGGGCTTACAGGCTGTTACCCGAGAAGGAATTTTCGTGGCCCGCGGAGCCGTTTTGAGCAGACGAAACCGTCGGTCGCACCTTGGGCCGTCAGTCTACGTTTAGCCGAAATACTCTGGTTTGTTTCAGTGCCCCGGATGTTTGCGGGAAAACGCCACCAGGTCCCCCAGTTGTTGCGCCGAAAACCGGTTACCTTCGACATTGGCGGCCAACACACCGTCTCGATCAATCACCACAGTGCGCAGTGAATGCGTGAACAAACCATCGTCCTGCCAGCGTGCAACGCCGAACAATTCGCAAACACGGTCCACGTCCTGCACAGCGCCCGTCAGAAAATGCCAAACCTCCGGATCTGCGCTCCAGACCGCGGCATACCGCGCCAGTACGTCCGGCTGATCGTGAACCGGATCAAACGTCACCGTCAGCAGCACCACGTCTCCTGAGTCCCGGAATCGCTTCTGCAGCCGGCCGAAATTGTTCGATAAGCGAAAGCAGTAGTCCGGCAGAGGGCAACGCGTATACACGAAGTTCAGTGCGACGACCTTACCGCGGAACTGCCGCAGGCTGACCGCCCGGTTCTGCTGGTCCGTCAGCGTGAAATCCGGGACCAACTCGCCTGCCGCCAGCGGCGACCGTCCGGATTTTCGGGTGACCGAATCCAGCAGCCGCAGTCGCCCGGCCAAAGCAGGATCGCGTTCAGCGCTCTCAAAGGGGACGGCACGCAGGTCTTCGAGCCACGACTCTTTACGATCCACCACCAGCGTGAATGCGATGTTGTCGCCGGCCTTCAGGCCACGCAACATCTTCGCATCGCGCACATGGAAAGGCATTGTCATAGCCTCCATATAACCGGTAACCGCATTGTGTGAAATTGTGATGGTGCGTTCAGGCGTGTCCACAGCCAGCACCAGGCCGGTTGCCGGCATGCGCCGTGGTGCGGCCGCGCAGGCAAGAGCCATCGAAATCACCAGCAGGAGAGAGCGCAACAAACAACATTGTGGCGCATCCGCGTTACCCTGTGTGTGATGATCCCGAGGGCGACCCGAATCCTGCCTGTGCTCGCTCTTGCCCTTCTGGCAGGACTACCCGCGCAAACGCCCCGGCCGACTGAAGCACCTGTTGGAATCATCGTGGTGGCGTCAGAGCCGGAGGCGCGACAGGTGATTACAGCGCTCTCCCGCGGTGATGATTTCGCGGCACTCGCCAGGGCCCGGTCGCTCGATCCGAGTTCTTCAGACGGAGGGTTCCTCGGCCTTATGGACCCCGCCAAACTGCGCCCGGAACTGAGCCGCGCGATGCAGGGTCTGGCTCCGGGCCAACCGAGCCAGCCGGTTCGGATACCCTCGGGATTCGCCGTCGTGGAAGTGCTTCGCAGCGCTCCCGCCAAAACCGAAACGAACGTGGTGAAGCATCAGGCAGTTTCCGCCGCGGGCGCAGTGCGGCTGACTTACGACTACGCCGGTTTCACATCGGCCCTGCGGGCAGTCGACCGCTTTGAGAAACCCCCTGGCTGGAACCAGGACCTGCCCACGGCCTGCCAGGTCCGCACCGCCGCCATCCCGGCCGTCATCACGCAATTGCAGCCCCTTCTCGCGAGATCGGGCGCAACACCGGAATTCCTGCGTGACGTCAACTCGCTGCTGGGGGATCTGAGCGCATATCAGGGTAATTTCGCCGCTGCTCTGGAGTATTGGCAGAGCACCTACGAAGTCGTCCTCGCGCATTCCCCGGAACGTGCTCCTCAGCTGGAAGAATCCATCGGCGTCGCCCACCTGCAGCGGGCCGGGCTGGAGCTCTACAAGGACTTTGTCTTCCCCCGGGCGCTGATCAAAACGCTCACTCCCTCGCAGGCCGAAGACCTTCGGCAGGCACGGGAATACTTCCTTCGCTATCTGAAACGCACACCGGACGATGGCGAAGTTCGCTGGCTGCTGAACCTCACCGTCATGCTCTCGGGCAAGTACCCCGACGGCGTTCCGAAAGAGTTTCTCCTCCCACCCGCTTTGCTCGAATCGAAGGAGACCGTGACACGTTTCAGCAGCGCCGCGCAGCCTGCCGGGCTCAACCGATCCGGGCAGGCGGGCGGAGCGATTATTGACGATTTCGATAACGACGGACTCCTCGACGTCGTTGTCTCAAACGTGAACGACTGCGAACCCCTCGCCTTCTATCACAACAACGGGGACGGTACGTTCACAGACCGCGCAGCCCAGGCCGGCCTCTCCGGTCAAACCGGCGGACTCAACATCCTGCAGACCGACTACAACAACGACGGCTGCAAAGACATCCTGGTGCTTCGCGGAGGCTGGGAATACACCCGCCGTAAATCCCTTTTACGAAACAACTGCGACGGCACCTTCACTGATGTCACTCGCGAAAGCGGGCTGGGCGATACCCTCACCGCAACGCAAACCGCCGCCTGGGCCGACATCGATAACGATGGTTTTCTCGACCTGTTCATCGGCAATGAAAACGCTCCCGCGCAGCTCTTTCTGAACAACGGCGATGGCACGTTTCGCGATATCGCCGCCTCAGCAGGTGTCGGCCAAACAGCCTTCACTAAAGGAGTGGTGGCAGCTGATTACGATAACGACGGCTTCACGGATCTCTATGTGTCGGCCCTGAACGGCGAACATCACCTGTACCACAACAACGGCAACCGCACGTTCACCGATGTCACTAAATCATCGGGAGTTGAAGGCCCCTGGACCACCTTCGGCGCACTGTTTTTTGACTACGATAACGACGGCTTTCAGGACCTCCTCGTGGCGGGCTATGGGGTTTCCGTGGAAGACGTGATGAAGGGCTACCTGAAACAGCCGCAGGGCGGTGAAGGGCTTCGGCTCTTCCACAACCTCGGCAATGGGAAATTCCGTGATGTCTCCGCAGAAACGGGCCTGAACAGAGTTTTCATGCCGATGGGTCTGAATTTTGGCGACATCGATAACGACGGTTTTCCTGACGTTTATCTTGGAAGCGGCAACCCGTCCTACGCGTCGCCGATTCCGAATGTCCTGTTTCACAACAACCAGGGGCGCGGCTTCACCGATATCACTGCCTCGTCCGGCACCGGCGTCCTGCCCAAAGGCCACGGTATCGCCTTTGCCGATCTTTGGAATCACGGGAGTGAGGATATCTTTGTGGTGATGGGCGGGGCTGTCCCCGGCGACCAACAAACCTCCAGGCTTTTCCGGAATCCGGGAAACGGCAACGACTGGGTTACTCTGCGCCTCAATGGCACAAAATCCAACCGCGCCGCAATTGGCGCACGCATTCGCATCACGGTTCGTAACGGCAATGAACCGCCGCGAACTATTTTCAAATGGGTGGGAAGCGGCGGCTCTTTCGGCGCGTCCCCGCTGCAGCAGCACATTGGACTGGGCAAATCGGCCCGCATTGAGGAAATTGAAATCTGGTGGCCCGCCACGGGAATCCACCAGAAGTTGACGAATGTTCCGAAGAATCAAATCACCGAAGTCGCCGAGCCAAAAATAATTTTGCCATAGTTGTTCCAGGTACCCTTCAGCTTCGTACTAACGGTTATGGGGCCTGGGGTTTAGTGCGTCACTTTTCCAGTGGCGTTGTGCAGAAGTGCGCGTTTTTTATTCTTTTTCTCGCCGCGCTGCTTTTCGCCGTGAACCCGGTGGGGCTGCGGTTTGTCGATGTCGCCGCACAGTCCGGCCTCACTGTGCCCAATACGTTTGGCGGGAAGCTGAAGAAGGATTATATTCTCGAAGCAACCGGCAACGGTGCCGCTATTTTTGACTACGATGGCGACGGCGCCCAGGATATTTTCATCGCGAACGGCACCCGGCTCGGCGTCGAAGGATCGACTGCAACGCCTTCGCAGCTTTACCACAACGACGGCAAGGGTCACTTTTCGGAAGTGGGTGCGCAGGCCGGCCTGACCCGCACGGGATGGGCACAGGCCGCGTGCGCCGGCGACCTCGACAACGACGGAAAGCCCGACCTTCTGGTGACCTACTACGGTCACAACTCCCTCTATCGGAATCTTGGAAACGGAAAATTCAAAGACATTACGGAAGAAGCGCACCTGCCGGTTACCGGAACCCGCTGGGGCGCGGGCTGCGCCTTGCTCGACTACGATAACGACGGCTTTCTGGACATCTTCGTCTCAAATTATGTGGATCTGGACCTCAACTCAACCCCGCTGCCAGGCAGCCACGCCGGGTGCCAATGGAAAGGCATTCTGGTCTCCTGCGGGCCCAAAGGGCTCCCGATGGCCTTCAACGCGCTGTACCATAACAATGGCAACGGCACCTTCACAGACGTTTCAGAAAGAGCCGGTATCCGCAAACCCGGCGGCCGCTATGCTCTGGGAGTCGCGGTAGCCGATTTCGATAACGACGGTCGCCCTGATATTTACGTTGCCTGCGACCAGAGCCCCAGCCTGCTGTTCCACAATAACGGTGACGGGACGTTCACGGAAACCGGCGACCAGGCGGGTGTGGCTTATAACGTGGATGGGCGGCTCCAGGCAGGCATGAATGTCGCCGTTGCCGACTTCGATGGAAATGGCTTTCTCGATATCGCCAAAACTAATTTCTCCGGCGACAGGCCCTCGCTTTACCGGAATGAAAACGGTAGTTTCTTTGAAGATGTTTCCGAACAGGGCGGTCTCGGTGCCAACCAATTACTGGGCTGGGGTGCCGCTTTCCTGGACTTTGATGAGGATGGATGGCCCGACCTGGTGATGGTTAACGGCCATGTTTATCCTGAAGTGGACAAATCCTCCATCGGGGAAACCTGGCGCCAGCGGAGCCTGCTCTATCGCAATCTCGGCAATGGCCGCTTCGCCGATATGACCACTTTGGCCGGCCCGGCTTTCGCGACGAAGCGCCCGGCGCGCGGCCTGGCAGTCGGTGATCTGGATGGCGACGGCAGACCGGAGATCCTGATCGTTAACATGAACGAACCCCCGTCACTGCTGAAAAATATGGGGCCGCGGCGGAATGCCGTCGCGTTTGCGCTGACCGGCACGCGGTCGAACCGCAGTGCGATAGGGGCCAGAGTAACCGTCGTTTCCGGGGGCCGTCGGCAAATAGCAGAAGTGTCCGGAGGGGGAAGCTTCTATTCGCAGAATTCCCTGTCCCTGCACTTCGGTCTCGGCGATGCCGCAGGTCCCCTTGACCGCGTGGAAGTCCGCTGGCCGTCGGGCACAATCCAGATTTGGACCAGCGTTTCAGTCAATCGGACGATCCGCATCACCGAAGGCAATTCCGTCCTTTCGTGTACTTCCTGGACGAACGCTGCTCCCTGCACGATCGCGTCTGGACATCCGCCTTCCTGAACAGCGTCGGGGATGTCAAAATGAGGTGATGCAGACGCTGGATCAGTTTGTCCGCGACGCGGTCCGGCTAGGCGGGTCGATTAATACTACGTTTGAAGAACGTCTGTTCGCTCTGGTTGGAACTCTGGAACGAATCGCCGTTCCGCTGGCAGCTGAAAACGTCCCCTATGAGTTGATTGGCGGGGGTGCTGTCATGGTGCAGGTGTAGAGGGTGGAACCCTCCGCAGTCCGCTACACCAAAGATATCGACATCATGATTAACCGGACAGATCTGGAGCGGATCAAGAATGTGGCAGCGCGGCACGGCTTTACATTCCGAAATGCCACCGGAGTCGATATGTTGCTGCCTCCCGGCGAAACGAAGGCCATGAACGCGGTCCACCTCATCTACTCCGGCGAGAAGGTCCGAGCCACGCAGGTAACCCCAAATCCGCCCGTCCGCCCGGAGTACTTATCGATCCATGGCGTTCAGGTCGCCGTGATTCCGGTGTTCGATCTGGTGCAGATGAAGTTGAGCAACAATCGGGATATTGACCGGGTCCACATCCGGGATCTCGATTCAGTGGGGCTCATCGACGCGGACGTGGCGGCCAGCCTCCCGGTCGCTCTGCAGAAGCGCCTGCATGAGATTCGGCAGTCGGGGTAATATGCTCCCCTACTTCTTCAAAGCCGCTTCAATCGCCGCCAAAACTTCCGGCGCATCCGGCTCCACCGCCGAATCGAACCGCTGCACCACTTTCCCGTTCTTGTCCACCAGGAACTTCGTGAAATTCCATTTCACTTCCCCGCCCATCGCGCCCGTCAGATAGCCATAAAGCGGAACTTTGTCCGCACCAGCCACTGAAACTTTCGAGAAAATCGGAAATTTCACGCTGTACTTCCGGTTGCAGAACTGCTTGATTTCTTCGTTCGAACCGGGCTCCTGCCCGCCGAAATTATTCGCCGGGAAACCCACGATCACGAACCCGTGGTCACGGTACTTTTCGTAGACGGCTTCAAGCGCCGAATACTGCGGAGTGTACCCGCACTGGCTCGCCACATTCACAATCAGCGTCACTTTCCCTTTGAACGCGGCAAGCGGCGTCGCCTTGCCGTCAATCGAATTCATCGTAAAGTCATACGCCGAAGCGCCGAACAGAGTAGTTGTCATGGCAAATAAGAAGGCCGTAATTCGGATCATGCCTGCATTCTAACCGCCCTTGTGCGTTGACACAACATGTGAGCCGCTAGACTGAGAATATGCCGAAGGAGTCAGAGTGACCAAGCCGTACCATGAGATGACCCCCGCGGAGAGACTCGCAACCCGTATTGCGAAGAATCGCGAAATCAACGAACGAGTGCAGAACTCGCCCGTTCCCGAAAAAAAACGCAAGACCACCGCAACGGTTGAGCGTACCAAAGCCGCCAGCAACGCTCTCGACAAGTTTCATGAAATCCGCAAGAGCCAGGGTATCGACGCGGCAGCCGAGTATCTCGTCAGCAAGAGGAACCAGTAAGAACCTGTGCAGCGCCGTAAGTTCCTGAAAACGGCGTTGCTCGCACTTCCCATTTCTTCGCAAGGTCAGCAAATCCGCGCCATTCGCGCGTACGTCGGCAGTTACACAACAGAGCAGCGGCACGCCACCGGCGATGGCATTCACGTCTACCGGGTTGACCCCGCCAGCGGTGCCTGGACGCACCAGCAGCACGTTGGCGATCTGATCAACCCCTCCTTCCTGATCTCCAGCCCGGATTCGAAATTCCTCTACTCTGTCCATGGCGACGAAAGCTATGCCACAGCCTTCTCCGTCAGCCCTTCCAACGGCAATCTCACGCTGCTGAACAAAGCCCGGACGGGCGGCGTCAACGGAGTTCATCCGGCTCTCAGCCGGGATGGCAAATTCCTGATTGTCGCCAACTACGGCTCTGGCACTGTGGCTGTTCTGCCGGTTCACCCCGATGGATCGCCGGGCGACTACACACATCTGGTGAAGCTGGAAGGCACCCTGGGTCCCAATCGCATCGAACAAGCCTCATCGCACCCGCACCAGATCGTTTTCGACCCCTCCGGGAGCTTCGTTCTGGTGCCGGATAAAGGCCTCGATTGCGTTTTCATCTTCCGCTTCAACGCTCAAACCGGCAAGCTCAGTGCCACCGAACCAGCCTCCGTCGAAACTGGTTCCGGGTCCGGTCCGCGCCACCTCGCCTTTCATCCGAAGGTGCCCGTCGTGTGGGTTCTGAATGAGCTGAACAGCACCACCGCCACTTACTCCTGGGATGCCCGCACCGGCGCGCTTCAGCCCCGGCAAATCCTTCCCTCTCTGCCGCCCGGGTTCACTGGCAACAGCACCGCCGCCGAGATTGCTGTCTCCCCGGACGCCCGATTCCTCTACTGCTCGAACCGTGGTCACGACAGCATCGCAACGTATCGGATCGACCCGAAAACCGGTCACCTGGCCTCCGCCGGATGGACTCCATCACTGGGCAAGGTCCCCCGCTTCATCGGTTTTGACCCGACCGGGAGCTTCCTGTATTCCGCCAATGAACAGGGCGACACCATTACCTCTTTCCGCCGGAACCCGACTACGGGAGCGCTCACGCCCGTCGGCCGGCCGCTGCGCAGTATGAGCCCCGTGACCATTGCTTTCACGAAGTTTTAAGACAGTTGTCGAATCCTGCCGAAGCCCCTTGTAATCTGTAATATCAGACGTCCGAAATTCAAAAGTCCATGTTCAACTGGTTGAAGCGCAAAGAAGAAGCCTGCCGGGCCGGTGAGATGCCGCAGATCGGCAAAGACACTGACCTGAAAAGCTTGCTTCGGGAAGATCTGGTGCTGGTTTTCAAGCACAGCACAGCATGTCCGGTCAGTTGGGCAGCACAGGCGCAGGTCAACCGCTTCCGCCTCAGCAACCCCGATGTTCCCGTACGCATGTTGTTGGTGATTCAGGATCGCTCCGTGTCCCAGCAACTGGCGGCGCTCACCGGCATCCGCCACGAATCCCCGCAAATAATTTTCATCCGCAATGGTGCAGTTGCGGCGAACATTTCCCACGGTGAAATCACCGAAGCCCGGCTTACCGCTCTGGTGGGCGCTGCTCCTGTGGCTCACTGACCATCCGGCCATCCCGCAACAACCGAAACCGCTCGCCGCGCCACTCCACATGGTTCCCCACCAGTCCCCCGCACCACACTGCGAAACCGAACAGATCCCGTAGCGGCACAAACGCCAGCTCTGCCAGGGACGAAATCCCCAGCGCCTGCATTGCCGCCGCAGCGGCCACCATCCTGACCACCAGCCCTGTCAGCGCGATCAGCGGATGTCCGGCCAGCAGTGCAGCCAGACACCAGAACGTCGCCTGGGTCACCACGTAACCCGCGTACCCCGCCGGTCGCGAAATCCGGATCGTCCGGGACCACCGCAACTGGTGTTTCCAGACGGAAGCCCAGGAACCCGCCCCCAACCCGGTTTCCACCACTGCATCCGACATCACCACGCGCTTCCCCAACCGGGAAATTCGTTCGCCCAGCTGATAATCGTCCGCCAGATACTCACTGATCGCCGCGAACCCGCCCACCGCTTGAAGTTCCCGTCTCCGGAAAGCCATCGTCGACCCCAGCGCGAAGCCTGTGGACGAAAGCAGGCGGGCAACCAGCACGCCGGGAACGAATTCCGTAGCAATCCCCAGCGCTTCCGCTTTCGTGGCGACTGAAGACCCGCTTCCCCGATACAGGCACGTCACCAGACCGACCCCGTCATCCTCCAGCAGGCTCAGCACACGCGCCAGATACCCCGGCTCCACCCGGATATCCCCGTCGTTCACCAGCATCACATCATAGCGGGCTTCCCGCGACAGAATCTCCATCGATCCGGCCTTGCGATTCGGCGCTTCGTTGGCCGACCGAATTACACGAATCGAACGTGCCGGAAACTCGGTCTGCAACCGCGCAATGTCTTCAAGCGCCGGATCATCCGCATCCGCCACTCCAAACAAAATTTCGAACTCGGGGTAATCTTGTGAGGCGTGCGACCGGATTGCCTCATAAAACTGAGGATCCCGTCCTTTAACGGGCTTCAGAACAGAGACCGGCGGTCGAAACGCGCCGACCACAGCCCGTCGCCGAAAACGAAGCGCGCCGGCAACTGCCAGCAGATTATAGGCGATACCGCACAGGACCAGTACGACCGCGATCACTGTGCAATCAATACCACGCCCAAAATAATCAGGCCAATTCCCGCCCACCGCTGTCGGTCCACCGCTTCCTTCAAAAGGAATTTGGCCAGCAGCGTCTCCGGGATAAAAGTAATCGCCGAAACCGGAACCGCGAAACTCACCGGCGCAATGGAAACCAGCTTCATGAAGGAAAAGAACGATACCGCCATCGCACACGTGGAAACAATCACCATCCAGTTGCGTGCCACCGCGCTCATTGCCGAACCAATCGCGCCTGGTCGGAAATCACGGATCTCCCCGTGGTGCCGCATGCCGAGAGACCGAAATACGTCCCCCACCACCGTAGACGTCACGCAAAGCGCCACCAGCAGCCACTTCATTGGTGCGGATTTCCGTCCAGTGTTGATGACACCGGTGCCGTGCGCCCCACCAGCGTGACCCCCGCAGTGATCAGCACAATCCCCGCCCACCGCAGCGGCGACACCGTCTCACCCAGGAAGAACTTTCCCGCAAACGCCGTCACCACATAGCCGATGGCAGTCACGGGCATTACGTAGCTCAAATCCGCCCAGCTCAGCAGCGCCATGTGGGCAAACGTCCAGACAATCAGCATCGCCACACCCAGCGCCACCCACGGGTGGAACAGCGCGGCGATCAGGTCCAGAGGCGTATTGCCAATCGGCCCCAGCATCGTCATGCCGTGCGTAAGCGCGGAATTCCCTGCTACATTGCTCAGTACCGAAATAACCGCGAACAGCCGCGTCTTTTGAATAACCCGCGCATGGTCCACCCGCGCCGACGTGGTCCTGGTTGGTTGCTGCCGCGTTTCGTGGCTTGTGCGCTTGCGGCGAACGTCAGTCACCGGCGTTCGCGGAAACCGTGGCCCGCTGCCGCTGCTCCGAAATGAATTTCCGGCGGCGCGCCCGCAGCGCCATGTATTCCTTCGCTTCCTTGGTCAGCCTGCGGCGTTCCTGCGGATGGAACAGCACCTTGCTGATCATGCGCCAAACCACCTTCGGACGGAAGTAATACTCGCTGTAGAACTTCTCCACCCAGTCCATCAGCTCCGCCTCGTTCAGGTTTTCGTAAACCACTTTGGGAAGCTGGTTCCCGCGGTCGTCCACAATGTTGCCGATCGAGATCAGATTGTTCTTCTCCGCGTAAGCGTAGAATTCCGTGCCTGGGTAGGGGTGCGCAATGGAAACCTGAATGGTCTCGTTGTCCAGTTTCTTCGCGAAATCGATAGTCTTGCGGATGCTCTCCTGCGTTTCGCCGGGCAGACCCACAATGAAGTCGCCGTGAACCACCAGCCCCAGCTTCTTGCAGTTCGCCGTGAAGCGCTCAGCCATATCGATGGTCGCGCCCTTCTTGATGTTCTTCAGAATCTGCGGATCGCCCGATTCATAGCCCACAATCAGCAGCCGGCAACCGGCTTCTTTCATGGCCTTCAGCGTGTCGTGATCCGTGGTGACGCGGGACGTGCAACTCCACGTGAAGTTCAGCTTCTTCAGCTTCGAACACAGCTCAATCGTGCGCTCTTTCCGGTAATTGAAGGTATCGTCATCGAAGAAGATTTCCTTCACTTCAGGGAAGTTCTGAATCACCCACTGCACTTCATTGAAAATGTCGTCACTCGAACGCAGGCGCCAGCGATGGCCCGAATGCGTCTGGGGCCAAAGGCAGAACGTGCACATCGCCGGGCAGCCGCGCGACGTGTACATGGAGATAAACGGATTCAGCAGGAAGGGAACGTTGTAGCGCGTGACATCGAGATCGCGCTTATAAATCTTCGAAACCCAGGGCAGCGAATCCAGATCTTCGATCATTGGCGCTTCCGGGTTGTTCACAATCTGGCCATCTTTGCGGAAGCTCGCGCCGGGAATCTCTTCGAGAGGAGTGCCGTTGGCATACGCCACAATCTGATGGTCGAACTCGCGGCGAATCACGAAATCGATCGCCGTGCCGGCATTCAGAGACTTCTCCGGCTCCACCGTCACAGGCGGTCCGACGAAGCAGACCTTCATCCCCGGATTCGAAGCCTTCATCATCGCGGAGATCTTGCAGTCCACGTCGAAGCCAGGCGTAGAGGTAAACAGCACCAGCAGGTCGAAATCCTTCGCCATTTCGACCGTCTGTTCAATCGAAATCTTATGCGGCGGCGCATCGACAACCTTGCTGTCCGGCAGCATTCCCGCAGGGTAGCAAAGCCAGACCGGATACCAGTACGACTCGATCTCCCGGGAAGCCGGCCATCGTGAGCTCGCACCCCCATCAAAGCCTTCAAAGGAAGGTGGGTTCAGAAACAGAGTTCGCATGTTTAAAGTACCATTGTACGGCAAAGTAGATCGTGGCCAGTGGCACCGTAGCCCTGGTGTCCTTCTACCTGATCCCGCAGAGCAACTTTTAGTTGCAGAAACCTGCCTGCCGCACAGTGGCCACCCAAGTGCTAGCCCCTCGACATGTCCTTCGGCATCTACATTGTTGGCTTTCTGATCCTGATCATCGGCCTCGGCCTCGGTGCGAACCTCATGCACGTCCCCGCACAATGGATCGGCGTCGGTGCACTCTGCCTGGCAGGGCTTGGAATCCTGTTAGGCGTGACGAGCACGAAATCGCGCGACCGCGATTAGCCCGGCAAATCCAGCCGAGGCGACGCTCATCAATCCCGCCGTACCGGGCTCGGGTACTGCCGCCGCTGCCCCTCCACTGAAGCCATGGCTACCGAA
>JBBQDH010000050.1:0-27123 GCA_038319515.1 Bryobacterales bacterium
CTGAAGGAAGATACTTTCTTTGCTGTCATCTGGGTGGAACGCGGCGGCGAGCTGATTTCTGTTGACTCACGGCCCAGCGATGCGCTGGCACTGGCGCTGCGGCTCGATTGTCCGATTTATGTAGATGACTCTGTGCTGAAATCCGCAAAGAATGCCGCCACGGTTTCTGACAAGGTCAACACCAACGCGGAGCTGAAGCGGTATCTCGAAAACCTGGGTGATGAAGATCTTGGCCGCTACAAAATGTAGCTGCCGTTTAACCACCGCTACCTCATCGACCAGACCAGCCAGATCGCATAGATCGCCACCAGCGAACCAACCGCCACGGAAACGGAACGCAGCCGGAACTGTGCCCGTTGGCGGGCCAGCATGGCAGCTTCGCGCCGTCGCCACCAGTCGTGAAGGATGGGCGTGAGGCACTCATGGGCCACTTCATAGCGCACAGTCTCTCCGGTTTCCACCTGTCGCAGGACACCCAAATCGACCAGCAGCGGCAGCGTGGTGGGCACAAACCGGTTGTACTTTCCGGCGAACTCCGTGAGCCCCTTTTCAGTAACGGCGATGCGCTGCTGTTCGCCTGAAATGAAGACATTGCACCAGCGAAAAAGCAGCTCTGTCGGTATGGTTTTCAGCTCCGCGAGATTCGCGTCCAGCGACTCCAGTATGAGTCGGTCCGGGCCGCCGTTGGCGCTGAGCGTTGACTGGCGGGCGACGTACGATTTAAGGTGTATTTCAGTATCCAGAAGCCGGGTGAATCCGCGCACCAGCAGGAAGACCCTGACTCCCCCTTTCCATGCGACGGTGGAACAGTTCGTCAGGTCTTTCACCACGCCCGGTTCCACTTCGACGCTCCGTCTCTCTGCTTCGTTAAAAACCAGCTCTCGTGCCGCCTCAATTGTCACTGGTTGCAGCGACAGCCGGTAGCCCAGCAGATTTGGAATGTATTGAGAGAAGCGTTCGAATTGTTTGACGCTGTCTTCGGCGACCACAAGCACGAACTTGCCCGGATGGCTCGCGATCGCGTTCGAAAGTTCCGCATCGAAACTGTCGGAAAGATCGGTGCCGCTGTGGCAGCGAACGTAGTCTTCAAACTGATCCAGCAGCAGCGCGACCGTGCGGCCCGTGCGCCGTTTAATCCGCTCCAGCATTTGTGTCAGCGACTCCGCCTCCGCGAAGAAGCTGTCGTCAGCCTGCTGCCGAACCGCCTCTGCAATCGCGTCCTTCAGGTTCGTCACAAAGTACTTGCCCTGCCAGTCACGAAAAAGCAGTGTAATATAACCCGTCTGATGGAATGCCGGCAGCGCTCCCCATTGCAGCAGCGCCGTGGCGCCGAGTCCGGCGGCAGCAGTCACCACGACAAGGCGGTCCACCGCACAGTCGTCAATGATTTGCTGAACTTCCTTCTCCCGGCCACTCAGGGTCATGTTTTATTGCACCAGCCAGTAATCCCTCGGGTAGAGTTTATAGACATGCTCATCTTCGCGTGCCTGAACGTCGGCGTCCAGGGCGGAAAACTGTTTGTCATTCCCGATGATATAGTTCACCACACCTGGCACATCCCTGGCTTTCGGCCCGTAACCGGGCAGTAGCTTTCCGTATACACTGTCGATGCGGCGGAACAGTTCCGCGGGCAGTTGGGGGTCTTTCCGCAGGGCCAAAATCCCGCTTCGGAAGCGCCGTACTTTGTCGGCGGTCAGGCCATCCGTCAGATCGGCGGCGACGGCTTCCGCGCGGTCTTCATAGCTGCCCGAAGCATAGGAATCGAGAAATGCCAGCGCCACCGCATACTCGGTCAGCTGCGGGTCCCGCGCGCCCTTCTTCACCACATCAATCACGAAGTGAAGCGTCTGCGGAATCTCCGGCGTGCGTTCCGCATAGTAGCCGGAGTAGCCGTCCTTCAGGCTGCCGCGCAGGCCGTTGCTGTAGGCAAGGCCGGACCCGATTGTCCTGGTGAACAGCCCATGCGCACCGGCACCCGCAAAAAGCCGGGCAGTCAGGTAGTCCAGTTGCGCATCGCGCCCCGTGTTGTCCCAGGTGGCGGAATCGGTCCTGGTGGAGATCACGCCGCCGGTCAGGTTGGGGTTAAACAGGCCTACGAAGCGCGGGGTCGCGTTATCGCCCTGGTGGTCCTTCAGCCGGGCGTCGATGCGCCGCACCACCGCATACTTCGCGGCCACCGGATGCGCGTCTTTCAGTGCTCCCGCCAGCGCCTGCAACGGGGCTTTGAGTTCCGCCAGATTGGCTCGCTTCCCCACTGTCCACAGCCGTGCATTGCCGGTGTTCAGCAGGCTGGCGCGCAGCGCATTCAGGCGATCCAGCGTCTTTTCCGGGCCCGCCAGAATATCACTGCGAAGCTGGTTGCAAATGTAGCGCCAGTCCCCGGCCAGGCTGGCATCCGGAAGGTCCGCCAATAGCTGGCTCAGGTCCTCACCCAGCAGCTTCGGCTGCAGGGACTCCGCAAGCTTTTTCAGTTGTGCCCGGTCATTGCCGCCTTCGGCCAACTTCGCCAGCGCTTCGGCAACAGCGGGACGGTCCGGCAGTTCCGCCAGCATCCAGCGCAGCCGGTCTGCGTTCCAGGCACGTGTGAGGAACGATTGTGTGGTGAGGAAGAGCGGATTCGTTTGCTTCCAGTAACCCTGCACCGGGTTCATCACCCAGGACTCTTCGGAACCCTGCATGGTGGCGCGGAGGCTGTTCACCGTTTGATTGACCAGATCGCGCAGGCGTGGCAGATTTTCCCGGCGCCAGTCCGGGTGTTCCAGCACCAGCCGCATCCACTCAATTGCCCGCTTGCTCTCCGCCAGATTGTTCCCGGAGCCGCTCACCGCAAGCTCCACACGATCCGTGCGCAGATTGGTTCGGAAGGCCGCATTCACGCCCAGTACTTCCTGGCGCAGCAGTTCGCCCATCTTTTCGTAAGGAATGGGCTTCCCGTTGTCGATCACGCCGGTTTGGGTCAGCAGCGCCGGCAGCAGTGAGACCAGTGGCAGGTCGGCCTCGGGAATAATATCCAGCCGCAGATCAAGCGCCGTGGTCACGCTGCTCATGTTGTCGAAGTAAGACGAAACCAGCGGTACGCCGCCCGCGAGCTTCGTGTTTTCGAACTCGATGGAATCGTCCAGCGCCATCGGCGGATTGTTGAGGAACTTCCGGTCATTGGCCTTCTGTGCCAGCGCATCGAGCTTATCGGTTTCGCCGTCATACTCCGCCTGGTAGCGTTTGATGGCTTCCTGCGGATCGGTCACGTTGTACTTCGCCTGCAGCCGGGACACTTCGGCATTTACACGGTCAGTCTGCTCCTGCTGCAATTGTTTGAGCAGCGCCGGGCTCGGGTGTGTGACTATGCCAAACGGCTCAGTGTCGGTGATGTGCCAGTCGCGCAGACGGTCGCGCCAAAGGTTCGCAGAGCCGGCCAGTAGTTTCTCCACAGCGCTGATGTCTTCCTGCATGGTGACCGATTTCCGGAAACCGCCTTCTTTATTGAGTGCGTAGAGGTGCTCCATCCAGGTGGGGCCGGTGCCGCGCGCGCCAAAGCCCGGGGGCGTATTGATCAGCTTGCTCAACTGCCGCCGCACGCCGGTGAGCCGCGAGCTGATCCGCGCATTCAGCTCGGTGAGCTCCGGGGAGCCATCCGGCAGCGCGGCAATGCGGTTCAGTTCGGCCAGCACAGCCACGCGCGCCTCCTTTGCCCTGGCCTCGGTCAGATTCGCAGCCGGAACCCCGGCGAAGCCAACTGTCAAAGGAGAGCCCGCGTCGTCGTTCAGGCTGGCGAAGACTCCGGTGGCGCCAAGGTCCACCGTGCGGGTCTTGCTGTTGATGAAGATCCGGTAGAGGTTGGTGCTGGCGTCGCCCGCGAAGCTATTGACGAACAGCTCCAGCAGCAGGCGATCCTGATTGCTGAGTTTGCGGTTCGGGAGCCACGCCAGCGCCATGAAACTCGGCTGTTTGTCGTTCTGGAAGGGGAAGTCGACAATCCGGATGGAGCCGGGTGCGGCAGGTGCCGGGGCAGGGAGGTCGGCTTCCGACACGGGCTTCAGTTTAGAGGGAACTGGTTCCAGCTGGTTCAGAATCCGGTCGAAGTGACTCAGCTCCAAAGCGAGCGTTTCGCCTTTGGGCAGGGACGTGACCGCGCCCATGTTGGCCAGGTAGTAGTGGTCGCGATGGAAATTCCGAATGTCTTCCGGCTTCATTTCCCGAATGCCGGAGGGCTCGCCGCCGGAGTTGCGCGCCAGCGGGTGTGTCGCGCCATATTCGCTGATCGCCGACTGCCGCAGCAGCACGCGGCCAGGGTTATTCATCGAACTGATCATTTCGTTGTAAACGGAACCCTTTTCCTCAAGGCGCAGTTGTTTCGTGGTTTGACCGGGTGCAGCCGGGTTCAGGGATACCCCGAAATTGCGGACCTCGCGCCGAATCTCTTCGTCGGTGTAATCGGGGTGCAGCAGCGCTTCCATCTGCAGTTTGAATTCGTCATAAAAGACCGGCAAACCCGCCTTGGTGTTGAAGTTGTAGCAGGTGCGCCACTGCATGGTGAAGGCGCTCATTTCCGTCAAAGTCATATTCAGGCTGGCGGAATAGGCGCGCCCGCTGTTGCCTTTGCCCAGCAGCAGGTGCTCCTGCGTATGCGGCTCTCCCTGGTCGGAAACCGGGAAGGAATTCACCCAGATAAAGGATTGCGGCACGCTCTGCACCTGAATCAGATCCAGCGTAAAACCGGATTTCTGGTGAATGAAACGCGCACCGAACGGCTGCCCCGCATCGTTCAGATAAACGGCTGCGGCGCGGAAGCCGTGGCTGGTGGTTTGCGGCGTGACATCCGCGAACGCCGCAGGCTCAGCGGCCTGTGCGGTAAGCGGGGCGAAAGCCGTGGCGGCAATCCAGAGAAGGGAGGACGTAAAGTGCCGGATAGACATAGCTTATGCCGATTCTACCGTGTCTTCCGGCTGTCGGGGTTTGCTTTTAGAGCATGCGCCCCGTCCGGCGGGACCACCGCAAAGTAGTACAACCAACTCAGCCGGCTTTAAGGCGAGTCACATCACCAATCACAAATTCTTAAGGACTTTCCAGCCTCCCCGCGCAACTGATCAACAGGAGACGCGGACAATTCCTCCTCTCCGGCGCCGCAGAATCTGTCGAGACAAACAGCGCTGCATCCGGGCGCTTAGCCTGAATCACGCCGTTTATCGCGCCGCAGTTCTCCCAAAATCGCGAGGTAATCGGTTGGGTCAGGAAGGTGAACGGATCGAACAATCACCTCACCGCCGGAAATTGCCTTCGCAGTCTCTTCGGTCAACGATGCCATTCTCGGCGTTGCAAACAGAACTACAAGATCAAACTTTCGTAAGGAAAGTAACGAAAGAACCGGGCCGACCCGTTCGTTACCCGCTACTGTCGCTTTGCCATATGGGTCGTTGAATCCCGTGAAGGTGGGGAGCATGTCCATCGCGCTTGCACTTGAAGGCCATCAAATGATGTGCTAGGCTGCAAGCAGGACTAAGTGTTTGGCGGTTCTGAGTCAGCAACGCATCTTTCGATGTTCTTGGGAGCAGATACTAAAATTGCTTCCATCACATCGCAATCGTGTCTAATGGAAGTCTGTGCAAACGATCGAAGCTTCTGTTCGGGAAGAACTGATTCGGCGCGCACGCGACAAGCGTGCGCGGCAGAGCATCTTTTCCCCACAAGCCCCGTGCGATTGGCGACCAGGGCAAGTCCTCAAACCGGAAAGCGGATTGCCGTTTACCGACGTCGAGGCGTGGCACTTTGTTGCCGATTTGCTGCAGGCAGGACACGATTGTTATCGGATCATATTAGAGAAGCCACCAGGACAATTCGCTTGGGTCATTACAACGGCTGGCCACCCTGGCCAACCCCACATTTACATCAAGGTCACTCTGACCAGCAACAAAATCAATGGACGAAGTTTTCACGATAGCGTGATTTAGACATGAACAACAAAGACAATGGCATCACTTTCCGGACTAACGAAGCCCTGGCCCTGGAGTGTCCCGATTGCGAAAGTCACCGGTATACCCGTGAGTTCCGGGAACAGCAATTCGACTATGGGAAAGGCCACTCGCAAGCCCGGATCATTTGCACCGTGCCGGTTTACCAATGCATCGGGTGCGGCTGCGAATGGACGGCGGGCGATGCGGAGGAAATCAGATACGAAGCGATATGCCGACATCTGAGACGACTGCCCCCCGCGCAGATTCTTGCCATCCGCGAGCAAAACGGTATCTCACAAGCCGAGTTCAGCAGAATCACAGGCTTTGGAGAGGCCTCCTTGTCCCGTTGGGAGACCGGGTCGCAGATCCAGAACGTTGCCTGTGATCGGCTCCTCCGCCTCGTTGCAGCAGATCCGGCAAACCTGCACCGACTAAGACAGATCGCAGATTCTGAACTCGCAGCGCTTTCACACTTTAAGGTGATTGAAATCACACCCTCTCTGAGAAAGAGCGCCGAAGCATTTCAACTGCGTCGGAGGGTGGGCTGAAAAATGTACGTCGTCACGTTCTACTCCTTCAAGGGCGGGGTAGGGTGCAGCATGGCCCTGGTCAATGTCGGTCTCGAACTCGCGCGGCGCGGGCGGCGGGTGCTGCTGGTCGATTTCGACCTGGAAGCCCCCGGGCTTGACACATTCCCGCTTCTGCGTCCCAAAGCTCCGACCAAAGGAATTGTCGACTTTGTCTCAGAGTTCGAAAACACAGGCAACTCCCCGGACATCAAAGACTTCGTCTATCAGGTTGACCCGCAGCCGTCGGTTGCAGGGTCTGTTATTGTTATGCCGACCGGGCTGCCCGACGGAGATTACGGTAGCCGCCTGAATGGTCTGGATTGGCAGCGACTCTACTCGGAGCGGGATGGCTTCCTGCTCTTCGAAGACCTGAAGGAACAATGGCGCAGGTCAATCCAGCCGGACTATGTCCTGATTGATTCGAGAACCGGGCACACCGACGTAGGCGGAATCTGCACCCGGCAGCTACCAGATGCCGTGGCGCTGCTGTTCTTCCCAAATGAACAAAACGAACGCGGGATGCGGACGGTCGTCGAAGATATCCGCGCCGAGAAGAACCGTACGGGGAAAGAGATCGCACTCCACTTCGTAGCCTCGAATGTCCCGGATCTCGATGACGAAGACCGAATCCTCCTGCAGCGAATCAGGCAAATCAAACAAAGTCTGGAATGCTCTGACCTGGAGATGATTCACCACTACGACAGCATGGCCCTGCTCGACCAGCGCATCTTCACCGTGGAACGCCCAAAAAGTAAGCTTGCCGCCGAATATCGGCGGCTGACGCTGCGGGTAGTGGGCGAAAACTTTGAAGACCGCGATGTTGCCCAGAGACACCTGGACCGCATGATGCGTAGACCCGGCTACAGGATTCTGCCTGCGGAAGTGGAAGTACTGAAGAAGATACATAGAATCCATCTCCTTGATGGCGAAATGCTCGATCACATTGCGCGAGTCAACAGTGTAATTGGAAGAGAAGAAGAAGCTGAAAACCTGGTAGCCGAGGCTCAAAAGCTCGGCTACGAATCTGAGGAAACGCTGCTGTCTCGCTTGTTTGAGTCCTGCCAGGCTGGCGAAATCCCGACCGCCCGAAAGACGACCCTGACGATCCTGGCGCGACCGCGCGGCAAATTCTTCACCCTCGAAAAGGTCATCAGCGCCACAGTGGCACACGACCCGTCCTTCCTGCCGGCACTGGCCGATGTTCTGAACAAAGGCGCGCTTAATCCGCAGATTCGCGGTCACCTTGCCAAGCAAATGACAGCGACTATCGAGGGTGCCGCCGCTGCAGAACTCTTACTGCGGCCAGTATCCAAATCGGACCGTGAGTTCTTGAATGATCTGATTCTTGCTCTGATAGCCCAGAGCAAGTTTCAGGAGGCGATGGCCATGATCTCGAAGAATCGTGCAGATTTGCTTCAGGGTGAGATAGCAGATGCCTTTAATTACGCCATCGCAGAATGGGGTGCAACCGGAATTCCGCCGCGAGACCTGTTCACTCGCGTCGCCGAACTCAGGATAGACCGTGCCGATCCGAACTATGCTCAGTGCCAGGCTATGGCGTTTTGGGCCATAGGCGACATCGGGGAGGCGAACAAACAGGCGGCACTGGCCCTCGAACGCCTGGATGATTACGATCCCATATTTTCCTGTTGGAGCTACCTTCTGGTGGAACCAAGGGTCTTCCGCGAAGACATCGCCGCCATGAAATATCTGATCGATACGAATATCGGTCTCCCGGAAGTCATTTCACGAAAAGCGCAAACTTCGTAACAATCCTGGTTCCCAACCGACGCGAAATACCCCATAACTCTTCTCAGAATGGAAATCTCCGAAAAGCGTCGTGCCGCCTCCCGTGCCAACGGAGCAAAATCCCAGGGGCCCCGTCTCCATCGAAGGTAAAGCAAACTCTTCCAAAAACGCCATCCGGCACCGCCAACTCTCAAACGCACTGATCCTGAACGGCGAATCCCCTGACCTTCTGAAAGACTTCCTCAACAACCTCCAAAACGAATTCAACCCCCACAACTGAACTCGAATTCATGCTCATTGAAACCATGGCCGTCAGCCGCTGGTACCAAATGCGCTCTTGGGGACTCGAAACCGCTACCCTCGCTGACGGCTCTTGCACCCTCGACCTCATCACCCGCTCCGAAGCCCGCTTCGTCCGCCAGTACAATCGCGCGCTCCAGCGCCTCATCCTCCTCCGCTCCACCCAGTCCCCCTTCCCCAAAGCCCCCTCCGGCGCCAACCTCGCCGCCTGAAATTCGCGCCCAAACGGCGCCCTGCTCCTAAAAAACTAAAAAAGTGCAACACGAACCCGAGAAGTGTTTGAAAACAAAGCTTCGCCCCTCTCGGGTTCCCTCTTTTCTCGGGTTCCGCTTGGGTTATCTCGGGTTATTTCTCGGGTTTCGCCGCGCCCTTTGCCAGGCAGTCCAAAAACGCGCCAGAAACACCGCAGCCATGCGCAGGCAGGCAAAGCCCGAAACAACGCGCCTAAACCCCGGCAAACCGCCCCACGCTCGTCGGCACCGCGACCACCGACACAATCGATTCCATAGACCACGACAAACGTCAAAGTCAAACTCGTTCCTGCCAGCTCACTCCTTCTTGAAATCCCCGCGCTCCTCCACCAAATCCCGCATGCACCGCGCAATCAGCGCCGTCCATCCCGTCTGGTGTTCCGCCCCGCACCCGCGCCCCGTGTCCGCATGGAAATACTCATTGAAATTCAACAGCCCGCGCCAGTGCTCATCCTTCCAGATCTCCCGCCCGCCCTGCCACGCCGCCGCCCCCTCCGCATCCGGCACAAACAACCGACACAACCGCCGGTTAATCTCCTGCGACGCCTCCCGCAGCGTCACCATCTTCCCCGAACCAACCGGACACTCCACCTTGAAATCATCCCCATAAAAATGGTGATAACGCTCCAAAGCCTCCAGCAAAATGTAATTCACCGGCAACCAAACCGGCCCCCGCCAGTTCGAATTCCCCCCAAAGATTCCCGTCGTCGATTCCCCCGGATCATACTGCACCGTCCGCGTCTGCCCGTCGATCCGGAACTCATACGGCTGCTCGCCATAAACCGCCGATACCGACCGAATCCCATACGGTGACAGGAACTCCTTCTCATCCAGCAATCGCCGCAGAACCCGCGTCAAACGCTCCTTCGACGGAATCGCCAAAAGCCTGTTCCGATGCGCTCCATCCCCCGCCGCCTCCAGCATCGAAATCTGCGGGTATAAATCCCCCCGATTTCGCAAAAACCACTGCAGCCGCCTCTCAAAACCCGGCAGCCGATGAATCCGGTCTTCATGAATAATCGACACCGCGAACAAAGGAATCAGCCCCACCAGGCTCCGCAGCTTCAGCGGTACCGTCTGATCCCCCATCCTTACCTGGTCGTAGTAAAAGCCGTCTTCCTCATCCCACAACCCATGCCCGCCCAGCGTATTCATCGCATCCGCAATGGCAATAAAGTGCTCAAAGAATTTCGACGCAATATCCTCATAAACCGGATCTTCATACGCCAGTTCCATCGCCATCGCAAACATCGTCAGGCAATAGAACCCCATCCACGCCGTCCCGTCCGCCTGCTCCAGCATCCCGCCGTCCGGCAGATGCTGCGAGCGATCAAATACCCCGATATTATCCAGCCCCAGAAACCCGCCCGCAAACACCTGGTTTCCGTCCACATCCGTCCGGTTCACCCACCACGTAAAGTTCAGCAGCAGCTTCTGAAACACCCGCTCCAGAAAGCCCCGGTCGCGCTGCCCGTAAGGTGCCGAAATCTTATAAACGCGCCACGCCGCCCACGCATGCACCGGCGGGTTCACATCACTAAACGCAAACTCATACGCCGGAATTTGCCCGTTCGGATGCATGTACCACTCGCGCAGCAGCAGTAACAATTGCTCCTTCGCGTAGCACGCATCCACCTCCGCGAACGCCACCATATGGAACGCCAGGTCCCACGACGCGTACCACGGAAACTCCCAGTTATCCGGCATGGAAACCACATCGCGGTTATACAAATGCCGCCATTCATGGTTCCTCCCGCTTAGTCGCGCAGCAGGAGGGCGGGGAAATGCAGGGTCCCCCTGCAGCCACTCCAGCACGCCAAAATGATAAAACTGTTTCGACCACAACAGACTCGCATGCGCCTGCCGTGCGATCTTCAGCTCCACCGGAACCACTGCGCTTGCCCGCTCGAACCCGTAATACAGATCGCTCTCCACCATACGTTCCGCGAAGACCGCATCGAAATCCACCGGCCCGTACTCGCTGTCCCCGCACAGCCGAAACCGCAATTCCACCCCCGCGCCCGCCGCAATCTCCAGGATGTAATATGCCGCGGCCTTGGTCCCCGTCTTCGCCGGATTCACCGCCCCTGTCTCGCCATGAATCACCCGCCGATGGAACGCGTCCTTCACATACGGATTCACATTCGGAGATTGATAAAGCCGCTCCGTATTCGTCTCATTATCGGTAAAAAGAAATTCCGTCGGTTCCGTCAAAGCCTCAAACGTGAATTTCCCCAGCGTTTCCTGTTCGCAGGCCAGATGCGTCGGATCCACCTGCTTCATCTCCGGCTTCGGCCAATACCCTTCGCCCGTGCGCCCCCAGCTCCACCCATTGCGAAACCACAACGTCGGCAGCACGTGCAGCTTCCAGTCCTGCGGCCCCCGGTTGTCGATCCGCACCCGAATCAAAATATCGTTGGGCGAGACCTTCGCGTATTCCGTCTGCACATCGAAATACCGGTTCTCCGCAAACGCATCCGTGTCCAGTAATTCAAACTCCCGATCCCCCCGCCCGCGCCGCCCGTTCTCCTCCACCAGCCACTGATATGGATAGGGCCGCTGCGGATACTTGTACAGCCCTTTCATGTACGAATGTGTCGGCGTGGATTCCAGAAAGAAATACTGCTCCTTCACATCCTCGCCATGGTTCCCCTCTTCCCCGGTCAGCCCGAACAGCCGCTCCTTCAGAATCGGATCCTGCCCGTTCCAAAGCGCGACAGAAAAACACATTCGACCCTGCCGGTCGCAGATCCCCATCAGCCCGTCTTCGCCCCACCGGTAAGCCCGGCTACGCGCATGGTCATGCGGGAAATATTTCCAGCACTCGCCCGTTGCGGAGTAGTCTTCCCGCACCGTGCCCCACTGCCGTTCCGAAAGATAAGGCCCCCACCGCTTCCAGTCTTTCTGACGCTGTGAGTCTTCGCTCAGCCGGACTTGTTCAGGATTCATATTTCGATAATGTTTTTAATACCCGCGGGCTTTAAAATCGGCTCTGCAAAATCATCAATTCGGTACCGACCCGTAATCAACCCGCACACCGCCTCAGGCCACTTCGCATAGAACGACTGCAGGTCCTCAATCGCCGCCTCAAACGCGTCTTTCCCCGCATTCACCGTTCCCAGCACACACTGGTTCTTCAGCACCAGATTTCGCATGATCGACTCGGTATCGAACTCCGTGGGGCCATGCCGACCCGGCACCCCCGTCAGCACATACAACCCGTTCGGCCCCAGCGCGCGCAGCACTTCAAAGGCCAGATTCGCCGCGCCCGTCGCCTCATAAACCAGGTCAATCTCGCCCGTCGCCGCAATTAACCCGTCCACCGTACAATCGAGCGACGACAAATACTTCCCGCCAATCGCCTTCACAATCTCCGCCGCCGGATTCGGCTCCCGATCCCGTGAATAAACCGTCACCGCGTAACCCCGATTCTGCAGCGCCATCGCGCCCAGCAGCCCCACCGGCCCCGCCCCCAGCACCACCGCCCGATGTTGATACGCCGCGAAATCCCACGGCAGTCGCGCCTGCACCCGCAGTGCCTGCAACAGCGCCTTCTCCGCAATCGTCAGCGGCTCCACCAAAACACCGACATCCCGAATCGACGCCGGCACTGAATTCAGATACCGCGCTTCCACCACCACAAACTCCGTCATGAACCCATGCAGCTTCATGATGCCGTGTTCTACATAATCGCCGGTCATGCAAAAGTCCGGCCGCGCATGCCTGCAAGCTACGCACTCCGCATGATCGCAGGGCATCCGCACCATGGGAATTGCGAAATCCCCCACGGCGAATTCCGTCACCTCTGAACCCACCTCCACCACCTCACCGAATGCCTCATGTCCCAGCACCAGGTAATCTGACCCCGCAGGTGGCTTGCCATACATAAATGACGCAATCTCACGGTCCGTGCCGCAAACCCCCACCTGCAGAATCCGCAGCTTCACGCCCGTCATGCTGGTTAACTGAGGTTCCGGAAAATCCTCCACCACCCCTAATGTCCTGGTCCCCGGAAACACCGCCGCTGCACGCATCTAAACTCTCCTCAGCGCGGCCCGCGCCGGCGCTCCATCAGATCCCACCAGCTTCAGCGGCAGGCAAATCATCTCATACAATCCGGCGCTGATCTCACGCAAATCCAGCCCTTCGATAATCCAGATCCCCGCCCGCAGTATCGCCTGGTGCGTTTCCACCCCATCCTGCCGGAACCCGCCCACTGACAGGTAGTCCACGCCCACCGTCCGAATCCCGCATTCGGCGAGATACTCCGCACCGTCCGCCGCAATGAAGATGAAGTCCTCATCGAAGTCATCACTATCCCAGCTCTTGCCGGAATTCGCGGTCTTGAATAAAATCCGTTCCCCCGGCTGCAGATCATGCTCCAGCAGTTCATCGCGGCCAATCGCCCGTTCATCGCGAATCTCCACCACGCGCGCCAGCCCCACCGTCGCCTCAATCGGCATCGATTCCATCGTCGGGGCGTCCATCAGAAAATGTCGCGGCGCGTCCATATGCGTGCCCGTGTGGACGCTCATCTCAATGTGAGAAAGCGTGCACACATCGCCATTCTTCTGGTCAACTACTTTGCGGATATGGAATGCCGGGTCACCCGGCCAGTGCACCATTCCATTGCGAAGCGGTACGGTAACGTCAATCCAGTTATTCACTACCGCTATGCTAGCCCGTTATTGTGTGATCTGCCGCCACAACGATGTGGACTTCGCCGCCGGCAGCTTCAATCCCACCGCATCCGCCAGCGTGGGAGCCACCTGCAACATATCGATCTCACCCAGTTTGCGGGGCTTCACTCCGGCCCCGGTCACAATCAGTATCGTTCGAAAAGTCGCCCGGTTCGGCCACATCACATGCGTGCCCGTGTGCGGGCCCTGACCCACCGCCGGCCCCCGGTCTTCCTCATTCGCCACGAAGTCCGGCAGCGTATCAAACGCCGCCACCCACTTCGCATGGGAAGGAGCCTTGGCCCGCACCTCAGCTACCGGGACTTCCCGCGCCAGCCCCCACTTCTTCCCCGCACCCAGCAATTTCCGCAACGCCGCTGCCACCGCCGGATCCGCAGTTCCAATCAGCCCGTCCGCCACTTCCACCCGCCCGGAAACCCCCGCCTGCTTCAGCATCACCCGGGGCCGCACCGTCCGGTTCGCGTTCTCAAAACCGTGGTCGGAAACCACCGCAATCACCGTGCCTGCCGGAGCCTTCGCCACAATCTGCCCCACCAGGTCGTCGTTATTCTCCAGGATCTCCCGCGCATAGATACTGCGGGCCCCCGTCTCATGCTCCTCGGCGTCGAGTTCGGAAAAATGCACAAACAGCAAATCCGGCTTTTCCACCGTCAGCAAATAGATCGCCGCCTGCGCCGACGAAGCATCCGTCCAAAGCTCTTTTACGAAAGCCGGAAACCGCTTCTCGATCATCCCTGCCAGCCCCGCGGGCGTGCTTTTCTGGGCGATCAAATCGAATGCCGCCGAACTCCCCCGCACCGTCTCCTGCAACTGCGGCAAATTGAACGCCATATTAGCCCCCAGCGTCCCCGGCCAATACACCGCCGCCGTCCGCAGGCCCTTCTTCGCAGCCACATCCCAAAGCGCCGGAGCCTTCAACGCCGTCGCCGCGACGTCATTCACCAAAACCCCGTGCTGCCACGGCGAAACACCTGTCACCAGCGAAGCATGTGCCGGCCACGTCTCCGAAGGCGTCACGCCGATCACCGTGGCGCTCGCCCCCTCCCGCATCAGTTTCCGCAGGTTCGGAGCTTTCACTTTCAACGAAGGGTCATTCAGCAAGCGGGCGTCGAGGCCGTCAATCGAAATCACCAGCAGCCTGGAAGCGCTCTGCGCAGCCAGAAGCGCGGGAATCAGAAGGAATAGAAAAGTACGCAGCAACCCTGAGTGTAATTCAGACGGTCGTCGCCAGTTGCTCCGTTATCGAGATATCCTTAAAGAACAGAGAAACCATATGTTCATGCCTGCAGCCGTCCTGCAACAAGAAGCCGAGATCGAAGATGGGGTACGTCATGTTGAGGCGGAACTCCAACCCAACGTAGTCCGTATTCGCTATGACGTCGGTGAGGACTGGAGAGGCCAGTGGTCAATCTTCTTCCGCGTTGTTCTGTCCGACGAGGCCGCTCACAATCACCTTCGCCAGGTAAGCAGGCAGGTCGTTGTTCGTCTCGCTGAACGATTGAACTTCCCTGCACTAGGCGTATTCCCGTACCACAACTTCAGAAGCGATTCAGAACAGTCAGCTCTGCGCGAAGATGCGTGGGCGTAGGAAATGGCATTCGCCGACGATCTTCTGAAGGATGCGCACCACCTTGCGAAGCGCGGCGGAAGGAATCCGAGACAATCGAGCCTGCGTCGCGCGGTATCGACTGCATACTACGCTGTTTTCCACCTGCTTATATCTGATTTTGTCGCTGCATGGCCCGTGCCGGAGCAGCGGGCTCGTCTTGGCCGTATGTTTGAGCACCGCAAAATGACCGCCACTGTGGTTGACCTGGCTGACAAACACAACCCCACACCAGTTGAGACTAAGCTCAGATTTCTCGTCTCTACTTTCACCCAATTACAGAAGGATCGCAATGAGGCTGACTACAACGTTGCCAGAATATGGACCCGAACCGACGCGACCCAGACTCTCGATCTCGCCGACGAACTGTTTTCTCTGTGGCGGGAGATTCGCAAGGATAAGGCTGCCCGAAACCATCTGATGTCAATGTTAGCCCGGAGCAAGTAACCCCAGGCGGAGGCGCTTTCAGTTATGCCTCCAGTGACCCAGCTCGAAAAGGCGGCGTAGGGCATCCGTGCCCAGAATGCGTTACTTGCCTTTGTTTTCCGCTGCCTGAACCGGCGGTTCAACAGGCCGAATAAAAAGTGGTCTTCCTTCCCAAAGCACCTTAATGAGACCTCTCCGGACGGCACCCTGTTCATCCATCTCGCGCCCATGCCCAATCGGGTAGTAGGCCCGGCTTTTCAAATAAGTAAATTCGAAATCGTATCCCAGCTTCTTGCCCATTTTATTCAGCAATTGCGCCAATAAATCCTTACCGTTTGCCTCTCTCTGATTCACGACCGACTGTCTGGTTGCTTCATCACGGACATCCACAACAGGATAATTGCTAAGGTGATCCAGATAGTGTTTCCATGCATCCCGGATGTCTTGCTCTGCCGTTTCAGCGAATTCCAGGTCGATCAGATTCAGAGCTTCTACATACCGATAGTCAAGGATATTGCCCCGTGTCGCCATGAGGGTCGTGAAAATCTGCAGCCTGCGCTTTCTCGCTTCGTCACGTTGCTGGAGCTTCCATTGCGCCTCAAGGGTTTTTTGAGGCGCAGTATAAACAGCCCAAATCATCACAGCTGTCGCTGCGGCTGTAAATGCAGTTGAAATAGCGCTAACCGTGGTTGGGTCAATCCGCGATTATTGATGACCTCGGGTCGTAGCCATGGTTGACTGAAGATATCGACCGGTTTCAGGCATGACTAAATCCCGACCAACCGCTCTTCGGCATCCCCAAAATGCTCCGCCTTCACCCCATACCTGTCCATCAGCGACAGATACAAGCTGCACATCTTCCGCTTCTCTTCCGACTGGCCCACCAAATTAATCGTGCGCCCTGTCTCCAGCGTGCCGCCCAAACCGCCCGCCAGCAACAACGGCAACCGGCTGTTGTCATGCTTACGCCCGATCCACAAATTCGACAGGAACATCAGACACGAATGATCCAGCACCGTGCCATCGCCTTCCGGCATGCTGTCCAGCTTGTTCGCCAGATACGCGAACTGGCTCACATGGAACCGGGCAATTCTTTCATAACCCGCCGAATTATTATCGTGCGAAGCGCCGTGGTGCCCGTCTTTCACTTCCAGAAACGGGTAATACATCGCCGACAAATCCCGCGAAATAATCAGCGACGCCACGCGCGTCTTATCCGTCTGGAACGCAATCGCGATAATGTCGCACATCAGCCGCGCATGGTCCCGCAGATCTTCGGGCAACCCGTTCGCTGGCCGATCCATCGAGAACAGCGGCTTATTCGCACTTTTGGCCTTATCTTCAGCCGAATCCTTCGTCTTCCGCGTGCTCTCCACGCGCTTCTCTACCTCACGCACGCTGGTCAGATACTCATCCAGCTTGCTCTTATCGGTGGACGAGATCTTCCGCGTCAACGCCTCCGCGCTCTCCCGAACACGGTCCAGAATGCTCAAATTCCGCAAACTTCCGCGATTTTCAAACAAATTATCCCACGCAAGCGAGGGATAAATCTCCACCGGCACCGGCGAATCCGGCGTCTGCCACGAAATATGCGAACTGTACGCCATCGAGAAGTTCGTCTCGTGGTATCCCGTCATTGGCTGATCACATGCCAGCACGATGCTCTGCTGCGGTGTCTGCTCGCCCACCTGGTTCGCAATCATCTGGTCGACGCTCACGCCCGAATGAATAATCGCGCCCTTCGTAATCTTCGTGCCCGTCAGCAAACAACCCGTCTGTGCCGGGTGAATCCCCTGGCCCGTCGCTGCTTTATTAAACAGCCCGTCGATCACATTGATCTTCGTCTTCAGCGATTCCAGCGGCTCCAGCGTCTTGCTGAGCTTCATGTCCGCGCCCTGTCCGGTCGCGCTCCAGTGGTCCTCATTAATGCCATTGCCGAGGAACATCACCCCGAAACGCTTCGGAAATGCCGACGCGCCCGGCGTATCGGCATACGCCTGCAAAGATTGCAGCCACGGCAGCGCCATAGTCGCTCCGGCACCACGAAGAACGGTTCTGCGGGAAATTCGTGTAGACATGTTACTCACCTTTTCCTGATTGTAATTCGGATTTCGTCTGCGCAACAGACCGCGCGGGAACTTCCGCCCGCCGCTTATTCAAAAACTGCGGACTCGCCACAATCGCCTCCACCATCGCACTGAAGTGGTTGTCATTCGCCGCAAGCCGCGTCTTCATCTTATCGATCAGCGCCTCATCCGACAACTGCAGCGAACGGTTCAACGCATAGGACACCAGCTTCCGCGCCATCCCGTCCACAAAGTCCTTCTGCCGATGCACGCGGATGAACGTCTGTACCCCATCCATCCCCGCACCCTGCACGCCACCCGGGAACGTCGCTGAAGCATCAATCGGACGACCCGCCAGATCCTGCGTCCGCGCCTCACCCGTCGGCCCAAAACCCTCAAACGCCAGCCCAAACGAATCGAACCGCGCATGGCACCCCGCGCAAACCGGGTTGGCCCGATGCGCCGCCAGCACTTCGCGCAACGGCTTATCCGTCTTCGATTCATCATGCGGCAACTCCGGCACCACCGGCGGCGGCGGCGGAATCACCTCACCCAGCAACCGGTGCACCACCCAATACCCGCGCTTCACCGGGCTCGTCCGCAACCCCGGCGAACTCGCCGTCAGGAACACCGCCATCGGCAGCAAACCGCCACGCTGATAAGGCGTCGCGTCATCCACCTTCATCCAGGTGTCCACGTTCGCTGGTTTTCCATCCGTGCCCTTCATCTCCGGCATCCCGTAATGCTTCGCCAGCAGCGGGTTCACAAAAGTGTATTTGCCGTACAACATGTCCAGCACCGAACGGTTGTTCACAATTAGATCCTGCACAAACCGGATCGGCTCCTGGAACATCGATTCCCGCAGATCATTCGTGAACGTCGGGAACCGGTCCCGATCCACTGAGTTGTAATTCTCAAACCGCCGGAAGTCCAGCCAGTTGCCCGCGAACTCCGTCGCGAAATCCCGCGTCCGGTCGTCTTTCAGCATCCGCCGCGCCTGCGCCATCAGCACTTCAGGCCTCTGCAGATCACCCGCCGCCGCGTGCTTCATCAGCTCCGCGTCAGGCATGCTGGACCACAGAAAGTAACTCAGCCGACTCGCCAGCGCATAGCCTGACAAAGGCGCCGCGCCACCAGCCGTAGCGGCCACCTTCTGCATCTCGGCCGCAGCCTTCAGGCGAGCATCGAGATCCAGCCGATACAGATAATATGGCGACATCAGAATGCTCACAATCGAGTCGCGAATCGCCTCTTCATGCGACAGCGCGTCGGTCGTCCGTATTTTCCTGTAATAGGCCACAATATCGTCCGTCTCCGCCTTGCCCAGCGGCCTCCGGTACGCCTTGGCCGCGAACTTCACCACCGCATCCAGGTGCTTCTGTTCCGCCGCCAACCGGATTTTTTCAAACGTCCGCAGTGTCCTGTTAATCCCGTCGAAATGATCGTTCACCGCCGCAGGAGCCATCGGATCGCTCTTCGCATCCGCCGCCGCCTTCGCCAGATACTTCGCCTTCAGCCCCATAATCACGGGCTCATCCGTCACTTCCATCCCGACCGGGCGATCAGAAGCCGATTCCGCGCCCTTCCCCAAAACCTCGCCACTCTGGTTAAAGAAGTACTGCACAAACGTCCGCCCGGTGAAATCCGCAATGTACTCGAACTCCGCCCATAGCCGGTTCAGTTCAGTCTGACCCTTTTCATCCAGGATCAATTCCATCAGCGGCTTATCATCGCGGTAAAAACCCATCACGCTGTGATAACCCGCGCTCAGCAACCTGCCCTTGTCCTCCGAATCATCCGGAAAAAACCGGCCCCGCTCACTCACATAAAACACATCCGGGAACACCGTCGCAAACCGCGCAAAAGAAGCTTCATACTTCGCCCGTTCCGCCGCCGGCACGATCAGGTCCTTATCGCCGGCCCGGGCCTTTGCCGAGACCGCCGCCCAATGCGGAGCTTCTTCCTGATGCAATCCTGGCTTCCGCGGAATCTCCGGCACCGCCGGAACCGGGTCCGTATCGTTCAGCAAATCCTTCGGATCGAACTCCCGCCGGTGAAGTGCATACTGCTTCAGCTTCCAGTTCAGCAGCGGTTGCGATCCCGCCGGAATCCCGCGTATGTTCGGTGCCACGAACTGCATCGCCGTATGCTGCCGGATCTTCACCGCGAAATCCCGCATCTCCACAAACTTCTTACGCATCACCAAGGGCTCAACAGTACCCGGCGCAGGCAACGCATTCCACATCCCCTGCAGCTTGGCAACGGGCCCCACTTCTTCCTTCGCCTTCGCCGCCGGCTCTTCAATCAGCGCCCAAACAACCGGCAAATACTTCGCGCTGATCTTCATCTCCGCCGCAATCGACCCCGGCGTCGCACCCGGCTTCTTCAGCGCAACACGGTTCTTGTACCGCCAGGCGGCCTCAAAGTAATCCGCATAGTCCGTCGGCTGGCTTAAATAAAACTTCACAATCCGCTGAATCGGATACTTGTCCCGGTCCGTCTCCGCCAGCATCGGATTGGGCGCAAAATCCACCCCGTCCGGCGTCAGGAACATGTGGTCCCCCACCATCCGCGCCGCTTCCAGATACTTCTTCATCAGCGCCGGACTCATCGTCAGCGATTCCGCCGAGTTATCGAAACCGGCCAGGTTCGCCGGATCCACCGGGAACTCCTTCGTCGGCTTTAAATCCTGCCCCGTCAAATCCCGAACCGTGTAGTTGTATTCCGAATTGCTCAGCCGCCGCGCCGGAACCGAACCCGGATCCCCGGCATGCTTCCGCAGTTCCTCCGCCCGCACCGCCGTAATCCAGTCCAGCACCTTCTTCGATTCCAGCGCCGGTGGCGCAGGCATCGGCTTCGGAGGCATTTCATTCGCCGTCAGCCGCGTATGCAGGATCGTCCATCGCGGAAAATCCTTCAACACCGCATCCGTCGTCGTGTAAGATTTCAGATCCAGTGACGCCGAGGGAGTCTGCCCGCTGTGGCACCCCACGCAATACTTCGTCACATAGGGTTGAACATTCTGGCTGAACTGCTTTTCAAGAACGGGACTTACCGTACCGCAGGCCGGCAGCGCGGACAAGGCGAAGACCACAAGGAGGTATCGATTACGCATGGGAAAAGTCACCTTAATAATACAGCCGTTCGGTGCCGTCCACCACCCTATCCACCGCCAGGGCCTTCCACCCGCCCCGGGAACATAAGATATGGAACGAGCTACCACCCGTGAAAATCAAACTGATCTCCCTCTTCCTCCTCGCCACTCTCGCCTTCTCTCAGCCCCGCAGCGGAGCGCCGCTCCCGCCAGGCCAGAACCGCAACGGCATGCACATCTACCTCTGGACCGGCCTCAAATCCCACAACGAAGGCCAGCACGACTACCCCCAGTTCCTCGCTGACTGGAGCAAGCTCCTCACTCAGAAAGGCGCCGTCGTCCAGGGAGCCCTCCATGCCCCCAGCGCCGCCGATCTCGAAGGAACCGACGTCGTTGTCATCTATAAGGGCGACGCCGCCTACTTAACCGACACCAACAAAGCCGACCTCGAAGCCTACGTCAAACGCGGCGGCGGCCTCGTCAGCTTCCACGACGCCCTCTGCGGTCCCGACCCCGCCTACTTCGCCACCCTCGTCGGCGCCGCTAAGAAACACGGCGAAGTCAACTACACCCTCGAAGCCCCCGTCCCCTACACAGTCGTCGATAAATCCAACCCCATCATGAAGGACTTCCCCGACATGACCATCACCGACGAAGCTTTCTTTACACTCACCATGGCAAAGGACCCCGGCATCCACGTCCTCGCCAACGCCACCATCGCCGGAACCCCCAGCGCCGGCACCCACAAGGGCGAAATCGTTCCCCAAATCTGGACGTATGAACACACCCTCCCCGGAGGCCAGCCCGCCCGAGCCTTCGTCTGGATGCAGGGCCACGCCTACGCCAACTTCTCCAACAAAGAGATCCAGACCATGCTGTTACGAGGCATCTCCTGGGCCGCAAAAAAGCCCGTCGATGAACTCGTCAACTACATAGCCCCGCCCCGCCCGGCCCGAGGCCAGATGCCCACGGTTACCCCGGCGAAATAAGTTTTACCCCACGGCCCGCGCAGGTATTTGCCCGTGCGGGCCTTCTTCCGTCTGGCCCTCCTGTTTCCATCGCAATGAGTCAAATTCAGAGAAAAGCGAACCTGACCCGTCTGTGCGCGGAACTCGACGCATATTCCGCCACCCAGGTCCCGCCGCCCCGAACCCAACCCTCGCCGCTCGCCGGAAAGCTCAGCAACTCCTTCTTCCTCTCCAATTCATCCACCCCGGAAACGTTCGCGCACATTTGCCAAAGCCGCACACTCTTTTCCCGTGAACGCCTCGCCAGCCAGGGCATCCCCGTCAAACCTGGCAAGGCTGAGGCTGCCATGGGCACGGCGAACTGCGTGTTCTTCTATCTCGCACCCTTCCGCTATCCGCGCACCGCGTGTGGCCTGTTGTTCGCCGGGTCCCTCGAATCGGAGTGCTCTCCCGAAGGTGCCGCCACTCCCTTCGACTCCGGTGCCCTCCACCGCCGCTTAGCTCGTCCCGATTCCCAGGAACTCGCACCTGCTTTCCTTGCCCGTCACAACCTTCCCATTCCCGATCACCGCGTCTACCTCGAACGCTCCCTCCGCCTTCTTTTCCGTTCCCCCGAGGACTATCTAAATGGCGTCGATCCCCTCTCTGCCGGTCCCCTCGGCCTTTCCGGAGGCGATTCCCGTCGCTGGACCCACGAAGTTCGCATCCCTGACCATGTTTCTGTCTCCACCCACCTCCAGGCCGTCTTCGCCCCCCACAGCATTATTGCCGCCTATCGCGACATCCAGTCTTTGTTTGAATGGTGCCGCCGCGAAGGCGTCGATGCCGAGCCCTTCCACGCCGAGCCCGGATCCGAATTCGTCGGCCTGGAATCACGCTCCATCGACTACCTCCGCAAGCGGATATACTGAGGATGTTCATGTCGTCAGTCATACCCATTGAACATCTCGAAGTGATCGGCTACTCCGATCCGCGTACAAAGGAGATGGTTCCGTCCGTCGTGCCCCCTGTCTTTCGGTTCACCGGCGAGGACCGCGCCCTCGTGCCTCCCTACATCCTGAACGGCGGATTTGTCCTCCGCCCGGTTGAGATCGACATGGACGAAGTGCTGGACCTGGCCGCCGGCCGGGATATCATCCTGTTCGAACAACCGTTTCCCGCCCAAGCCGATTTTCAGCTCTGGCTGGACCAGTCTTTTGTTCCGCACTACGAATACCGCACCCAGGCCGAAGAGAACCTTCTCGCGCTTTCCCGACAGTTCATGCACTGTGCGACCGTCGCTTTCCGATTTAACAATCTCGAAGAGTCTGACACCCAGGCCTCGGCGGCAATTTCCGCCAACCCGAAATGCGTGGAAAGCCTCGCCCTGAAAGCAGCCATCCGCCGCCGGGAGAACAACCCGCAAGGCGAACGCCTGATGGCCAGCCTCGCGGAGCCGTATCTCGATCAGGCCTCATTCCGGGTGCTCGTAGACTCTTACTCTGCAGTCGTGATGCCCAAGCCTGTCGTTTCAGAGAAGCGCTCATCCACGTATCGGATCGCCTGCTTCCGATGAGATAGATATTCAACGATGCCTGCTCCCTGGATCTTCACCTTTTACAGCTTCAAAGGCGGAGTAGGCCGAAGCCTCGCCGCCGCCAACGTCGCCTACACTCTCGCGGGCAGTGGCCGCCACGTCCTCCTGATCGACATGGACTTGGAAGCTCCCGGCCTCAGCAGCTTCCTCGACCGCAACAACGAACTCGAACCGCCCCGCGGCCCCCGACAAAGCGACGTTCTCACCCTCCTGACTGAACTCGTCACCGCCAACTGGACCGGTGGTGACCCCGAGACCATCGTGCAAAACCTGCCGCCGATCTCCAGTTTCAGTCGCCCCGTCACCGCCGAAAAACTCGCCAAACTTACGCCGAAACTTGGCGAACTCGGTCGCCTCGACGTTCTGGGTCTGGACGACAAACGCAACTACACGGACCGCCTCGCCGCCCTCGGCCTCCACGGCATGCCGCAAGACCAACTGGTTTCCCTCAGCAGGCTCCTCCGTCGCTATCTCAAATCCAGCCGCTTTCCACACCGTCCCTTCTGGCGCGAGAAGTTCCAGCCGCCGATTCTGACTCCATACGACTACATCATCGTCGACAGCCGCACCGGCCTGACCGAAATCGGTGGCCTCTGCGTGGGCCCCCTCGCCGACCGTCTCGTCGTCTTCACCGGCCTGAACGACCAGAATGTTCATGGAACCCTGATGTTTCTGAAGGAAGTAGGCCTAACGCCTGCGGCTCGTCCGACCGACGCCGAGCCGTGGGACGACGACGACTCCCCGGCAAGTACAGCCGATCTCGGCACAGTGGGCCCAAAACCAACCATGATCGTCGCCAGCCCCGTGCCGGCAGGTGAGATTGAAGCAAAGCAAAAACGCCTGAAAGAGATCGAGTCTCGGCTCGGCGTAGTTCCCCAGCAGATCTCCTATCACCCGCAAATGGCCCTGCTCGAGAGTATCTTCGTCCGTGACTATCCCGACGAATACCTCGCCAGTCAGTACGGGAACCTTACCGACAGGGTCCAGTCACTTGTCGGCGATAATGCTGACTATCTGGTCTCGGAACTGAACAGTTTTTTCGCGAAAGACACTTACCAGGATTGGACCCGGGCGACAGAAACTGCAATCCGCCTGGCCCCTCTGCAGCCCGACCTTGCCCGAGCTTTCCTGCCGACTCTGGCCAACCATCTCGCTTCGGCGTCACCCGACGATTCGTCACTCCGGGTTAACGCTCTTTTAAGCCAGGAACCGCCGGTCCGGCCCGTCGCGCTGAACAACTGGGGCAATGCACTTATGGCTCAGGCAAAGGGGAAGACTGGGGAAGAAGCAACTCACCTGTACACCGCCGCAACCGAAAAATACGCAGAGACGGTCCGGCTCCAGCCCGACGACGCCAACGTGCTAAACAACTGGGGCAATGCCCTGTCCGCCCAAGCGAGGGTGAAAACGGGGGCGGAAGCCGATCAGTTTTACACCGCTGCGACCGAAAAGTACGCAGAGGCGGTGCGGCTCCGCCCCGACCACGCCGACGCGCTGAACAATTGGGGCACTGCGCTTGCGGATCAGGCTAGGGCAAAGACTGGGGAGGAAGCGGATCACCTATACGCCGCCGCCATCGAAAAGTACACAAACGCGGTGCGGCTTCGTCCTGACCACGCCGACGCACTCAAAAATTGGGGCACTGCGCTTACGGATCAGGCAAGGGGTAAGACGGGCGAGGATGCAGATCATCTATACGCTGCAGCCACCGAGAACTACGCAAAGGCCGTCTCGCTGCGGTCCGATGATGCTGACTTGTACTACAACTGGGCCATTGCACTATCGCTTCGTGCAAAGGGCAAGCCTGGGGAGGAAGCCGATCAGTTGCACGCCGCTGCAACCGAAAAATACGCCGCAGCGGTCCAACTCCGGCCCGACCACGTCGGCACGCTGAGCAACTGGGGCAATGCTCTCCTCAACCACGCCAGCCAGAAGCTCCGGGAACCTGGCGCCGAAGCGTACGCCAACGAACTCCTCGACTCTGCCCACTCTAAACTGCTCCAGGCCGGACTTGAGGGCTTATACAATCTGGCCTGCCTCCATGCCATTCGGAAGGATGTCCCGCCGTCTATTTCAGCCCTGACTGAAGCGCAGAATTCCGGCACGACCCTGACCCGTCCCCTCATTGAAGCAGAATCGGATTTTGATCCCATCCGAAACCACCCCGACTTCATCGCGTTCCTCGCAACCCTCCCCACATAAACCCCGGTTCAACAGTTTTCCGACTTTCCGCCGCCCATTTTCAACAACTTACGCCCCCACCCCCACCAAATCCCTTGCCCTCCCCACGTTAACCTCCCCACAGAAACCAAAGGAGCGCCCGAAATGGCCACCACCGAATCCCAAATCGCCCAAAACCGCCTCAACGCCCAACTCTCCACCGGCCCGCAAACCGAACAAGGCAAAGCCCGATCCTCCCAAAACTCGACCAAACTCGGCCTCTTCTCCACCAAAGGCCTCGTCCGCCCCGAAGAGCAAGCCGAATACGACCACCTCCACGCCTCCCTCTTCTCCCGCCTTTGCCCCGCCGACGCCCTCGAAGAAGCCTTCGCCACCGAAATCCTCCGCGCCACATGGCGCCTCCGTCGCTGCGCTCAGGCCGAAGCCCAAACAGGAGGCGTCACCGACCCCGCCCAGGCCTCCATCGACCGCGCCCGCTCCCAGGCCATCTCCGTCCTCAACCGCGCCGTCTCCCAACTCCGCAAACTCCAGTCCGAACGCCCCTCAGAATCCGAAAATCCCGTTCCGCAAAACGAACCCGCCCCACGCTCGAAATCCCCGGCATCCACCCCCCGCAACGCCCTCTGCCCCTGCAATTCCGGCCAGAAATACAAGCGCTGCTGCGGCATCAACGCCCCCGCCATCCTGCATCAGGCCGCCTGACTCTCCACCAAAACCCGCGTCGGATCAATCCGCGTAAACAGCACCGCCGCCGTCATCACAAAACCCGCAATAATCCAAACCGGCACGCTATAACTCCCGGTCGCCTGCACCACATATCCAAACGCCACTGAGCACACGAAGCCGCCCAACTGCCCCGCCGTGTTCATCGTCCCGGTCACCGCGCCCGCATAATCACGCCCGATATCCAGGCAAATCGCCCACGCCACCGGCAGCATCAGGTCCGCCACCCCGAACCCCAGGCTCGACAGCACCACAATCCAGGCCTTCTGGTGCGTCATCGTCATCGCCACCAGCAGCACCGCCGAAACCGCCAGACTCAGGCTCCCAGGCACAATTCGCCCCAGCCGCAGGCCCCACCGCGCCACCAGCCGGTCGCTCAACACGCCACCCACCAGATTCCCCAGCGTACCCATCAAAAACGGCAGCGCGGCAATCCAGCTCATCTCTTTTTCCGAAAAACCCGCCGATTTCACCAGATATGTCGGAAACCACGCGAAAAAGAACCACGACCCCCACGCATAACACCAGTACATCGCCACAATAATCCGGATCTGCGAGCTCCCCGCCAGCACGCGCCACGGCAACGCTACATGCCGAACCCCGGCTGCCACCGGCGGATCGCGATACCAGAACGCCCAAACCGCCGCCCACACCACACCCACGCCGCCCAGAATCCAGAACGCCGCCCGCCACCCCAGCGCCGCCTGCAACGGCACCACCAGCAGCGGAGCCAGCGCCCCGCCAAACCGGCTCGCCGCCCAGATAAACCCCTGGCTCCGCGCATGCTCCCGCACCGGGAAATTGCGCGCAATCACCCCCGCCGCGTTCGGATACGCCCCGGCTTCCCCCGCGCCAAACAGGAACCGGATCGCCACCAGCCCCCCAAACCCCGTTGCCATCCCCGTCAGCGCCGTGAATCCCGACCACCACAGCACAATCCGCGTAATCACCCGCCCCTGGCCGAAC
>JBBQDH010000051.1:0-27010 GCA_038319515.1 Bryobacterales bacterium
AGATCGTCATCATAGCCGAGGTGCCCTTGCCCCCGCCGGCACCCGCTGCGATCGCACGGAAGCCCGCGACCCAGGCCACAAAGTCCGCACCGGCGAAACCCGCGATTAAGAAGGCCGCGGTTGTTAAGAAAGCTGCGGTAAAGAAGGCAGCAGATAAGAAGCCTGTCGTGAAAAAGGCGATGGCCAAAAAAGCGGTAGCCAAAAAGGCGGTAGCCAAAAAGGCGGTAGCCAAAAAGACCGCGAAATCGGTTCCGCAAAAAGTTGCGCTGAAGAAGGCCCCTGCGAAGGTCGCGGGGAAGAAAGCTGTGGCGAAGAACCCAGCTACAAAGAAAGTGGTCGCAAAAAAAGTTGCGGCGAAGAAGGTTGCAGCCAAGAGGACTCCGGCAAGAAGGGTCACGGGCAAGAAAGCTCCGGCGAAGCAGGCTCCGGTGAAGAAAGCTCCGGTCAAAGTAGCCGCCAGGAAGGCCGCCCCGAAGAAAGTCGTCGCCAAAAAAGCCCCGGCCAGGAAAGCAGCCACAAAGAAGAAGCGGTAAAACCGACAAGGGCGGTAATCAAACCAAATGACTACCGCCCTTTCTGTTTACGCCCCAGGGACTGGCCTGGCCACGACCGAGCGACATTTCTCAAACAATTGCAACAGTGCATCGGCGTACTCTTCGGCGGATTTCGAGGCCTTGCCCGAGAACCCGGCAGCCGTGGTGTTACCCTTGCCGTACCCGGTGGTCACGGCAATGAACTTCATCAGCTCAAGGGCCACTTCGTCGCTTTTTTTCGCAGCAGCTTCCTTCGCGGCGGCTTCGGTTTCTGGTTTCGTTTCGTCTGGCATGGTTTGCTCCGGCTTTGGAATCCCGATGTCGTCCGCGCTGCCCTTAGCCCAATGCCTGTAAACGCGCGCCGTTTCATCCGGAAGATGAGGGGCGGCGCCCAGGCGCACATGCTGGAAGCGGAGGACGGAAAGTTCTACATCGTCAAGTTCCAGAATAACCCGCAGCACCGCAGGATTCTCATCAATGAGCTGATTGCGGCAGAGATTCTCTCGCATCTGCAAGTCTCGGCGCCGGGCTACCAGCTGATCCGCCTGTCTCCTGACTTCCTGGCCGCTAATCCCGACGTCCATCTACAGCTGGGTAGCCGGCACATTCCGGTGGAACCGGGCTGGCATTTCGGCTCGGAGCACCCTGGCAATCCGGATCGGCTGGCCATCTACGACTTCATCCCCGATGCCCTGCTGAATCAGGTGGCGAACGCCGAGCAGTTCCGCGCCGTGCTGGTCTTTGACCGCTGGGCGGGCAATGCCGACGGGCGGCAATCCGTGTTCTTCCGGGCGACCTTGAAAGACTGGCTGGCGCAACCGGGGATTCCGCCCCGCAAGCAGGGTTTTGTGGCCCTGATGATTGACCACGGCTTCATCTTCAACGGCCCGCACTGGAATTTCACCGAGTCCGCGTTGACGGGACTGTATGCGCGGCGCACGGTGTACCAGGGCGTGAAATCCCTTGACGACTTTGAACCCTGGCTATCGCGCGTGCTCAACTTCCCGGACGAGGTTCTGGACAGGGCGCTGCGAAAGCTCCCGCCCGAGTGGGTGGATGGCGACCAAAACGAACTCGATAAGATCCTGGAATCCCTGCAGCGGCGGAAGAAGCGCATTGCCGAACTTTTGCGGGACTGCCGTGAGGCTCCAGGCAATCCATTCCCAAAGTGGGCCCCCTAAATCAGCCCGCTGATCTGCTCCGCGGTATCGGGCGCGAGCAGGATGCCGTTGCGGTAGTGGCCAAATGCAGTTAGAACCGCAGTGCCGGCAATCCGTCCGATGGCTGGCCCTCCAGCATCAATGCCCGGGCGGAAGCCGTTCCACCGGTCGCCGGGAGGCAGGGAACCGAGTACAGGCAGCAGACGCACTGCGTTTTGGCGGATGGTTTCCACCGCGACATCGTCGATTGCACGTTCGAACCCAACCAATTCAGCGGAAACCCCCGCGACAAGCGTGCCGGAATTGCGCTGCAGCAGGTAGGTGTGGCCGTTGCGGAGAATGGGATCCAGCAGGCCGGGCGGCAGGGACCACGAGATCAGGTGCCCCCGTACCGGAAATGAGCGGGGCGCTTCAGGCAGCAGAGCGGAACTCCAGGCGCCGGCGGTAAGCAACACGCCCGCGTCCGAATACACTCCGCATGCTGTGCGAACACTGGTTCCGGTCGGGTCTATAGCCAGAACAGGTTCGTGTTCAAGCAGCACCACTCCCCGGTTTCGGCAGGCAATCAACAGAGCGCGCGTGATGTCGCGGGGGTTGACCATGGCGTCATCGGGATAGAATTGGGCGGCGCGCCCCTCGAACGTGGCAGCTTCTGAGCGGATTCCCAAAGCAGCCTGGCGGGTGGCTTTTTCAGCCAGAAGCGAGGCTTCCGCGTCATCCAGTGCGACCTCCATACCTCCCGGCCGGCGGTAGTCGATGTTGACGCCGGATTCCTCTTCCAGCTGCTGAACAAATCCGGGCCAAAGCCGCAGACTGCGAAGCGCCGGGGCCACGAGAGGAGATGGACCATCGATCTCGCCGCCGGGAGCCAGCATCCCGGCACCGGCCCAACTGGCCTCGCTCGCGGCCTGACGCGCATCGAAAATCCGAACCCGAATGCCGCGTTCCGCGAGCCTCCAGGCACACGAAAGTCCTATGATTCCCGCCCCGACAATGATCAAACACCATAGTACGGCACACCCGAACAGCGAACCGGAACAGCATTAACTTCACATTGGCCGCCGGTGTGCTAATCGGTTCGAGAGGTTTACTTCATGAGGCAAACAATGTCGGCAGTACTGCTGCTGGCCGTTTTTTCCGGTTCCTTAGTTTTTGGCCAGGGTATCAATACCCGTGCGAACGCATCCGATTGGGAAGAAATTAACTTTGAATTCAATCAGTCCGTGGTGGTCGATGGCTTCCCCGGCATGCTGCGGCTTGCGGAATTGCTGAAACAGCACCCGGATTATAAAGTCACGCTAACCGGCAACGCGGACCAGATCGGTTCCGACAGCTATAACCAGACGCTTTCGCTCAAACGGGCCAATGCGGTCTCCATGTTTCTGCAACATTACGGCGCGGCAGCCGGGCAGATTCAGGTGATGGGCGAAGGAGAGCGGAAACCGGAGGTTCCCGGGCGTGACGTGAACGCCAGGTTCATGAACCGGCGCGTGCTGATCAGCGTGACCGCACCGAACGGAGCGCAAATCGGCGACGGCAGCCTGACGGGGACCATCAATGATCTTGAAACCTATACCAGGGCGCAGCTGGGCAAGATCGACAGCATTCTGAGCCAGCTGCGAAATCTGGAAGACCAGGTTAAAGCGCTGCAGGGCGACACCGGCGCCATCCGAACGACCACGGCGTCGATCGAGAGGACCGCCACGGTAATTGGGCAGGACACCAACGCGATCCACAGCGATACGCGTGACCTGGTGGGTCGCCCGGTGCCGCTTTCGGTTGAGCAGACCACGGAAATTGCCCGCACGGAAGCGATGGCAGCCGCCAACTATGCCCTTCTGGAAAGTGCCCTGCGGAATAAGAAATACGGGCTGGTCGGCTACGATATCGGTCCGACGTTTGGCAACGGTTCCGTAAATGGCACTGGCAAGACAGGTATCTTCAGCGCCGATGTGTTCGCGCACGGCCTGATTCCGTTCGGCAACGGCAAAGAACCGGACGAGCCGGGGACGCATGGCCTGCAGGTAGATGGCAAGTGGACCTATTTCCGTAAAAGCGGTGCCCGCCTGGATGGACGGAGCGACGGTCTGTTCGACGTCGGCCTGGTGAATCGCTTCGGCTACCTGCAGCTGGGCGCGTTTGCCCAGTTCGATTATGTGTCGCTGAATGCTTATCAGGGTGGCGCACTACTGGGCAGCGGCGTCTTCACCATGGACTTCCTGATGCCTGGTGGCGTGATCGGTCTCTTTGGTGCGAAGGGATTCCGGGAATACGCAAACCTGAGCTCCTCGCCTGAAACGGCTGCTGGCCGGACCCCGGCGTATCTTCGCTATGACGATCAGGTGGGACTCCACTCGGCCGCCGCAATTGGCGAACATTTCGCACTGGAAAGCAGTGTGGCTTTTCAGAAACGATATCTCAGGAACGCGACGAAGCTGCCCTCGGCAATGATCAAGCTGTCGTATTCACCGAGCGATGAACTGACATTCTTCGCGCAGGTGGACGAGAATCCGACATTTCAGAATCTGCGCAATACGTATCGCGCGGTGTTTGGGATTGAGTTTGGCAACTGGCTGCGCCCGAAGCACTATGGACGGACGCAGGGTGTGATTCCGGTGAGCGTGCCGAACGCGCACTATGAATTGCTGACAAAGTAGGCTGGTGCGGTTTATAGTGGCGACCGGGACTCGGAGGAGTCCCGGTTTTTTTGTGCCTGCCATACGAAAGAAGAACGGGCATTTGATCCTGGCGGGGCTCTTCCTGTGGGGAGGCAGTTCCGTGGCGCCAATCTGAGCGGGGAGGATTTTACGGGAGCCGATACCGAAGGAGCAAATTTCGAGGGGCGATCCGGAATTCATTTGACAGGCGCGGGATTATAAGCCGGTTTCTGTACCCTTGCGGGCGATAGCCATTCATCAAGGCCTTCAGTTACCCAAAGGCTCCAGCGACCTACCCGGAAGTTTAACGGAGCGGGCCACTCCTTCTCCCCTATTTGGTCTTGCTCCGCGTGGGGTTTGCCCTGCCAGACGAATTACTCCGTCCGCGGTGCGCTTTTACCGCACCATTTCACCCTTACCGGCCCTTGCGGACCGGCGGTATATTTTCTGTGGCACTTTCCGTAAAGACCCCTTTGAGGGATCCCCCCCGGCCGTTAGCCGGCACGCTGCCCTGTGGAGACCGGACTTTCCTCTCACCCTCCGCTTGCGCGGAAGACGAGCGGCTATCCATCCAACGCCTGTCAGATTTCAGTCTCGCACGGCGGGAATGGTAGAATTGTAATTCCCCTTCATGGCGGGGTAGCTCAGCTGGCTAGAGCGACGGTCTCATAATCCGTAGGTCGGGAGTTCGAGTCTCCCTCCCGCCACCAAATCACCCTATTCCTGTCATTTCCCGGAAGCGCTGAAGTCAAGATCAGGGAGCCTGCATGCCGACAATGGAAGAGCCAATTCGTCTGTTTGCGGAATATGAGCGGAGATCGTGTTCCCGGCCAAAGTCATCCGCGCAACCGAAAAACGGCCTGATCCTGTTCGTCGGGATGCACAAGATCTGATATTGGGTTGTGCCAAAGACCTACAGCGTGCTTTGTCGCTGGTAAGCCGTTATCGACCGATCACGCCTGCCAATGGACTGCTCGCGCTGGCATACAGCTTCTTCTCCATGCGGCCCGCTTCGAATGCGAGGCGTCCGGCCTGCACGGCCAGCTTCATCGCCACTGCCATTTTCTCGGCGTCGTCAGCAGCAGAAATAGCGGTGTTCATCAGGATGGCATCGGCGCCGAATTCCATGGCGATGGCAGCGTCGGAAGCGGTGCCCACGCCGGCATCTACGATGAGCGGCACTTCCGTGATCATCTCGCGCATGATGCGCAGGTTGGTCAGGTTCTGGATACCCAGCCCTGAACCGATCGGCGCGGCGAGCGGCATCACGGCGGCGGCTCCGGCGTCGATCAGCTTGCGGGCGTTGACTACGTCATCATTCGTATAAGGCAGCACAACGAAGCCTTCTTTGGCCAGCACGCGGGTGGCTTCCAGCAACCCCTGGTTATCGGGAAACAGCGTCTTTTCATCGCCGATTACTTCGAGCTTGACCCAGTTGGAAAGGCCGACTTCGCGGCCCAGTCGCGCGGTGCGAATGGCGTCGTCCGCGGTGTAGCAACCGGCGGTATTGGGCAGGATGAACATCTTGTCGCGGTCAATGTAATCGAGCAGGGATTCTTTGGTGCGGTCGCTCAGGTTCACGCGGCGGACGGCAACCGTGACCATTTCGGCACCGGAGGCCGCATGGCACCGGGCCATTTCCTGAAAACTGCGGTACTTGCCGGTACCGATCAGCAGCCGCGACTCAAACGTGCGACCGGCAATTGTGAGGGGCATACCTCCAGCGTATAGGATCATGGATTCTGATGCAGTCGGCGCTCATTATTCTTTTGTCCGCGCTGTCACTGCGGGGCGCGACAAGGCTGCTTCCGGTGCCCGCTTCGATGCACATGGGCGAAGGCCGGCTGGCACTGGCAGAGGGCCTTCGGATCGGGACAGAAGGTAGCGGGGACGCCCGGCTGGACGCCTCCAAAGCCCGTCTCACCGCACGCGTGGCGAAGCTGACTGGCCGGACCTCCGGAGCACTTCTGCGCGTGCGCGTGGAGGGCGCCGGCGAAGACGAGAGCTATCGCCTTGAAGTCACGCGAGACCAGGCGACCCTGACCTCGCCAGGTCCGCTGGGTGCCATGCACGGCCTCGAAACCTTCTACCAGCTGATTGAGAAGAATGCGGCGGGTTGGGGAATCGACAGCGTGACGATTGAAGATCATCCGCGCTTCGCATGGCGGGGGCTGATGATCGATGTCTCGCGCCACTTCATGCCGGTGGATGTGATTCTGCGGAATCTCGACGGCATGGCGGCAGTGAAGCTGAACGTGTTTCACTGGCACCTTTCAGACGATCAGGGTTTCAGAGCCGAATCGAAGCGCTTTCCGAAGCTGTACCAGTTGGGGTCCGATGGCGACTACTACACGCAGGATCAGATCCGTGAAGTGCTCCAATATGCGCGCGAACGGGGGATTCGCGTGGTGCCGGAATTCGGCGTCCCGGCGCATGCGGCGAGCTGGCTGGTGGGGTACCCGGAGCTGGCCAGGGGGCCTGGTCCCTTTCAGATCGTTCGCTCCTGGGGAGGTTATCACCCGTCGCTCGATGTGGGCAATCCGGCGGTGCTGAAATTCCTGGACGGGCTGTTCGGCGAAATGGCGATGCTTTTTCCGGACCGGTATTTTCACGTCGGTGGCGATGAGGTAGCCGGACAGCGCGCGGGGCTGCCGGCTTTTTATCAGCAACTGCACGACATTCTGGCGAGACACGGCAAGCGCATGGTGGGCTGGGACGAAATCGCAGCGCCAACTCTGCCGCGCGATGTCGTGATTCAGCGGTGGCGCCGAGGGCTGGTGCAGGGACACGATCAGATGATGTCTATCGTCTCTACAGGCTACTATCTGGACCAGATGGAACCGGCATGGAAGCTTTATGCAAGAGACCCGGGGCCGGGCGCGAACATCCTGGGCGGAGAAGCCTGCATGTGGACGGAGTTCGTCTCGGCGGAGAATATCGAGGGTCGCATCTGGCCCCGCACCGGTGCGGTGGCAGAGAGGCTGTGGTCTGCGCCGAGTGTCCGCAACGTGCCGGATCTGTATCGGCGACTGGCGCTGCTGGATGCCGAGCTGGATGACCTGGGTCTGCGCCACAACAGGAACTACCTGGCGATGCTGGAGAGGCTGGCCGGCCCGACCGACTTTGATGCATGGAAGACGCTGGCGGACGTGCTGGAGCCTGGTGGATTGGGGCTGCGCCGTCGCGTGACTCCAGGTTCGGTGCAGAGCACGCCGCTGAACCGTTTGGTGGATGTGGTTCGTCCGGACAGCGCTGTGGCCCGCCACTTCGCGGCACTCACGTCAAAGCCGGAGATCCGTGCCTGGCTGCAGCGCCGGGCTGCGATCAACGTCAATCATCCGGCGTCGAAAGAACTGGCGCGACGGGCTCAAGCCGCGCTGGCAGGCAGAAAGCTGAGCAAACAACCCGGACCTGTCGGCGATCTGCAAATTGCCGTCAGGCCTTGACAGGGAAGTCAAGTATGCTTTACATTAGAAATGTCAAGCATGCTTGACTTGAGAGGTTTTATGGATTCGAACGGCCGACGCTTTGCGAAAGACTTCGGAATAGCGATCCTGGCTTACACGCTGCTGGTACCGACATCGGTCTGGCTGGCGATGAATTATCAAACATCCTGGTGGCGGTTTGTGTTTGCGGTGCTGCCGGTGGTTCCTTCCGCATTTGCCATGTGGGCCGCAATCCGGTTCTTCCGCAATCTGGACGAACTGCAGCGGCGCATCGAAATGGAAGGGCTCGCGTTCGCCTTTGTGGGCACCTGCCTCCTGACGCTTACCTGGGGATTTCTACAGAACGCGGGAATTCCGCAGGCCGATATTGTCTGGGTGGCACCGCTGCTGATCGTGCTGCGGGCGGTGGGGCTGCAGATCGCGTCCCGCAGGTATCGGTGACAAACAGCGTTCGGGAACTGCGCGGTGCGCTAAACCTGACGCAGGCAGATCTGGCGGAGCGGCTGGGCGTTTCGCGTCAGACCGTCAATGCCATCGAGACAGGGAAATACGACCCCAGCCTTCCGCTGGCTATCAAAATCGCACGGATCTTTGAAAAGCCGGTGGAGGAGATTTTCACTCTCTGAGCTTTAAAGCCCGGCGTACCAGTCGTAACCACGTTCAGCCCAGTAATCAGGCGTGGGCTTCTCGGTGTACTCAATACGCCCGATGCGCTTGATGTTCTTGATGCCGTACTTGACGGGCATCACCAGGCGCACCGGCGCACCGTGCGCGTCGTTGAGCGGCTGACCGTTCATCTCGTAAGCCAGCAGAGTCTGGGGATGCAGAGCGCTCGGCATGTCGAGGCTGACATAGTACTCTTCGTCGGGCGTCCGCATGCCAACGAAGGGGGCTTTTTCAGAGCCGGCGGCGAACTGCGCGGTGAAATCGGAGAGGCGAGCCCCGGCGAACTGCGTGATGGTGCTCCAGCCTTCCACGCACTTGAATTCGATGGTTTCGTCGAAGCGGGGGAGCTTGCGGAGGTCATCCATGGTGAGTTTCTTTGAAGGCTGCGAAGAGCCGAAGGGAACTACTTCCAGTCCCCAGGCGGCAGAGTCCAGAGGTTCGTCGATGCCAACGTTTCCATTGGCGCGGATTTTACCGACTGCGGAGGCGGGAAAAGTTGGAGCCAGGTTGTTGTTGCTGTAGAGGGCGGTGCGCACCGCCTTTTCGTTGAGGCCCAGCACGCCGCGGAACACGGGGGGCAGGTCACCTTCAACTGCAGGATCGCCGGAGAACATCCAGCTGAGGCCGGCCATTCCGACGACCGCGCCGGCTCCCAGTGCAAGGAAAGACCGTCGGCTGCGGGCCGCAATTTCCTGTTCGGGGGTTAATTTGTCGGGCATTAGCTCTGTACCTCGGGTTTCGCTGTCTTGATTTCTGCCAGATCGTAACCGCAAACCATGGAGCGGAAGTTGCCCCATCCGGCCTTGACTACCTGACCAACGTGAATGCCGAAAAAACCGATATAGCCCATGGTGAGCCAGAAGTGCTCCCAGCGGGCCCATTCATAACCGCCCAAGAGGGTGGTTAGCCAACTGACCTGGATGGGCTTGTAGATCGCCATGCCGGTAAAGAGGCTCAAGGCACCCATTAAGATGATGGCGGAGTAGGTGATGCGCTGGGCGGCGTTATAGCGGCCCTGAGGCGGTAACGGGACTTGCAGGCCCATGTCGTGTTTGACGACCTGCAGCGCCTCGCCGAACGACTTCGCTTCCGGCGCCAGTTCACGCCACTCACCGGAAATCAGGGTGTAGGCGACATAGATGACGCCGTTGATGGCGAAGATCCAGGCAAACAGGAAATGCATGGCCATGCCGAGCGCCAGCTTGTGGTCGATGTGGGTGGCGTTGTAGAACCAGTCCGGGAAGAAGTGGAACAGGGTGACGCCGCCAAGGCCAATGCGGTAGGGGTCGAATGACCAGTAGATGAGCAGGCCGCTCACGATCATGAGGGACAGGATGGGGAAGTTGATCCAGTGGAACCAGCGGGTGGCCAGTTTGTGTTTCTCTTCGAGGACTTTCACAGTACAGATTATCCCCTTTCCTGACGGTTTATTCCGGCCTTGCAAAAAAGAAATACCGCCGGAGTGGTGGCTCCGGCGGCATTCCGGGGACGGCCGGGTCAGGCTACCTTTTGGAGAGGTGGCCTGAGGCCGTTGTGTCGCTTTGGTTTCGGCATGCTAAGCAGATTGCTCTTGACATTCAGGCTGCGGACGGTACCGCCAAAATACTCGTCAAGCGGGAAGAGTGCGTAAGGCTGCAACTCACGGAAGACGCGGCCGAGCTTCTGTTGGATTCGGTAAACTTCGTGGAAGAAGCTGCCCCGGTCCATCTGAAGGCGACGGCAGCAGAGCTTCCAGTCGGCCCCCAGCAGGAAATGAAAGCGGAATATTCTGTACTCGGATTCGTTCAGACTTCGTTCTGCAATCCGGCAGAAATCAGCCATGTATTCTTCGTTTTTCATTCCCCAGATCTGCCTGGTATCCCGACCGTTAATTTGTTCCAGACGCACTCGTGAGATGTGCTTTTCCTGATTGACACATTCCCGAAACTTGTTATGGCAAGCGCGGAATACTGCTCTCAGAACGCACTGGCAAGGCACAGCGGGCCCGCCTTTGCTGCTACGCAATCCAAAACCCTGGCAATGCGTGCACGATTCTTTTGCTAAGCCTAATACTTCAGAACGGTTCCATTCAAAACTCACAAATGCTCCTCCCGGTTCGCGTAAAAACCGCCGCCGGATTACTTCTCAGAATTTCTCATAGTTTTTTCATTTGCGCTATTTACGCCAATTCGGAATTCTACTGAGAGTGTATGTAAACGCCCATTTTCATTGATAGTTCTAGTACTACCGGGACCATAATTATTTGGAGGTAGACTAAAATTACGTGGGGCCTATTTCCCGGAGAAATAGGCGGACTAGATAACGATGTACCTCGATGAAGTTTATCGGCGCCTGATTGAGTCAGCCCGCCAGAGGGTTCGGGCCGGCGAACTGTCGGAACGCGGGCTGGCGCGGTTGTGCAACATGTCGCAACCCCATCTGCACAATGTGCTGAAGGATATTCGGGCATTGTCGCCGGAGTCAGCGGACCGCCTGATGCGGGCGCTGAACACCAATGTGCCGGAACTTTTGTGGCGTTATCCGGGTGAAGTGGAGACGGGCGTCCACGCGGTTCCGTTGCTTCGGGGACGAATTGGGCCGGGCGGCGACAGGATATTGACTGATTTCCGGGGCTTCACCCCGCTGCCGGCTTCATTGCTGAAGGGTGTTGTGACCCCGGTGGCGGCAAGACTGGCTGCCGAGCTGGTTTTGCCCGCGGCGCTTCGCTTTAATGACCTGGTGCTGCTGGACCAGAGCCCGGAGGTGCGGTCATCTCCCCGTGGTCGCGGGTGCTGGGTGGTGGCGGAGGAGGGTGGCCTGCGGGTAAGATACGTGAAGGTCGGGGGCACCCACATTTACCTGGCATCCGAAGCGACCGTCAGCGATCCCCGTCGGTGGCAGCCAATTACTTTGCAGGGGAAGAATATTCTGGATATAGTGAGGGCGCGCATTGTTTGGATTGGCCGCGAGATGGAAACGGAAAGCGCCGGACCGGCTGACACGCCTGGCCCGGGCCATTGAACTTCTGGGGGAACACGACCAGCGCCTGGTGGACGAGAGCGCGCGGGTGGATCGGCTGCGCGCCAGAGGCGCGGGCGAACTCTATCTGATGTGCCGGGAATTTACCGACGCCCTGAACGGCAGGTTATCGCGCCCGGCGGTGATTCTGGATCCGGCGGGATACACGGAGGAGCACTTCCGTGAAGGTGTCCGGTCGTTTTTTCAGATCAATCTGCGCGGCAGACTGGTGCAGGTGGAGTTCGAGGCGACGGAAGAAATGTACTCCAGCGAGGAGTTCAGGAAACCGTATGTGCTGCGCGGCGCGGTGCGGTCGTTCAATCAGGACTTTCTGGACCGGAATAATGTGGATGAGAAGTCGATCTTCTATTGCCCGGAGAAGAGAACGTCGGCGGAGTCGGGCCGGTGGCATTTTCTGGATATCAGGACGTATCGCACGGGCGAGCTGACCGGAGAGTTTTTCATCACAGAACTGCAGCAACTTCTGTAAAAGACCACCTGTCGCAGCTCGGACTACCTCTATCGCGAGGAGGCGCCGGCACCCACTTCCTGGTACACATCCAGAACTTCTCCGGCTGTGCGTGGCCAGCTGAAGCGGGCTGCCTGTTTCAGGCCCAATTCGATCAGATTGTGCCGAAGCGCGTCGTCCGTGAGGACTTCGGTAATACCGCGTGCGATATCGAAGACATTTTCCGGGTTGACCAGCATGGCCGCGCCGCCCACCACCTCCGGAAGAGAGCTGACGGCGGAGGCGATCACCGGCGTTCCGGATGCCATGGCTTCGAGCGGCGGCAGGCCGAACCCTTCGTAAAGCGAGGGGAACACAAACGCCGCAGCCAGTTCGTGGAAAATACGCAGCGTGTCGAAAGGGATGAAGCCAAGGAAACGCACGCAGTTTTCCACGCGGCTTTGGATGACGGCGCGGCGCACGTTGGGGTGCCGCGAGATCTCATCGCCGATGATGATGAGGCGTAAATCCTTATATACGGGATGGTTTTCCAGCGAGCTGCGCGCCACTGCGAAGGCCTCAATCAGCCGGGGGATGTTCTTTTGAGGCCGAATAGAGCCCGCGTAGAGCAGAAACGGGTAGCGGATCTGGTAGCGCTCCAGAATGCGATGCTTTTCGCGGGCGGCGGCTTCGGGTCCGGCTGTGCGGGCGTCTGACGGGAGCCGGCGCTCCAGAAACTGGGGGTCCGGGGCGTTGTAAATGAGGCGTATGCGACCAGCGGCGGAGGGAACCAGATTCTCAACGTCGCGTTGCGTCGCCCCGGAGACGGTGATGATGCGGGCTGCGCGTTCCAGGCCCCGCTTCAGGCGGAAGACGTGAAGGTCGTGAAGCAGGCCGGACGCGTCATCGTAAAACAGACTGCTCAGATCGTGAATGGTGACCACATAGGGCTTGGGCAGCAGGAGCGGCACGCGGTGGAACGGAATGTGGGTCAGGTCCACCTTCAGGCCATGCACCAGTCGCGGCAACGCAAAATGGTCGAGCCGGGAAGCATCACCGCGCCTGTCGATAACGGTATGGAAGTTGGCGGGCAGGCCGGCGAACTGAGCCTTGTCATCCGCACTGCATATCAGCGAATACTCGTGCCCGCTGTTGAGCGTGGCAATGGCCTGCAGAAGATTGCGAATGTACGTGCCGACGCCGAAATCGCGGATTCGCCGGGCGTCAATCGCAATCTTCAAGCTTCAGCGCCTCCAATCGTAGAGGGGGAATCGGGAGGTGAGGGCTTCGACGCGGTCGCGAACCGAGGCCACGACGGATTCCGAGGTCACGTCACTGACGACAGCCGAGATGCAGGAGGCCACCTCGCGCATTTCCTCCACGCCGAACCCGCGCGTAGTCGCCGCAGGGCTGCCGAGCCGGATACCGCTGGGGTTCATCGGGGGATTGACGTCAAAGGGGATACCGTTCTTGTTGACCGTGATACGGGCGTGATCGAGAGCATTTTCGGCCTCTTTACCGCGCACACCCTTCGAGAACACGTCCACCAGAAGCAGATGGGTGTCGGTTCCGCCGGAAACGACCCGGAAACCGCCCTCCTGCATGCCGGCGGCGAGCGCCTGGGCGTTGGCGATTACCTGACGCTGGTAGTCGATGAATGAAGGCTGCAGCGCTTCGAGGAAGCAGACGGCCTTGGCGGCGATAACGTGGACCAGCGGGCCGCCCTGCGTGCCGGGGAAAACGTTGCGGTCAATCGCCGGGCCGTACTTTTCTTTGGCGAGGATGATGCCGGAACGGGGTCCGCGCAGGGTCTTGTGGGTGGTGGAAGTGACGACGTCGGCGTATTCGCAAGGGTTCGGGTGTAAACCGGCAGCGACCAGACCCGAAAAATGGGCCATGTCAACCAAGAGCAGGGCCCCTACGGAATCGGCAATTTCGCGAAACTTCTTAAAGTCCCACTGCCGGGCGTAGGCGCTGCCGCCGGCGATGATCATTTTGGGCCTGTGCTCTTCGGCGAGCTTCGCCATGTCTTCGAAGTCCAGCAGTTCGTCGTCTTTGCGAACCTTGTAGCCGACGACGTGGTAGGTCTTGCCGGAGAAATTGAGTTTGTGGCCATGGGTGAGGTGGCCGCCGTGGGCGAGGTCGAGACCCATAATGGTGTCGCCGGGCGAGATGATGGCGGAGAACGCGGCTTGATTCGCCTGGGACCCGGAGTGCGGCTGGACGTTGACGTATTCGGCGCCGAAGAGCTTTTTCGCGCGGTCGCGGGCTATGGTTTCCACTTCATCGGCAAATTCGCAGCCCCCGTAGTAGCGCTTGCCGGGATAGCCTTCCGCATATTTCTTGGTGAAGACACTGCCGGTGGCTTCCAGAATGGCTTCGGAGGTGAAATTTTCGCTGGCGATGAGTTCGATCTGGCCGTTCTGCCGGTCCGTCTCTTTGCGGATCAGGTCATAGATAGCGGGATCTGCTTCGGCGAGGGAGCGGGCCATCGGATTATTCATAGAGGAAACTCAATTTTATCATTCGCTTCCCCTGGCCACTGCGTGTCTATCCCTGGCGCAGGGCGATCATCGGATCAATTCCGGCAGCGCAACGTGCGGGCGGGCTCCCGGCCGCAGCTGCAACCGCCGGAAAAACGGAACCCGCCGAGCCCTTTGAGGATGGACCGGTACACCCGCGAGTTCAGGGTGGTCACTTCCACGCCGGCAAGGGAAGCGTCCGGATCGTGTCTGCTTCCGCCCGATACTCCATGGCCACGGCGAAGCTCCCCGGGTCATATAATAGCGGCGATATGCTCACCCGCTTCAGCCCGGCTCTGTTGGCCTTTGCCCTTCTCACCACGTCCCTGCGCGCCCGCGTCACCCGCGTCGAAATCGAGAAGCGCGACTCCCCTGCCTTCAACGGTCAGAGCTTCGGCAAGGCTGGTCAGTACGAGACCCTCAGCGGCCATTTCTATGGCGAACTGGACCCTGCCGATAAGCACAACACCATCATCACCGACCTGCGGCTTGCGCCCCGTAACGCGCGCGGCATGGTGGAATACGTCGGCACCTTCGCCATCTCAAAACCCATCGACATGGCGAAGTCGAGCGGCGTACTCATTTACACCGTGCCCAACCGCGGCAATGGCGCGCCGAACGGCTCTGCTGAAGGGCACATCAGTGTTGCCAGCGGCTGGCAGGGCGACGTCACGCCCCGCGCCGGAATCCAGACCATCTCCGTGCCGGTTGCGAAGAACCCCGATGGCTCACCCATCACCGGCCCTGTGATGGAACGCTTTATCAACATGGCTCCCGGCGCGACCACGCTGCCCATCGGTACCGCCCCGTATGTCGCGCTCGCCTACCAGCGCCCACTCACGCTGGATACAAAGAAAGCCAGCCTCACCAAACGCGCTTCGCAGAACGGCCCCACGGTCCCGATTCCCGCCAGTGAATGGGCTTTTGCCGATTGCACATCCACGCCGTTCCCCGGGACGCCGAACCCCGCGCAAATCTGCGCAAAAGCAGGCTTCGACCCCGCGAACGAATACCAGCTGATCTTCACGGCGAAAGACCCCCTGGTGCTCGGCATCGGCTTCGCCGCCACCCGCGATCTGAACTCTTTCCTGCGCTACGGCGTGGAAGGCAACCCTCTCGCCAGCCAGGTGAAATGGTCGCTCAGCCGGGGCAGTTCGCAATCCGGCAATTTCATCCGCAGCTTCATCAATCTCGGCTTCAATCAGGATGAAGGTAATCGCGTTGTCTGGGACGGCGCCAACCCTCACATCGCCGCCCGTCAGCTCGTGCTGAACCTGCGGTTCGCGAACCCGGGCGGCGCGGCGGGGCCCGGTGAGCCCGGTAGCGAAGGCACGCTTTGGTGGAGCGAATACTCTGACAAAGCCCGCAAGCGCCCCGGGGCCAGCCTTCTCGATCGCTGCACCGTGACCGGCACCTGCCCGAAGATCATTGAGACATTCGGCGCACTGGAGTTCTGGTACCTGCGCGAATCGCCGAATCTGGTGGGCACCGATGCCAGGGCCGATATTCCGCTGCCCTCCAACGTTCGCCGCTATTTTTTCCCCGGAACCGGACACGGTGGCGGTCGCGGAGGCTTCAGCACTGCCGTTCCCGCAGCCCCCAAGGGATGTCTTCTGCCCGCTAATCCGAATCCGGAAACCGAAACCATGAACGCCCTCATGGCGGCTCTGGCGGACTGGGTAACCAAAGGCACGGAACCGCCTGCCAGCCATTATCCGCGCCTTGATCGGGGAGAACTGGCACCGGCCACCAGGGCCGGCATCGGCTTCCCGACTATCCCCGGCGTTCCTTCGCCGGACGGTCTGGTCAACCCCGTCGCGGACCATGATTTCGGTCCTGGTTTCATCGCCAAAGATATGTCCGGCATCATCGCAAAAGAGCCCCCGGCCATCACGCAGATCATCACCACGCTGGTGCCGAAAGTGGATGCCGATGGCACCGACGTGAGCGGCGTGCCGTCCGTGCTGCACCAGGCGCCCCTGGGCAGTTACCTCGGCTGGAACCCGACCGCCACGGGTTTCGACAAGGGGAAGCAATGTACCCTCTCGGGCGGATATGTGCCGTTCGCGAAAACACAGGCAGAGCGCACTGCTAAAGGTGATCCGCGCCTGTCACTGGAAGAGCGCTACAAAGACCACGCGGGCTATGTTGCGGTGGTGAGGGCAGCCGCCGCCAAAGCTGTCGCCGATAGATTTTTACTGAAGGAAGACGCCGACAAACTGATGACGCAGGCTGAAGCGAGCGACGTCCTCAGAAACTAATGGAATCTTTGGCGGCCTCGATTTTCTTCGCGTCGAGGCCGGCCACCTTCATCAATCCGCCTAAATCTTTAAACGGTCCGCTTGCCTTGCGATGCTGCAGAATCGCAGTGGCCTCCGCAGCTGTCAGTTTCAGACCGTCCTGCAGTTCCTGCGGGCCCGCCGTATTTACGTTCACCTTGTCCAGCGAGAAATACACAGTCAGGTAATCCACCACCGTGTCGATTTCCGTTGGCGACAATGTTGCCCCACGCTTCACCATGCTCTTCACGGCCTCGCGCCATTTCTCCGCCGGCATTGGCGTGCCGACAACCGTGTCCAGCCCATGGCATTCCGTGCAGGTGTTCTCGATGAGCGTTTTCGCCTTGCCGTCAGGCAGCACAATGTCGTCTTTCGTCGCCGCAAAACAAACCGCAAGAGAACCAACAATCAGAAACGTACGGATCATACGCATGTCTCCAGATTAAACGATCACCCTTGAGTACAGCCAACGGACCGGCAGCCCCAGCGCAATCAGCAACAGCCCGGCCATCACTTCCAGCGCGCCCGAACTTGCCATCGAAAACATCAGCACCCCGGTCGCTGCCATGCCTGCAATCGGGACCAGCGGGTAGCCAGGCACCCGAAAGGGCCGGTGCAGGTCTGGCTTGCTGCGCCGCAGCACAATCAGGCTCAGGGCCACCAGCGCCTGCAGCAGCAGGTAGCCGAACATCACCCACGAAATCATCACATCGAACAACGGCCTCAGTTGCAGCGTTGCCCACGCGTTCCGCATTACGTCGGGCAACCCGGGGGGCGGCGGAACCACCATCACCGCGACACTCACCGTCAGCATCAGCAGCGACCAGACACCCATCGCCAGCACCGCATTCGCAGGCGTATGAAAACGTGGATGGATACGGCTCAGCATCACCGGCGCATCCCCGCTGCGGGCCAGCGCAAAGGCCGCGCGCGGACCCGACATCACCGCTCCGTTCGAAGTAAAGATCGTCGAAAGCAGAATCAAAACCGAGATCAGCTGCACGCCCGCCTGCCCAAACAGCGCCCGAAACAGATCCGCGCCAACCGCCTGGCTCTGCGTTACGGCTTTCCATGGCAAAACATAGTGGATGCCCACCGCGACTGACAGATAAAGCGCGCCAATCAGCAGCAACCCCGCCGCGAAAACCCTGGGCACATTGCGCCCCGGATCCCGAATCTCTTCGGTCAAATGGGCCAGTTGTTCCCACCCGGCATAAGTCCACATCACCGGAATCATCGCCGCGAACAGCCCGCCCAGCGCCCCGGATGAATACGTTGGCGCGCTCGCCAGATGATTTGCTCCGCGCCAAAGCACCAGGGGCAGGATGAGCGCCGATGCCAGCGCAACTGCCTTCAGCGCCATCCCGGCCACCTGCAGATCCGCTCCCAGCCGGGCTCCCCGCACATTCAGCAGCATCAGCCCTGCAATCAAAATCCCCGCAATTCCGCCCTGCCAGACAGCCGCCGGAACTTCTGCGGGCGGCGGCAACAGCTGGGAGAAATAAATCCCGAAAGTAAAGCTGATGGTGCAGGCCGCACCCGCCCGAATCAGCACCGCATCCGTCCACGCGTACAGAAACCCCAGGCGCGGCCCGAATGCCGCGCGGATGTACACGTAGCCCCCACCCGCATCCGGCAGCATGGCGGCCAGCTCAGACACCGTCAGCACGCCGGCCAGACTGATCAGCGCACCCAGTATCCAGACCGCCAGCGCGCCGCCCAGAAACGGCACCTTCTGCGCGATCACCGAAGGCACCAGAAAAATGGAAGCTCCGATCGTCCCGCCCACCACAATCCCCATCGCCTGTAAAGGCGTGAGCACCGCGGCCAGACGCTTCGTTTCGGCCACCGTGGTTACTCTCCGCTCTGCTGCAGCAACTTCGCCGTCAGCCCCGTCCACCCGGTCTGATGATTCGCCCCCAGACCTGCGCCATTGTCACCGTGGAAGTATTCGTAGAACAGCACCAGATCCCGCCAGTGCGGGTCCGACTGATATTGCCACGCACCTCCGTGCGCCGCCCGCTTGCCGTCCCCGTCCCGCAGGAACGTGCGCGTCAGGCGCCGCGAAATCTCCGCCGCTACCTCCCACAGATTCATGAAAACGCCGGAACCAGTCGGGCACTCCACCTGGAACTGATCTCCGTAGTAATGATGGAACTTCTGCAGTGACTCAATCAGCAGATAATTCACCGGGAACCAGATGGGCCCGCGCCAGTTGGAATTGCCGCCAAAAAGCCCCGTGCCCGATTCCGCCGGTTCGTAGTTGACGGTGTACTGCCGACCGCCCACTTCCAGCTGATACGGGTGTTCCTTGTGTGCCCGCGAAAGCGCGCGAATCCCAAACCCGGAGAGGAACTCATTCTCATCCAGCATGTAGCGCAGCACACTGCGCAACTGCTCTTCGCCCGCAATCGAAAGCAGCCGGCGCTTGCCCATGCCGTGCGCATTCATAGACGCCACGTTCTCCGTCAGATCCTTGCGGTTCTCAATGAACCAGTCCATGCGCCGCGCAAAGCCGGGCAGCCTGGCAATCACTTCCGGGTCCAGCGTTTCCACCGCGAACAGCGGAATCAGCCCCACCATGGAGCGGATGCGCATGGGGAGCAGCCCCTTGTCCGGCAGATGCAGCATGTCGTAGAAGAAGCCGTCGCGCTCGTCCCACATGCCCGCGCCATCCTTGCCCAGATGGTTCATGGCATTGGCAATATGCAGGAAGTGCTCCCAGAACTTGCTCGCCACATCTTCGTAAGATGCGTCGTCTTTCGCCAGCTCCATCGCAATTGCCAGCAGATTCAGGCTGTACATCGCCATCCAGCCCGTGCCGTCGGCCTGCTCGATGAAACCGCCGGTCGGCAGCGGGGCACTTCTGTCAAAGACGCCGATGTTGTCCAGGCCCAGAAACCCGCCCTGAAACACGTTGCGGCCCTCCGCGTCCTTGCGGTTCACCCACCAGGTGAAATTCAGCATCAGCTTGTGGAAAATGCGCTGCAGAAACCGGCGGTCACCCACCCCGTGCATGCGCTTGTCGATCTTATAAACGCGCCATGCCGCCCAGGCGTGCACCGGCGGATTCACATCTCCGAACGCCCACTCATACGCCGGAATCTGCCCGTTCGGATGCATGTACCATTCGCGCAGCATCAGTAACAACTGGTCTTTCGCGAACTCGCTGTCCACCATCGCGAGCGGAATGGTGTGAAACGCCAGATCCCACGCGGCGTACCACGGATACTCCCACTTATCGGGCATGGAAATCACGTCCGCGTTGTAGAGATGCAGCCAGTCGTGGTTCCGCCCCTTCTTGCGGCCTTCCGGCGGCACCGGGCCCGTCGGGTCGCCCTCCAGCCAGTCCCGCACCACGTAGTGATAAAACTGCTTGCTCCACAGCAGCCCGGCGAATGACTGCCGCATCACATTGCGCGCGTCTTCTGAAAGCTCTTCCGGGATGACCTCACTGTAGAACTGATCAGCTTCACTCTGCCGCTTCGCCACCATCGCATCGAAATCAGCCGCTACAAGTGAGGTCGCGCCTACATCGTCCGTCATCTTCATCCGGACCACCACTTCGCCACCCGCAGGAATGGTCAGCTTGTAGTGCGCGGCGGCTTTCGTGCCGGTCTGCCCCGGCTTCACAGCCTGCCGGTCGCCGTTCACCACATAGTCGTTAATACCGTCTTTCGCGAAGACGGGGCCGTTCTCCGCGCCAAACAATTTGCGGGTGTTCGTCTCGTTTTCTGTAAACAACAGCGGAACGTCGCCTTCAAACACAATGCGACGAATCCCGTACCGCGGCTCTTCCAGCTCAATCGCGCTTCGCGCACCCCCGCAACGCTTTAAGAACGGTCGCTGCACACCGTGTGACCACGACCACGTATTGCGGAACCAAACCGTGGGCAGCAGATGAATTGTCGCTTCTTCAGGCCCCCGGTTCGCCACCGTAATCCGAATGAGAATGTCTTCCGAATTCTCCTTGGCATACTCCGTGAACACATCAAAGTAACGGTGCTCCTCAAACACCCCGGTGTCCATCAGTTCAAACTCCGGAGCATCCCTGCCGCGCTTCCGGTTCTCTTCCAGCAACTGCGCGTAAGGGAACTCCGCCTGCGGGTACTTGTACAGATGCTTCATGTACGAGTGTGTTGGCGTGGAGTCCAGATAGTAATAACACTCCTTCACATCCTCGCCATGGTTGCCCTCGTTGCCAGTCAGCCCGAAAAGGCGCTCCTTCAGAATGGGGTCCCGCCCGTTCCACATCGCCACCGCAAAACAGATGCGCTGGTGCCGGTCACAGATGCCCGCGATGCCATCCTCATTCCACCGGTAGGCCTTTGACCGGGACGCGTCATGGGAAACAAACTCCCACGCCGTGCCACCGTCACTGTAGTCCTCCCGAACCGTGCCCCAGGCTCGCTCACTCACATACGGTCCCCAGCGCTTCCAATGGGAAGACCGTTCTTCCGATTCCGCCAGTCGCAAATGCTCCGGCGTCACGGGCTGTCTGCTGCCAGGTTCGTTATCCAGCGTATGCTTCACCTCATCACAGTATCGCGTTCTTCAGCGCCTCTTCAGGCGCATCCGCTACGATGAAGCTCGAATGCAGATTCTGGTCGTCGAAGATGAGCCGCGAATGGCAGAGCTGCTGCGGCGTGGTTTGGCCGAAGAGGGCCACCACGTGATCCTTTCGCGCGACGGCAAGGAAGGTCTTGAAATCGCCCGTTCCGCCGCCTTTGACGTAATTGTTCTGGATGTCATGCTGCCCCGCATGGACGGCATTGCCATCACACGCAAACTTCGGGAACTGCGCAACCAGACGCCTGTTCTGCTTCTCACCGCGCGCGATTCCGCCAGCGATATCGTCCTCGGCCTTGACTGCGGTGCCGATGACTACCTCACCAAACCCTTCTCCTTCGATGTCCTGCTCGCGCGCCTGCGCTCCGTCAGTCGCCGCGGTGTCATCCCCCGCCCGGCTATTCTGGAACTGGCGGATCTGCGGCTGGACCCTGCCTCGCGTCGCGTCACCCGCGGCGCCGGTGATCTCGCCCTCACTCCGCGCGAATTCAGTCTTCTGGAGTTGCTGATGCGCAACGCGGGGCGTGTCATCGGTCGCGATACCATCCTCGAATCCGTCTGGGGCTACGGCTCAGACGTGGGTGAAAATACACTCGAAGCCTTCGTCCGCCTGCTGCGCCTGAAAGTCGACACGCGTGAGCCGAAACTGATCCACACCGTTCGCGGCGTGGGGTACGTGATGCGCCACCCCTGACTGGAATGCGCACCCGATCCATCCAATTCCGCCTCACCATCTGGTACGCAATCGTGCTTGCCGCCGCGCTCGCCCTCTTCAGCGGACTCATCTGGCTATCGCTTCGCCAGCGCCTCGCCGGCGAACTGGACGAAGAGCTGGGCAAAATGACGGGCCGATTTGAAACCTACGTCCGAACCGAGTCCCTGGAATATTCGGGCGAACACCTCAAGGGAGAGATGGCGGAGTTCTGCCAGGCCCTGCCCGCCTCCAGCTATATCGACCTCACCGGTTCCAGGGGCTTTGACTTTCACTTCCCGGCTACCGGGCGCCAGGTACGGGACATCCGCACTGTCCGCAGCAGTTTCCGCATCGGCGAAGAGACATTCAGTCTCCAGCTCGGCAGCTCGTCGCACGAGATTGATCACACGCTGGACCTGTTGAAGATTCTGCTCCTCACACTCATCCCCGCAGTGATTGCGATCGCCACCCTGGGCGGAGCCTGGCTGAGCCGCCGCGCCCTTGGCCCGGTGGATGAAATCACCGCCGCCGCGCGAGCCATTGGAATCGAAAATCTCTCATCCCGACTGCCCGTGCCCGCCACCGGCGATGAACTCCAGCGTCTCACGGAAGTCTGGAACACCATGCTGGCGCGCCTCGAAGCTGCCGTCAAGACCCTCTCGCAGTTCGCCGCCGATGCCTCGCACGAGCTCCGCACACCCCTCGCAGTCATCCGCACCAGCGCCGAGCTCGCACTGCGTCGCGCCCGTGAGCCGGAAGCCTATCGCGATTCGCTCACCGAAGTCGCCGCCGAAGCCGAACGCATGACGCAGCTGGTGGAAGATCTCCTCTTCCTCGCGCGTTCGGATTCCCGCCAGTCCGGTATGCCGATGGGTCCCTTCGATCTGCGCGATGCACTCCGCGATGCAGTGGCTGAAGTGCACGATCTGGCCGCTGAACGGAACATGGACATCTGTCTGGATCTGCCGCCGGACGAATCCCCGTTACACGGCAATCGCGCTGCGTGCCGCCGCCTGTTCCTGGTGTTGCTGGACAATGCGCTGAAGTACTCGCACCCCGGCGGCAAAGTCACTGTCACCCTCACTGCCTCGCCGGGCGAAACCCTGGTGTCCGTGCAGGATTTCGGCATAGGAATCAGCGCCGAAGACCTGCCCCACATCTTCCAGCGCTTTTACCGCGCCGATAAAGCCCGCACGAGATCCGGCGATGGCGCGGGCGGCCATGGCCTGGGCCTCGCTCTGGCGGAAACCCTGGCGCAGGTGCACGGCGCAAGCATCTCGGTCACCAGCAGCGAAGGCGAGGGCTCCGTGTTCCAGGTCGAATGGTCTATCCCCTCAACCGCTTAAACCCCTCCAGCGCGAACTCCAAATCTTCCAGCCGATGGGCCGCAGTGGCGCACAGCCGCAGCCGCGCCGAACCCAGCGGAACCGCCGGGAACATGATCGGGGTCACGCCAATCCCCATCGTCCGCAGCGCACCCGCCGCAAACGCGCAGCTCGCCTCGTCGTTGAAGATCACCGGGACAATCGCCGTTTCCGACATGCCCGTGTCATACCCCAGCGCCTGCAAACCCTCCCGCAGAAACTTCGCATTACTCGCGCTTCGGGCCACCCGCTCTGGCTCCTGCTTCAATATCCGCAGTGCCGCCGTTACCGCCGCCACCGATGCCGGTGCAAGCGCTGCCGAAAAAATAAACGGCGCTGCCGAGTGTTGCAGAAATATCGCCAACTGTTGCGAAACCGCCACAAACCCGCCGTTCGACGGAATACCCTTCGCCAGCGAGCCGGTCCAGATATCCACTTCACCCGCCGGCACTCCGAAATGCTCATCCGTGCCGCGTCCGTGCGCCCCCAAAACACCGGAAGCATGCGACTCATCAATCATCAGGAAGCTGCCCGTATCCCGCTTCACCTGAATCAGATCCGGCAGCGGGCAGATGTCGCCATCCATGGAAAAAACGCCGTCGGAAACAATCAGCGTACGGTTTGCCGAACTGCCGTTCGCAATTTCATGCCGCAGCGAATCCATGTCGTTGTGGCGGAAACGCTGCACCGGAACGCCCGCCAGGCGGCACGCGTCCACCAGACTCCGATGCGAAAGCGAATCCAGAATCACCCGGTCCTGCACGGAAAACAGGCTCGCCACCACCGCCAGGTTCGCCAGATACCCCGAACTGAATGTAATCGCCTCCGGCATCCCCTTGAAATCAGCGACTTCGCGCTCCATCTCATGGTGGATGTCGATGGTGCCGGTCAACATGCGAACGCCGCCCGTCCCCGTACCGTACTTGCGAATCGCCTCAATCGCGGCTTCATCAATCCGCGGATCCCCGATCAGGCCCAGGTAGTCATACGACGAAAGCATGAGCATGTCGCGCCCTTCCGCCTTCACCCACGGGCCGGATCGCGTCTGCAGGGGCAACTGATACGGGTAAACACCGGCTTCACAAGCCCGCCCCATCAGTTCAAATACACGGCGTGCCCGCGCATCCACCAGTTGATCCTTGCGGAATTCTGACTGGTTTCCGTTACTGAAGAATCCGTTAAAAAGGTCGCCGGACCCGACCGAGCCCTTCGGCACGTCGATTCCCGGATCGGTCTCTGCCGCCGCAGCGGTTTCGAGTAATGTGTGACGGTCGTGTATCATTTGTCAGTCGTCAATAGCCGGAGCAAACACTATATTGTAATGTTGGACGCTTGTCATCACCGAACGCTGTACACATTATTTTTTGTTCTCTTTTTGTCTTGCGCGTGTCTAAGCGCCGCCGACCCCTCGCCTGTCGGTTTGTGGAGAACCATCGACGACAAGACCCAAAAGACCCGCGGCCTCGTCCGCGTCTATGAACACGAAGGGGCCATCTTCGGCAAGATCGAGCAGAGTTTCGACCCCAAAGAGGCCAACGACATTTGCGACAAATGCGGCGGCGACCGCCACAACAAGCCCGTTATCGGCATGGTCTTCCTCCGCAACATGAAAAAACGAACGGCCACCGAGTACACCGGCGGCGACATTCTGGACCCCGATTCCGGTCGGATTTACCGCTGCAAAATCGACATCGAAGACGGCGGGAAGAAACTGGTCGTGCGGGGCTTCCTGGGAATTTCCATCGCCGGGCGGTCCCAGACCTGGCTCCGGCAGGAGTAACCCGTTCTAAAGCCCCATCGCCGCTTTCACCTTCGCGAACCGGTCAACCGCAAACTCCAGGTCCTCCCGGGTATGCGCGGCAGAGATCTGCGTCCGGATCCGCGCCTTGCCCTGCGGCACCACCGGATACGAGAACGCCACCACGTAAATCCCTTCGGCCAGCAAACGCTCCGCCATTTCGCCCGCCACCTTCGCGTCGCCCAGCATCACCGGAATAATCGGGTGCTCCCCGGGCAAAATGTGGAAACCCAGTGCGGTCATGCGCTCCCGAAAATACCGTGTGTTCTCGCGTAGCTGCTCCCGCAGTTCCCCGCCTGCGGACAGCAGATCCAACACCTTCAGAGATGCCCCCGCAATCGCCGGCGCCAGCGAGTTGGAAAACAGATACGGACGTGACCGCTGGCGCAGCAGTTCAATAACCTCCCGCCGCCCGCTGGTATACCCCCCGCTGGCTCCGCCCAGGGCCTTGCCAAGGGTCCCGGTAATCACGTCGACCCGGCCCATCACCCCGTGGTGCTCATGCGTGCCCCGCCCCTCCGCGCCCGTAAAGCCCACCGCGTGCGAATCGTCCACCATCACGATCGCGTTGTACTTCTCGGCGAGGTCGCAGATCGCAGGCAGATTCGCAATGTAGCCGTCCATCGAAAAGACTCCGTCCGTGGCGATCATCCGTTGCCGCGCGTCTGCTGATTCCTGCAGCCGGGCTTCCAGGTCCGCCATATCACTGTTGCGATACCGCAACCTGCGCGCTTTGCAAAGCCGCACGCCGTCGATAATGCTGGCATGGTTCAGCTCGTCGGAGATGATGGCGTCTTCCGCATCCAGAATCGTCTCGAACAGCCCGCCGTTCGCATCAAAGCATGAGGAATAGAGGATCGTGTCTTCCGTCCCCAGAAACTCACTAATCCGCTGCTCCAGTTGCTTGTGAATCTCCTGCGTGCCGCAAATGAAACGCACGGAAGCCATCCCGTAGCCCCACTGGTCCAGTGCCTCATGCGCGGCCCGCACCACAGCCGGGTGATCCGCCAGCCCCAGATAGTTGTTGGCGCACATGTTGAGCACGCCCTTGCCTGCCCGCGTATCCACATGGGCGTTCTGGGCGCTTAGCATCACACGCTCAGACTTATAAAGCCCCGCCGCCCGGATTTCGTCCAGGCGCGTCTGCAACTGCTGTTTCGCTGAAGAGTACATCGCACCTTAATGAAAACATGACTGGTGATCGCGGCGGCAAAAACGCTACAGTGTTCTCTGTAGCAATGCGCATTCGGTCTGCTATTTTCCTTGTCCTCGGAGCTTTTGCCGCCGTCGCTGTTTCGGGTGCGGTCACCTACCTTTCCATGGGATCCGCAAAGTGCCCGCATTGCGATTCCGGTGTGTTGTATTCGTCCCGCTTTACCGGCCTTGAATGGACACTCAGGTTGTTCTTCCGCTTCTACCGCTGCGGAAAATGCCAGCGCCGTATCATCAAGTTGCGCACCGTGCCGGTCCGTTCCGCCGGCGAGGCTAATCCCGGCCGGCCTGGGTGAGAGAAGCAGGCGTCCCGACGCCTGCGCCGAATCCAGTTTTTATCCGGACATTTAAGCGGACATTAGTTCGGCCTCTATTACCCTTGCGAAGTCCACATACATCTGATAGGTATATGTTTGACCCTTCAGTTTGTACGGCCATGAAAGCGGACATGGAACCGGTTGACGACCAGCATGAACCAGTGTCGCTTATGGAGCCGTTACTTCTGGGTTCAAGGCATAGGGAAAAGCTCACGGATCTGGCGCTCCATCTCACCCAGAGGTCGGCGGCGTTTCGCGCGAGCTTGCCTGTAAGCATTCTGACGTCCCTTGCCGACCTTGTCCGCTCGATGTACTGCTATTACTCAAATCTCATCGAGGGCCACAATA
>JBBQDH010000052.1:0-26834 GCA_038319515.1 Bryobacterales bacterium
ATGCGACCGTTCCTGCCGAAGGTGGGGATCACGTTGCCGGTCTCTGCATCGACAGCGTAGATGAAGCTCTGAATGGTGGTGAAGATTCGCTGGTCTGCGCCGGCGGCCCAGAACACGACACCGCGATTGGCGCCGCGCCCCACGATGCCGGAATCGAACGTCCAGCGCAATTTGCCCGTTGCGGCGTCGAGTGCGATGAGTTTGTGCTTCGGGGTGAGGCCGTAGAGCGTGCCGTTCACCATGATGGGCTGGGTCTGCGGATCGCCGGGGCCATCTGCGGTATCGAAAGTCCAGGCGACCTGCAGTTTTGCCACGTTGCTTCGGTTGATCTGTTTCAGCGTGGAGTAGCGCGTCTCCGCCGGTCCGCCGCCATAAGCGGGCCAGTCGTTTTGTGCCATGGCAGGGAAGGCGGGCAGGGCCGCAAGCGCAATCAGGAAGTGCAGTCTCATCGAGTTTTAAAGATACGGTACAGCCGGGCGGAACACAATTGCGATAATCGCACAAAGATGCTTCCCGGGCCAGAGGCTCAAACCGCGCTGAGTGCCCAACAAGCCTTGGCGGAAAGCCCATCAACGCGATATCCCGCGAACGTAGAACCGGATCAGACTTTTCGGTTCGATTTGCAGCACAATGCGTTTCTTAGTGCAACGCCGTGACACCCGTGCTGAGCAGATCGTGCGGAGCTGGCGGGTGATGCGCTGCTGGTGGCGTACAAAGACGGCTGCAGGTCAGGCTGCCGAGGCCGGAGGGGATGAAGCTCCTTGCTAAAGAGATCGTCGAGACTCCTTTCTAACTTGCTGTGCTCCGAATGCGGCCAACTCATTCGGAACCATAGCAAATCTTGCTTGATGGTCGGGTAGCGGTCGGCAAGGTCTTTGAATAGCAAGATGGACTGGCTCTTCCACCAGTCGCGCTCTGGCGCACTTGCGCCGTAGAGAGTGCGAAGAGACGATATGGTCAGGTCGAAAGTATTGAGAGCTATGAACGCCCAGCGTTCCTGGTGTGCTTCTTCGTTTTCACGTGCTCCCTGCCAGAGGAGCACGTGAGCTATACCCGCAATGTCCTCTTGCTCGACGAGAGATTTCAGTGGCTCACTCTCGAAATCGAGCGTTCTTCCGAGGAAGGCACTTATTCGCGATGGATGAGTCATTAGGGAGAGCCGCGCGTAAATATCGTGTTGCGAACAAGGCCAGTCGATTTTCCGGAGCGCATTGCCCGTCTTCACGTACTCACCATTCAGCAATTCAAGGAGCTCGGCAAATCGCTCGTCGCGCTGCAATAGAAGTTGCGCAGCGCTGACTTCAAACAAGCTTCGAAGGACCGGAATAGAGCCCTGAAGGCAATTCGCGTCGTGCAGCGTGCGTATCGTACGGCAATACTCATATTGCCACTCGGTGAAGCGGCGGAAGAACAGCATATGGACGACGTGTTCAGGCCGAACATATGGCTCGACGTCATTCAATACTTCGCCAAAGAACTCTTCAGCCCCCTGCAACAGGGTGTGAATCGAATCTGACATAATCAAGTGCTCAAATCCAATCCTCTCATGATCTGCGGTTGATTCGACACTAAGAGGGTCAGCCTCCGCAAAATGGGGTTCAGCGTCAGCTACTTGAAGTTCACGCGGCCCGCCGTGGATGAAGCGAACTGACGTTCGGATCCAGATGCGTTAGTGCATGTCTAAGAGTTTTGACCGGCGGGGATGGACGGGGAATCAGGGCGGCTACGATTCGAAATCCGTGTCAGCATCTTCCAGAAGGGGAGCCAGGAGGGGCGGCGCTATGAATTCAGCTGGAATCGGAAGGTCTTCTATGCTGGTGACCTTGATTCCCCATCGCTCTCCAATCGCTTTCACGTCGGCATCGTCCGAAATGATCTCTGATGCCTGGGCTATTATCGCTATTGCCACGATCTGGCGGTCGAATTTGACCTTTGCCCACGGCGAGCCGGCGAGGCCTTCACGCTTGTCACCGGCAGCGATTGCGGCTGAGGTTCGGATTCCGAGTTCGACAGCGGCAGCTGAATCAAAGGCCTCAATCCGAAACCAGACAGAACCGTTCAGCTTCACGAGTAGTTCGCTGATCTGGTTAGGAGTCATTCTGACCATGATTTCGCTCAGGACAGGTGTCGGAATGAGGATCTGCTGTTTGGCATCGGCAATCCTTTGCACTAAGGCGTCCAATCGTTCTTTGGCGAGTTTGATCGGAACGGTGGTTCCTAACCTCAATACTGTGGTGCCTGGAACAAACAGAAGGGATAGCGCCGTCGTATCAAGCGCTATCATTCGTGCCTTAATTCCGACATCGTATGCAGGAATGCAGTTGCGTCCTGGCCAGCAAAACCTTCACGAATAGATTCGATGGTCAAATCCAGAGGCGATTCGTCCAACAAGACAAAGTCATCTGCCGTGAAGTTCTTCGTTTGCCAGACGCCGTCGATGCGAAAGTACGCTCCACTGCCGAAAAGACGTACTTTTTTGCCCCGCAGATGTGGGCCGAGTTTTCGCGCCAGTGCTACGGACACGACGCAGCGAATATCCTCCTCGGCGTTTTGCAGGTGCACGTTGATGGTGTCGTCTTTACCCCCGATGGAGTAAATCTGGCCTTCGACGGAGGTGTTTCTTCGAACGGGCCCGATCGTCTCCCGCGCAGATCTTAGGCGTCCTGGAAATTCAATAACTTTGTGATCACCGAGAGCCAGGTAGCCAGTTGCGTTATCCTCAGCGAGAAGGTCATCAATTCCCCTGGAAGCTTTCATTGCCGATCTCGGGGCTGTTCGGGCCGCAATGGCGTGGACGCGCTCATGAACTTTGGGCGCTGCAGGCAGGTCTATGCGCGCCTGAAGCACGGCACTTCCTTTAACTACTTTGTCGAAGTGGACGCTTTCATCATTGCCGACCATCGTCGAAAACTGCTTGAGGTAATCGGCGAGACGGGACATGGGAAGCGTGCCGGGGCTAAAGGCGTCGATTGATAGCGAGATTATTTCTTCGTTTTGCATGCTTCCCTCCCTTCTTGTATTGTCGCGCACCTGCGGATCGCCGGTTTCCAGTCGAAGTCGGCGGCAAGACCACCGACTGTAGCCGGGGCCTAGCAGTCCGTAGTGCAATTGCTCTTCGCCGCTCGACCTGAATACCGGCTGAAAGGTGACCTTCAGAATCGCGCCACAATGCACTGCTGGTAGGTCTCCGAGCATTCGGCTACCCAGAAATGGACGCGCCGGGAAAGCCGATAGTCTCTAAAAGCAGTTTCACCACGGGCTGCTAGTGCAGGTCTGAGAGTTTCGAGTTCATGGGGGGCTTCGGGAACGGCAGCGTGTCTGGGGTGACGCGGACTTCTGTGGTGAATTTGAAGGGGAGGGCGCCTCCGCTGGGGAAGGTGAGTTCGACGAAGAACGCGGTCCAGCCTTTGGCGGGCTTTTCGATGCGGCCGGTGTAGGTGTTGCCTTCGGCGGTGAGGGTGGTGCTTTTGTAGGCGGGGCCGAGAGTGGCGAGGCGGAAGTCGCGCTTTTCGGGGTTGTTGGCGGCCCAGAGTTTTACTTCGGAGGGCTTGTCGATACAGGTGACCTTGATGGAGCCATCTTTTTCGAAATTCCAGGAGAATTTGGGGCGGGGGCGACCGGCAACTACGGCATCGTAGAACGCCGCGAGGCCGAGGACGGCGTCGGAATTCTTGAGGGAATGGTCGGTGTTGGGCACGTAGCGGAGGTATTTTTCGCCGGGCAGGGAGTCGAAGTAGAACTGGGAGGAATCGGGGAGGAAGTACTGGTCGCCGGCACCGTTGACGATGTATTTGGGCATGGTGTAGCGGGTGCGGTAGCTGAAGGGTTCCTCAATTTTCATGAGAGCGGCGTATTCGGGGAGATCGGCGGCTCCGACGATGTTGCTTTCTTTGTAGTCGTTCAGGGCTTCGGAGTATTCGCCATAGGCCTGGTAGTGATGGTCTGTGGATTTGCGCATGTTGAGCACGTCGATGACGAGGGGGGCAATGCCGATGATGCGCTTGTCGACGGCGGCGGTGGTCCAGGTGGTCCAGCCTCGTTTGGAGGCTCCGGCGACGAAGAAGTGATCGATCCTGACGTTGCCGGCGGCGGGGGTGGCGAGGAAGGCGGTGACGGTATCCATGGCGCGGACGGCTGCCTTGGTCATGGGGAGGCGTGCGGGCCAGGTTTCGTCGCCGGTCTGCATGAACTTGACCCAGGTGTAATTGATGAGGCCGTCTTCAGTGCGGCCTTTGGTTTCGCCCGCGAAGGTGAGGGGTTCGTTGGGGATGCCGGAGAGCACTGCGGTGACGGTGTGACTCATGAGGGCGATCTGCAGGGCGGTGGCGTCGGGTTTTTCGGGGGAGTTGGAGGTGACGGAGCCGACGGCGATGCTGAGGAAGGCGGTGGAGGATTTGATTTCGGCGGGTTTGATGATGGTGAGCCAGTGTTTCCAGAGGGTGCGGTTAACTTCGGCAGGGGTGCGCCACTGCTGGGAGGTGAGGTCGATAACGTAGGCGGTGTAGTTTTCGCCGGTAATGGTGCGGACCAGTTCGTACTTGTAGGCGGGGTCGGGTTTGGCGACATAGCGATCAAGAGCAGTCTGGTCGGTAGTCTGCGCGGCGGCGAACGTGGCGGCTGCGGCAAGCAACAGGGCTGTGGGTAACAGGTGGCGGGTCATCACGGCAAGCTTAGCAATAATACGACGTAAAAGTTGGGGTGGCCGGTTAGTGAATTCGCCAGGCTGACGGGGGGACGGGGCCACTGTGGAAGAAGGGGCCGGGGGTCATGATGCCGTCCTTTTTGAAGAAGACGCCGTCTTTCATGACGAAACGGACGTCGCGCAGGGTGTCGATGTCTTCGAGAGGGTTGGCGCGGAGTGCGATGAGGTCGGCGGGGAGGCCGGGTTTGATGGGGCCGCGTTTGTCGTAGAGATCGCTGACCTTGTAGCCGTTGATGGTCATGATTTTGAGGATTTCGGGGGCGGGGATATTGGCGGCCTGCCAGCTTTTGAGGAAGTCGATGACGACCTGGCCGCGGTCCATGCCGGGGATGTAGTAATCGGCGTCGGTGGAGAAGGCCATGTTGACGTGGCGGGCGAAGGCGCTTTTGATACCTTCGGTTTGTTTGTCGAAGCGGGCTTTGGCCTGGGGTGTGGTGCCGGTGTGGTAGGTGGTGAGGGGAGTTTCTGTGCCGACGCGCCAGATGCCTTTTTGGGCCATGAGCTGGTGTGTTTCATCGTCGAGGGCGCTGGAGTGTTCGATGGACCAGAGGCCTGCGTCGATGGCGCGGAGAGCACCGGCTTTGGTCTGGACGTGGCCGGCGACTTTGAGGTCGGCTTTGGCGGCTTCGGAGATGAAGAGACGCATTTCGTCCGCGGTGTAGCCGTAAGGTTTGCAATCGACGCAGATTTTGATGACTTTGGCGCCGTAGAGGATGTTGCGGCGGATGGCCTTGATGATTTCGTCGTGGGTATCGGCGTTGAGGTATTCGGGTTCGATGAGGCCTTCGCGTTCGGGAACGGGGGAGAACTGGCCACCGAAGCCGCCGATGATGATGCCGGAGTTAATGAGGGTGGGGCCGGGGACCCAGCCCTGTTCGATGGCGACGCGGAGGGCGGTGTCGGCGTAGTTGCCGTTGTTGCCGAGGTCGCGAACCATGGTGAAGCCGGCGTTGAGCATGGTGATGCCGTTGGAGACGGCCTGGATGGCGCGGATGGCGGTGGAATCCATCACGGTGGTGAGGTAGTAGCTGTTGTGTTCGGGCTCCTCTTTATAGGTGAGGGCGAGGTGGTTGTGGGAATCGACGAGGCCGGGGGAGATGTAGTAATTCGAGAGATCGACGAGGGTGGCTCCGGCGGGGATAGGGAGATTGGGGCCGATGGCGGTGAATTTGCCGTTTTCGATGAGGAGGATCTGGTTGGTGGCGGTGGTGCCGGTTTCAGGGTTGACGAGGTGACCGACTTTGAGGGCCGTGACCTGGGCGCTTAAGCTGGGCGCGAAGGCAGCCGCGAAGGTGAGAGTGAAGAAGATGCTGCGAGGGTTCATGGTTTCTCCGGTAGTGCGAAGGCGACGACGCTGCTGCCGGAAGCGGCGCCGTTTTTGCCGCCTCCGCAAACGATGACGATGTACTGACGGCCATCAAGGGAGTAGATGGACGGGGTCGCGTTACCGGCGGCGGGAAGAAGAGTTTCCCAGAGCAGTCTGCCGGTAAGTTTGTCGAAGGCGCGGAATTTTTTGTCGAAACTGGTAGCACCGATGAAGAGGAGGCCACTGGCAGTGACGACGGGGCCGCCGTAGTTGTCGCTGCCGGTGTCTTTGATGCCCTGAGCGACGAGTTCGGGGTACTCGCCCAGGGGGATTTGCCAACGGATTTCGCCTTTGTTGAGGTCGATGGCGCTGAGGGTGCCCCAGGGGGGAGTGATGGGCGGGTAGCCCTGGGGATCGCGGACGAGGATGTAGCCTTCGTTGCGGTATTTGAGCCAGTTAGGATCGTTTTTGGCGGTGGCTGGATCGACTGCGCCTGTGTCTTTACCCGTGATGAGGAAGTCGACGATTTCATCGACGTTGCGGCCGAGGTCGCTGAAGCCGGGCATGCGGCCGGTACCTTCGCGGATGACGGCGGCGAGTTCGGCGCGGGTGCGGTGTTTGCCGATATCGACGAGGGAGGGGAAGGTGGGCGGAGCGCCCTGGAGGTTGTCGCCATGGCAGCCGCCGCAGTTGTTTTTGTAGAGGGAGGTGGTGTCGTGGGTGACGAGGCGGATGGCCCAGGGTTGTTCGTTGGAGTTGACGTAGAGGAGCGCGGTGGCGGGGTCGAAGGCTGCCCCACCCCACTCGCCGCCACCGTCGGTGCCGGGAAAAAGCATGGTTCCGCGGAGGCTGGGCGGGGTGAACATGCCATTCGAATCGAGCTTGCGGAGCTGTTCGAGGACGGCGGCGCGGGCTTCCGGGGTGCGGTTGGTGACGATGGATTCGGAGAATGTCTGGCGGGTGAAGGGCGGGGGCTTGACGGGGTAGGGCTGGGTTTCGGCCAGCTTTTCGCCATCGACCTTTGAGGCAGGGACCTTGCGATATTTGATGGGAAAGAGGGGTTTGCCGGTTTTGCGGTCGAGGACGAAGACGTAGCCGGTTTTGGCGATTTGGGCGACGGCGTCGACCTTTTTGCCGTGGCGGGTGACGGTGACGAGGCTGGGGGCGGCGGGGAAGTCGAGATCCCAGACGTCGTGTTTGATGGCCTGGAAGTGCCAGACGCGCTTGCCGGTGCGGGCGTCGAGGGCGAGGACGCAATCGGCGAAGAGGTTGTCGCCGAGGCGGTTGGCTCCATAGAAATCGAAGGAAGCGGAGCCGGTGGCGGCGAAGACCATGCCGAGTTTGGAGTCGATGGAGAGGCCGGCCCAGGCGTTGGCGCCGCCGGAGATCTTCCAGGAGTCTTTGGACCAGGTTTGGTAGCCGAATTCGCCGGGATGGGGGATGGTGCGGAAGATCCAGAGGAGTTTGCCGGTTTTGGCGTCGAAGGAGCGGATGTGGCCGGGGGAGCCGGGGAGAGTTTCGGGGACGGTGCTGCCCAGGATGAGGGAGTCTTCGAAAATGACGCCGGGGCTGCTGGCGCTGATGCTGATGGATTCGACGGGGCGGTCGAGGCCTTCACGGAGGTCGATGTGGCCGGCGGTGCCGAAGGAGGGGATGGGTTGGCCGGTTTTTCGGTCGAGGGCCCAGAGGAAGTTGCGGTGGGTGAAGAAGAGGCGGTCCTGATAGATGGTGACGCCGCGGTGGCGGTAGCGGCGCTGGGGGGCGGTGCCGGCTGCGGGGTCGAAGCGCCAGACTTCGCGGCCGGAGCGGGCGTCGACGGCGACGACTTTCAGGCTGGGGGTTGTCGCGTAGAGGAGGCCGTCGACGATGATCGGATTGCTTTGCATTTCCGAGTCTTTGAAGGCGTCGTTAGAGGAGTAGGTCCAGGCGACTTTGAGTTGCGAGACGTTTTGGGGGGTGATTTGGGTGAGCTGGGAGTAGCGAATGTTGCCGGGGCCGCCGTTGACGGGCCATTCGACGGGCAGGGCCTGGGCTGAGAGATTAAAGACGACTAAGGGGAGGAAACGGATTAGCTTTGGTACGCCCATTGTTCTGAGATTGTCGCACGAGGGCTGGGGCGCGGGGGAAGGATTTTACGGAGATAAAAGGAGGAGACCAGCGGATGTCAGCAGTTGGTGTTGCGTGGTTGTTGCATTGGAGGGAATTTCCCGTCGCGCCCGTTGCCGTTGTTGTTGCTTTGCACGCTTTCTGATTGAGCAGGTTGCGGGCCAAACGGCAAACGCTACGGTCGAAAGCCCAGGAAGGCCTGCGACAAGATCGCAGCCCCACAGTGGAACGCGGGGCGGGACGGTTGGTTCACTTTGTTACGGCGGCGATGGAGATTTTGTTGTTCTCGATGATCATGCCGGTGGTCTGGTCGAGGTTGGTGCGCGCGTTCTGGTATGTCACGAGGGACTGGAGTTCTGTGCCCTGAGCGTTGGTGAAGTCGCGCAGTTGTTGGCGAACGTTGTAGGTGGTGGACTCGCCGGCGGCGAACTTCTTCTGTTCGGCGTCATAGAGTTTCTGTTGCAGGATTCGGGTTTGAGCGGCGGCGTCGTAGCGGACGTGGGCCTGGCGGAGGGCGACGATGGCGTTCATGACATCGACTTGGGCCTGATTGGATTCTTTGGCGGCGGCCAATTGCTGCTGGCGCATGGAGAGCTGGTCGATGCCGTAATCCGCCTGGGCCTGACGGTTTTCGAGGGAGATGCGACCGCCGAGGCCGGCGCTTTCGGTGGCGAAATCCTGCGCGAAGACCTGGCCGAGTGCGGTGCCCAGACCGCCGTTGAAGCGCGGGTCGGCAGTGACTCCGCGAACGATGCGCGGGGTTCCGGCGAGGCCGGAGGTGCTGCGATTCAGAGAGATCTGGAGACTGGGGAGGAGGCCGTTGCGGGTGCCGAGCGCGCTGACTTCGGAGGCGTTGAGGCTGGCCTGGGTGGACTGGAGGTCAGTCCGCATGGCGAAGGTCTTTTTCACGAGTTCGGAGAGCGGAGGCAGCTCTTCGGAAGCTGGAATGGTGATTTTGTCGAGCGGGACGATGTGGGCGTTGGCGAGCGCGGGGTCTGCCAGGCCCGTGCGGCTGATGAGGTTTTTCAGCAGGATTTCCTGCTGGGCGAGCGCGAGTTGCGCGCTGATGAAGCCCTGGGTGGCGACGGCGACCTGATTCTGCGCGGTGGTGACGTCGAGTTGCGCGGCGGAGCCCAGTTCGAGGCGGCGGCTGGTTTCGGAAAGGAATGTGCGGGAGGTATCGAGCGCGCCCTGCTTCGATTTCACGTCATCAAAATCGCCGGCGAGGGTGTAATAGGCGTTCAGGACCGTGGCGGTGACGCGGGAAACCTGGGTGCGGAAGGTGAGATCAGAGGTGGCCAGATTCATCTTGGCGACGGTGATGTTGCGGGCTCCGACGGCCTTGCCGAAGCCGTTCAGCAGGTTGTGGGTGAAGGCGAACGAGAGGCCCGGGGCGACAGATGGGTTGAGCACGTTGGTGGGAGAGTTTTCGTTGAGGTATCGCTGATTGTAGCTCATGGTGAGCGATCCGCCGGTGACAAAGCCCTGCTGGATGGAGCCGGAGTAAGAGCGGGAATCCTGCACGATGACGTTGGTGGCGCTGCCGGTGGCATTGGATTGCGGGAGGCTGCGGTGGCTGAAGCTGGTGGATTCCTGTACGACGGGGTCGAGGGTCTGGGTGACCGGGCCGATCTGAGTGACGGTGGAGTTATTGTTATTGCGTACCGTGCCGGTGTTACCGCCGGTGATGCCCGCGGCCTGCTGGCTGCCGAGCACGCCCTGGCCTGCTGTATTGGCGCTTGCCTGGGAACTGGCGCTTGGCACGCCGGGGAGCGCACCACCAGCCTGACTGCGTTCCAGACGCCAGGCGAGCAGGATGGGGTTATAGCGTGCTACTTCGATATCGATGTTGTTTTCGAGCGCGAGAGCGACGGCGTCCTGCGCTGTGAGGTAGAGGTTGCCGCCGCGGATTTTCTCAGCGAGGTGACTACCGTTGTTCAGGCGGACGGGCGGGACTTCGGCCGGGAGGTATGGCCGCTTGATGAGCGGCGCCTGGGGGCGGATGGGGTCAATGGTCAACTGCTGCGCCCAGATGGGCATGCAGCAGGCGAGGCAGAGGGCGAGGGGCTTCATCATTTGAGACTCACCTTGCCCGTGCTCACTTGGCCAGACATCGCTTCATCGAGCGAGATCTGGTTGACTTCGAGAGTGGCGCCGAGGGCCTGATCGAGGGCGATGCGGGCATGGCTGTAGTTGGCCATGGCCTGGACTTCGGAGCTTTGGGCTGAGGCGAGGTCGCGCTGGTCCTGCACGACCTGGTAGGCGGTGGAGGCACCGAGGTCGTACTTGCGCTTATCGCCATCGAAAGTTTGCTGGGAGAGCATGCGGGCCTGCACGGCGGCGTCGAAGCGGGCGCGGGCCTGTTGCATGCCGATGACGGCGTTTTGAACGTCGACGCGAACCTGATTGATCTGCTTTTGCAGGGTGAGTTCGTTCTGGCGAAGTTCGAGCATGCTGGTGACGTAGTCCGATTGCGCGGCGCGGTTGCGGAGCGGGATGTTGAGGGAGAAGCCGGCGGAATAGTTCGGGTAGTTGCGGCGGAGGATCTGGGCGAGAGCGGTGCCGTAGCCACCGGCGAAGACGGGCACGCTGCCCTGGGCGAGGGCGAAGGCGGTGGCGTCACCACTGAGGCCGTTATTGGTCAACTGGCCGAAGGCCTGCAGGGTGGGCCGGAGGGAGCTTTTGATACCGACGAGGTTGGTCTTGTTGCTTTCGAGATTGATGCGGTCGGTTTCGATTTCGACGCGGGCGGCGATGGCGGTGGCGACCAGTTCATCAATGGGGCGAATGTCATCTTTGGCAGGGATATCGATTTTGTCGAGCGGGACGACGTGGACTTCGGCGAGATCGGAGGTGGCGACGCCTTTGCGGCTGAGGACATTCTTGAGGATGGTTTCCTGCTGGAGGAGATTGGTCTGGGAGATGAGGAGGTCCTGTTTGGCGGCGAATAGCTGGGACTGGGCACGGGTGACTTCGATTTCGGCGAGGGTGCCGATCTGCACCTGCTTCTGGTTGTTTTCGAAAAGCTGTTGGGCGGTGCCGACGCCTTCCTGACGGGCTTTGACGTCCTGGGTGAAGCTGACGAGATCCCAATAGAGGTTGAGGGCGGCGGTGATGGTGGTGATGACCTGCTGTTTGAACTGGAGATCAGTCACCTTGAGGTTGTTTTTCTGGACGCGGATGTTGCGCTCGCTGACGGCGCGGCCGAAACCGTTGAGGATGTTCTGAGTGACGGACAGATCGACGTTGGCGGTGCTGTAGGGGTTGAGGCTGAAGAAGGCGCTGTTCACCTTCTGATATTGGCTGGAGAAGGAGATGGTGGCGGCGGTGCCGAAGTGCGAGTTTTTCGTGTAAGACGCCTGGAAGGACCGACCGTTAACGACGAGAGACTGGGTGCCGCTGAAGCTGGTGTTGCTTTGCGGGGTGGTGGTGTGGGAGAAGTTGGCGAAGGCTCCGATGGTGTTGTCGAAACTGGGGATGGACGGCCCGAGTTGAGTGAGGACGCTGGAGTTTACGCCGCCGCCGGAGGCTGCGGGCGCGCCGTTGGTGTTGATGCTGACGCCGGCGAGGCTGACGCTGGTGGGGCCGGCGGCGACGCCCTGACCGACGCTGCGGAGGAGGCCGCCGCCTTCGGCGCGACGCATGACTTCGCGGGCGAGGAGGGGGCCGTAGCGCTGCACTTCGATATCGAGATTGTTTTCGAGCACCAGGGCCACCACGTCTTTGGCGGAGACATAGAGGTTGCCGGCTTTGATGAGTGAATCGAGGCGCGAGGTGTTGGCGAGGTTGATTTGGGGGATGTTACGCGGCTCATAGTTGCGGGTGAGCCAGCTGAAGCGATGGTCGGGCGCCGGGTCAATACGGATGGCCGTTTGGGCGTGCGCGGCATTGACGGTGAGCGTCAGGGTCAGGAGGACGGACGCGATGCTTTTAATGGACACAGTGGCAACGCAACCCTCCGGAGCTGTTCCTCGCCGGACGGTACCGCCGCCTGTCGGAGTGTCTGGTTGGTCGGAGCAGTGGTCTGCGGCTCGTGCGCTTTTAAGACCGCGTTCGTTGTGGGCGTTCATCTACTTAATTACCTAACGGGATTCCCCGGCCTTTGGTTCAAAAAGTTTCGGGACATGCAAAAGACAATACGCGCGGCAGTGGTCCCCGATTGCGGGGCGGAGCCGGAAGTACGTCTAAATTTCAATGGTATAGTAGCCGTTTGTGATGCAGCCGGAGATCCCTGAGAGCTTGATACAAAACCACCATTCCGCAGGTCATTTTCTGGAGATCTTCCGGGAAACGGGCGCTTACCTGACCGGGCACTTCCGGCTGACGAGCGGGCTGCACAGCCCGAACTACTTGCAATCGGCGATTGTTTTGCAGTATCCACAACATGCTGAGACGTTTGGGAGGGAGCTGGGGAGCCGGGTTTTCGAACTTTTTGGTGGCAAAAAAATTGACGCGGTGATTTCGCCGGCGCTGGGCGGGCTGGTGATCGGGCATGAAGTGGCGCGGTCACTGGGTGTTCGGTTTGTGTTTACGGAGCGGGATTCTGACCGGAAGATGCAATTGCGGCGCGGTTTTGTTTTGAAGCCGGGCGAGCGGGTGGTGGTGATTGAAGACGTTATCACGACGGGCGGCAGCACGCGCGAAGTGATTGATATTGTTCGGGCGATGGGTGCGGTTCCGGTAGCGGCGGGGTCGATTATCGACAGGAGCGGCGGCGCGGTGGATTTGGGGATTCCGCGGGCGGCGCTGGAGACTCTACATGTGGTGGCATATGAGGCTTCGGGGTGCCCGATGTGTTTGGCGGGTGAGCCTGTGGTGAAGCCGGGATCACGCCCGAGTTCTCCGGAATTGTAAGGGTGACAGGCGGACTATTGGTTGGGATTTCGCGCGTGCCCGGGAATGGCAGGCAGTACGCGGATGCCGGGCGGATGAGCGCCGATGGACGCGGATGGGATGAGGCACGCTGAAACCTGTGTCGCGCCGAATTCGCATTACGATTGCCTACGATGGCACAGATTTCCATGGATGGCAGTATCAGCCGGGGCTGGAGACTATCCAGGGCATCCTTGAAAAGATTATTTCGGAGCTGGAAGGGCAGCACGTTCCTGTAGCGGGGTCGGGGCGGACGGATGCGGGGGTGCATGCGCTGGCACAAGTTGCCGCGTTCACGATTGAGAATCCGCTGCCGGTGGGCAATCTGCGGAGGGCGGTGAATCGGCTGTTGCCGCCGACGATCCGGATACTGGAGTGTTCGGAGACCCACGCGGAGTTCCACCCTCGATTCGATGCGATTGCGAAGACGTATCGGTACCGGCTTTATCGGGCGGAGACATGTTCGCCGTTCGACTGGCATTATCTGCATCACCACCCGTATCCGCTGAATGAAGAGTGGATGATTCGGGGGGCGAAGGTGTTTGAAGGGAGCCACGATTTCAGGGTGTTTTCGGCGAAGGATGACCGGCACCCGGATCGTTCGAAGGTCCGAACAGTTTATAGCTCCGAGCTGGTGCGGGAAGGCGATTCGCTGGTGTATACGGTGCGGGGGCGGGGATTTTTGAAGTACATGGTGCGGAATCTGGTGGGGACGCTGATTGAGATGGGGCGGGGGAACCTGCCGCATACGAAGATCCCGTATAAGAGTGGTGCGACGGTGCCTCCGAAGGGGTTGACGATGGTGTCCGTGGAATACCCGGAGCCGCCGGTTGCGGGCGCGGCGCATGCTACCCTGAATCCGTGAATCGCCTCTACGACATGGAGCCCGGCCCTGACTCGCCGGAGATCGTTCGAATGATCGTCGAGATCCCGCAGAACTCGGCTAACAAGTACGAGTATGACGGGAATTTGGGAGTGTTCCGGCTGGACCGGGCGTTGTACTCGCCATTGCATTATCCGGGTGACTACGGATTCATTCCGGGAACGCTGGCGGAGGATAACGATCCGCTGGATTGCCTGGTGCTGGTGCAGCAGCCGAGTTTTCCGGGCGTGCTGATTGAAGTTCGGCCTGTGGGCGTGCTGAACATGGTGGACGGGGACCAGAAGGACCAGAAGATTCTGGCCGTTCCGACGCGGAATCCACGGTATGACCAGATCCATACGATGGACCAGATTTTTCCGCATGTACGGCGGGAGATGGAGCATTTCTTCTCGATTTATAAAGAGCTGGAAGGTAAGGTCACGACGATGGAAGGGTGGGGCGGGCCGCGTGAGGCGCGCAAGGCGATTACGGATTGCCGCCAGCGTTATCTGGAACTGCAGGGGATTGCAGAGGCGGAGTAGTTTTTCGGGGATCTCGCCCTGTAAAGACGAGCGGTTCCGTCCCGAATCAGAACTCCAGCCGGGCCTGAAAGGCGATCATGCGTGGCGAACTGTCGCCGCCGAGGCCGACGCCCAGTAGCCCTGTGGGCGGTGCCGTCGTGTAGGTGAGCGCGCCGAATCCGGTCTGAGTGGAACGGTTTCCAGGGATTCCTGCGTACCCCAAAACGGGAAGACCGAAGTTTGGATGATTGAAGACATTGAAAAACTGTCCATCCACACGCAACTTCACGCGTTCGTTCAGGGCGAACCACTTCGTGACGTAGAAATCACTCGAAGTGAAGAGTGGACCGCGCAGGGCGTTGCGACCGAGATTGCCAAACTGACAGTTCTTCGCGGTGTCGCCGCCCACGCATTTGCCCGTGCCCGGATCAACCGACGAAATAAAGGCGTCGGGGTTGAGCCATTGCTTTGTGCCGGGTTGCGTTACTCCCGGAACAGCGTCGCGCGTGTACAGCGGGACGCCGGGAACTACGCCGGCGTATTGCGGGCCGCCGCCCTGTACAATCCCATTTCCATTGGCGGAATAGGGAGTGCTCAGCACCGAAAAGGGAATCCCGCTGCGCCGGAATACGGCTCCTGAAACCTGCCAGCCGTTGAGGGCGTAACCGAGCATGCGGCTCCGCACTTTGACGGGTAACTGGTAGACGTATTGAGCGGTGAAGTTTTGCCGGACGTCGTAATCGCAAGGGCCGAACTGGCGGTTGAGTTGTCCCGGCAGGGGCGAGATGATTCCGCCGGCGGAGAACGGCAAAAAGCCGCCGTTCGAGACGGTGTCCATGCAGCGGCTCCAGGTGTAGTTGGCCGTCACCTGCAGACCGCGGGAGAGTCGCTTGTCAGCGGTCAACTGCAGGCCATGGTAGTTGCTGTTGGCACCGCTGTTGAGTTGCGTGACAGCACCAAACCGAGGGTCTTTCGGCCGGGCAAACGGAAACGGCGCGAAGCAGCCTTCGCATACGGTCTGATAGCCGTTCACTTGCGTCTGGTAAGGCTGGTTGAGCGCCCGTGTGCCGACATACTGCGCGCGCAGATTCAGCTCTGAGCCGATTTGACGCTCCAGGGCAAAGCTCCATTGCATGTTCCAGGGCGCTCGTAGCTTGCCGTCCGGGACAGCGGTAATGGCAATTGGCTGGAGACAGGTTGTCGGACCGGAGAGCGCGGAGGCACAGGAGCGCCGGCCTTGCGCGAATCCCGACGAGAAGGTCTGATTGGCCACGATGGTCGCGTCGACGGCGCTATTCGGAACTCCCGGGGCGATGGCTGAGCCTCCTACATTGCCGAGCAGGCCGCCCTCGAAGCTCTTCGAGTAGGGAGGGTTGGTGCCGACAAGGTCCACAACACTACCCGGCAGAATGTCGCTGAACAGTCCGGCGCCGGTGCGCAACACAGTCTTTGGCGAGACCTGCCAGGCAAAGGCCATTCTCGGTTGCAGAACCGCCCAAGGTGTGGCCGCGAAAACGTTTGCCTGACCCGTCTGAATGGCAACATTCAAAGGCTGGTTGACATCGTGGGAGATGGAGTCAAATGAACCGGGAAGCCGCGCCAGCGCCTTGTGAGGATTCACTGGATTCGAGTTGTGCGTGGCACGCACGCCGAACGTCCAGGTCAGCGTTCGTGTCACCTTCCAGGTGTCCTGCGCATAGAGGTCGAGGTTGAGAAAGTTGTAAGGCTGGGAATTGGCCAGAGGAAACGTACGGGAGGCGGTGGAGGCCACTCCGTAAATGAACTGAGACAGGGTTGTGTAGTTCACCACCGGAACCACACCCTGGCCGAAGTCGTAGTCGTTCAGACGGAGGATTCTGATATTCGTACCGAACCTGATTTCGTGCGCGCCGACGCTCCAGGCCAGATTGTCGTTGATGAAGAATCGGGCAGCACGGCGGCCCTGCACCCAGGTGCCGTTGAGCCCGCCCACGGTGGTGAAAGGCGCATTCGCTCCACTGCCCTGGAGGACGATGGGGAAAGCATCGAGCGTCTTCTGGAAATCGCGTGGGCCAAACAGGCTCTCATACCAGGAGAACGCCGGGTTGAAGTAGTTCACCAGCCGGGGCGAGAATACGTGTGTGTATCCGGCAGCGACCGAGTAGAGCGGTTGCGGCGAAATGGCATTGAACAGCGGATTGATGGGGTCTGTATAAGCGGCCTGGAGTCCGCCGTCATGCTGGAATCGCAACCAGGCGGTGTTGTTCTCGTTGATGTTGTAGTCCACGCGGCCGGTCTGGACCTGCTCGGAATCAGAACTGGATTGTGAAACGCTTTTGCGGTTGGCGCAGCCATTACCGTTAGACGGATTGCCTGCGGCCGGACTGCCGTCGCTGTTGAACGGACACCCCAGAACAGAAAGAGGAGTTCCCGCCGTGCTTTTATAGAGCGCGAACATCTTCTGATAGAACGGTACCGATTGCGGAGAGGGCTGGTAGGTTGAACCGGTGACAGAGTCCGGGCCTCCGCGCGGGAGTTGCTGCAAGACGTAGTTTTGGAACGCCGGAGTGGGAACCGTGGTGGCCGAGACGATGGGAAGCGCGATGCGAACCCACTCACTATCGAAGAAAAAGAAAAGCTTGTTGCGCCGGATGGGACCGCCCAGGCTGCCACCGAAGTGGTTGACCGTTGAGCGCGGTTTGTGGTTGCCCGGTGTTGAGTTGGTGAAGAAGTTCGCGGCATTGAACTTCGATCCATTCCAAAGCTCGTACAGATTGCCGTGAAATTGATTGGTTCCGGATTTGGTGACGTAGTTGATCTGAGAAGCCCCGTAACGCCCCTGGTCCACCGCGTAAGAAAGCGTGTTGACGGTCATCTCCGAGATGGAGTTCAGACCAAGCACAAGGTTGGTGGACAATCCGCTGTTCAGATTCGTGAGAGGATCGTTAGTCTCAAGGCCATCGACAATGTAGCCGTTGGACAGCGATGACAGACCGTTGAACTGCACGTTCCCGTAGCCGTTGGTGCCACCTACAAAATCATTCCCGCTCCCGGCCGTATTCATCAGCGCCCCGGCGGCGAACTGGATGGGATAGGTCATGTCGCCGCCAGGATTGGGGAGATTCGCAAGAGCACGGGCATTCAGGGTTGTGGATGTATTCGGGTTCTGCGGATTGATGAGGGGCGCTTCCTCCGTGACGGTGACGTTTTGATTGGCTGTTGCGATCTTCAACGTGAAATCGACCGTCTGCTTCTGCCCAAGTCCGGCTAATACGGAAGAGTTCAGGCGGGCTTCAAACAGGTCAGCTTCCGCGAGCACCGAATATGGCCCCGGTTTGAGTTGCGGGAAATTGAAGCGACCTGCATCGTCGGTTTTCACGGATCGCTTCTGGCCGTTGTCGGTACTGGTGATGATCACTCTCGCTCCGGCGATCGCCGCGCCCGTCGGGTCGTTTACGGAGCCTGCAATAGCGCTGGTAGTTTCGCCCTGAGCGCGGAGCGAATCGGAGATGGCCAGCAGGAGCAGGAGAGGGCAGAGAAGGCGCAAGATCATAATTAGGTATACCTAATTAAAAAGGAAAGGGCAAGGGCAGCCTCATTGCGCCCCAGATCCTCCCGGTGAAAACCCGTTACCCGTCCTTCCAGTTCTCTCAGACGGGATTCCAGATCCCGCAGCCAATCGTTGCGTCGACGCTCCAACGGCGTCCGGCCGTCCTCAAAAGAAACACCCTCATAAGGAGTGGTTCGCGAGAAAGTCTCTCGAACATTCGACTGTCGTTTCGCCCCACTACACGCGGACGATCCAGTTCCTTTTATACATAATCCAGGCTACGAGGAACATGAGTGCGGTGTAGGCGAGAGCCCAGAGAAGCGATGCGTTGATGGGCGAGGCGAGGGGCACGAACACAGCCTGGTAGATCATTTTGTGCAGGCCGCTGATGTCCAGTGCTTCGGACAATAGTTCGGACACCATGTAAATCGTGATGGGATTCAGGCCCATGATGACGAGGGGTTTGACCAGTCTTTTGTGGCCCAGACCGTCGATCAGCCAGAGAAAGACTGCGAGCAGGACGAAGTCGCAGCCTGCCATGAAGAGCGAGAACGAGGTGGTCCAGAGCTTCTTGTTGATGGGCAGCCAGATATTGCAGATTTGACCGGCGGCGATGAGGATGACGCCAATTGCGAGCATGGCGAGGACACGTTGGTTGAGGGATTTCTTCAGGCGAAGCAGGTGTCCGCAGAGGACGCCGAAGAGCGCGGTGGCGATGGCGGGGAGGGTACTGACCAGGCCTTCGGGGTCCCAGGTTTTGGTGTGGCGGTAGTTGTGGGCGCCGAGGACGATGCGGTCGATGTAGTGGGCGAAGTTGCCGTCGACATCAAGACGACCCGCGCCGAAGCCGGGCACGGGGGCATACGCCATGAGAAGCCAGTAGCCGGTGAGGAGCCCGATGAGCCAGGCGATTTGTCCGCGCAGGTTGGTGGTGAGGTAGATGGCGACCGCAGCCAGGTAGCAGATGGCGATTCTTTGCAAGACTCCGAGGAGCCGCTGGGTGGACGGGTCGAAGGCTGGTGCGGCGTAGACGGCGATGCCGAGAAGAAAGAGAATTATGGCGCGCTGGAAGGCCTGCCGGAACAGTGCCGTGCGGGAGGCGCCGGCGGCGATTCGTTTGGCGAGCGACAGCGTGAGGGCGACGCCGACAATCCAGACGAAGGACGGGAACACCATGTCGGTGGGGGTCCAGCCGTTCCATTCGGCGTGTTCGAGGGGGGCATAGGTGTGGCGGCCGTCACCGGCATCGTTGACAAGAACCATGAGGGCCATGGTGGCGCCGCGAAAGGCGTCGAGGGCGACGAGGCGGTCAGAAGAGGGGGTCGCCGGAGAGGGCGCTGGCATCGTCTTTACATCGTAGTACGGCATCGAGAGCGCGGATCCGGCAGCGTGCGAAGGGAAGCGTGATGGTCTTCAGGGCTTCTTGGCCGGTTCGGACTTCTCGCCAGGGCGGTAGAGTGTTGGGGGTTTGCGTTGCGGGGTGCCGATCTCGGCTTTGGCTTCTTCGGCCTTCTTCTCTTTCAGCTGTTCCGGGGTGCTGAGGCTTTCGAGTTTCTTCTTCTCTTCTTCGGCCTTCGCGGTGACGACTTCGGCGCGCTTGCCCAGGTCTTCGGCGGCGGTCAGGATACTGTCGCTGGTGGTCTCGATCGCGTTCTTGAGAGACACTTCGTACATGTCGAGATCGTGCGGGTGGCCGTCTTCGATTTTCCTGAGCTGGGCGAGGAACTTTTTCTCGCCCTCGGAGACTTCGGCGACGCCGGGGGAGACGTCGACTTTGCGCTTGAGGGCATCGTCTGAGACAGTGTCGATGGCATCAATGATCTGGCCGTAGTCTTCGAGTAACTGGCGGACGGTGAGGGAGCGACCCTTTTTATCCTTTGTAATTTGTTGCTGCAACTGGTCGAGGCGCTGTTTGGCGAAGACGAGGTAGATTTTGAGGCGCAGGTTGGGATCCTGCGCCTCGCGGATTTTATCGATTTCGTCGTTAGTCAGAAACTCGCGCTGGGCCATGGCGGGAACGGTGAGGAACGCGGCAAGGAAGAGAATCAGTGCCAGTTTCATTTCTTCTTGCTCATGAGTCCGTCGAACCAGGCGTCGTGAATTTCCTGCACCTTGTCGCGGGGGCCAACGACTGTGGTCCGCTCGTCGGAATCCATCCGGCGTTCGAGGTCTCTCAGGCGGAGCAGGATGTCCTGGGTTTTGAGTTCGGCGGATTTGTAGGGGCCCGGGTTGCGCTGCGGGGTCTTGCTGGTTTGCGCAAGGGAATCGCGGGCAATTTCGACGCCGGTCTGCATGTCTTTGAGTGCTGCGGTGGCCGCAGGCACATCGTTCTTCGAATAAGCAGCTTCGGCGGCGCGTTCGGCGGCCCTGGAGAACTCGATGGCGAGTTTGGCGCGGTGTTCAGGATTGGCATCCGCGCGCACCTGATCGAGGGTGGGCGGCGGGCCCTGGGCGAGGAGGAAGAGGAGTGTGAAGAGCGCCGTCATTTCTTTTTCGTCATTTCTTTTTCAACTCCAGTTCGATGATACGCATACGTTGTCGGGCCTGGAATTCCTGATCGGGATGAGCGCCGGAATCGGCGGCTAAGAACTGCTGATACGCGGCGACGGCCTGGGGTTTCATTTTCAGACGATCCAGGGTGATGGCGCGCAGAAAGTAATTGCCGGGGATTTCTTTACCGAGCGCGCGGATGTGGTCGAGGGCAGAGAGACCTTCGGCGTAATTTTCGCTGATGATGAGGGCGGAGGCGAGTTCGTTCCAGGCTCCGATGGAATCGGGTTTTACCTGGGTGGCGGCAAGGAATTGCCGGGCGGCGGGGACGAGGCGACGCTCGTCGCGGAGGCTTCGACCGTAAGCCATGCGGAGGTCGTGGTTGTTAGGGTCGGCGGCTGCGGCGAGTGCAAGTTGCTCCAACATTTTGGTTTTCTCTTTGGCGAGTTTGTAGGCGTCGGCGAGGGCCAGGCGATTGGCGGTGTTGGGGGACTGGCGGACGGAGGCTTCGAGGTTGGGGATGGCGGCTGCGGCGTCTTTGGTATCGATGAGAAGTTGGCCGAGGCGCTGGCGGACGGCGGCATTTTCGGGGAATTCGCGATAAAGTGCGATGGCTTCGGCTTTTTGATCAGATTTTTCGTATTGAGCGGCGATTTCGAGGAGAGCGTCTTTGTAGTTGGCGGCTCGGAATTGCTCGGCGGCTTCGGGGAGTTTCGATTGTTGGAGCAGGGCGCGACCGAGGCCGAGGTGAGCATCGGTGGATGCCGGGTCGGCGGAGAGGATGATTTCGTAGCGCTGGGCGGCGGCGGGGAAATCGCCGGAATCGAGAAGGGCCTGGGCGTAGAAAAGGTTGGGGCGGGCTTCGGCTGGTTTGGCGTCGAGGGCTTCTTTGAGCACGATTGCGGCGTCGGCGGGGAGCTTGTTGCGGAGGAAAAGAATGCCGAGGTTGAGGTTCGCTTCGTAAAGACCGGGCTTGAGCTCGAGGGTCTTGCGGAGTTCGGTGATGGCCTCGGGGTCTTTGTTTTGGAGGCTGAGCGCGAGGGCGAGGTTGAAGTGCGCGCCGAAGTCTGTTGGTTCAGCGGCGATGGCTTTGCGGAGCAGGGGTTCGGCCACGGCAGGCTGGTTGGCGTCGAGCGCTTTGAGGGCGTCGGCGATGTAATCCTGCGCGAGCAGCAGAACGAAGAGGAGCGCGCCGGGGCCTGCCATGGCTTTCAGTTTAGCGGTTTTCTAGTGCCGGAAGTGGCGCACGCCGGTGAAGACCATGGCGACGCCGAGGCGGTTGGCGGCGGCGATGACGTCGGCATCTTTGACAGACCCGCCGGGCTGGATGAAGGCGGTTGCGCCGTGTTTGACTGCTTGTTCCAGGCCATCCGGGAAGGGGAAAAAGGCATCTGAGGCCACGACGCTGCCGGGGACCGGGAGGTGGGCTTTCATGGCGGCGATATTGACGGAATCGACGCGGCTCATCTGGCCTGCGCCGACGGCGACGGTCTGGCCGGCGCGGGTGTAGACGATGGCGTTGGATTTGACATGTTTGACGACTTTCCAGCCGAATTCGAGGGCGATCCATTCTTCGGCGGTGGGTTGGCGTTCGGTGTGCACCAGGGCAGTTTCGCGGCGGAAAGTTTCGGTGTCGTTGGTTTGGGCGAGGTAGCCGCCGGAGATGCTTTTGACGACGATGGGGTCAATGGGCGCGGAGGCGACGACGAGGCGCAGATTCTTCTTTGCCTGGAGGATTTTGAGAGCCGCTTCGGAATAGGCGGGGGCGGCGATGGCTTCGGCGAAGAGCTTCGAGACTTCGGTGGCAGTTTCTTCATCTACTTCGCGATTGAAACCGATGACGCCGCCGAACGCGGAGACAGGGTCGCATTCGTAAGCTTTGCGGTAGGCTTCGGCTAGTGTTGCCTGCTCGGCGCAACCGGCGGGATTGGTGTGTTTGATGATGGCGGCGGCGGGGCCGGAGAACTCGCAGACGAGTTGCCAGCAGGCGTCGAGATCGACCAGATTGTTGTAGGAGAGTTCTTTGCCGTGGAGTTGCTCGGCTCCGGCAATGCCGGGGGCGCCTGTCGAGTAGAGCGCGGCCTGCTGGTGGGGATTTTCGCCGTAGCGGAGGCTCATGCGGCGGGGGGCGCGGATGTCGAGAGTGGCGGGGAGAATTTCTGTGTTGCGCGTTTCGGGCTCCGCCAGATTGACTTGGGCGAGGCGGTTGCTGATGGCGCGGTCGTAGGCGGCGGTGGTGTGGAAGGCTGCGACGGCCAGACGCCATTTAGTTTCGCGGGAGAGCTTGCCTGTGGCCTGCAATTCTTCGAGCAGGGGCGTGTAGTCAGAGGCGGCGGTGACGATGGCGACGTCCTGCCAGTTTTTGGCGGCGGAACGGATCATGGTTGGACCGCCGATATCGATATTTTCGATGAGGTCTTCGAGTTTGGCGTCGGTGCGGGCGGCGATCTTTTCGAACTGGTAGAGGTTGACGACCACCATGTCGATGGGCTCGATGCCGTGTTCGAGGAGGGCTGCGGCGTGCTCCGGATTGTCACGAACGGCGAGGATGGCGCCGGTGATTTTCGGGTGCATGGTTTTGACGCGGCCATCAAGCATTTCCGGGAAACCGGTGACTTCGCTGACGTCGCGAACGGGGATGTTGGCGTCGCGGAGGAGGCGGGCGGTGCCGCCGGTGGAAATCAATTCGGCGCCGAGGGCGGCAAGGCCACGCGCAAAGTCGGCCACACCGGTTTTATCGGTGACGCTGATCAGAACTTTCATAGGGGGAAATTCGAGGATAACAGGAGGGGATGCAGGGCCAGGAGACGCGCCTGGCCCTGCGGTGTTCTACCGGGTTGTGCGATTAGCCGTTGCCGGTGCCGCCACCCTCAGCGCCGCTGCCGGTCTGACCGGAGCCGTCCGTAGGTTCGTTGTCTTTGGGGTCGAGTTCTTCGGGAAGTTCTTCTGCGATAGGCATACGGATTAGGGTATCAGAAAATAGTCGGGCGCTACTTCAAAAGTGCCTGGTAGACAGAACTGTAGAATTTTGGCTGGATATCGGTGGAATTGGGCATCAACTGAACCATGAGCACCAGGACCATGTGACTTTCACGATCCACCTGGTAACCGGTGCCATAGGCTCCGCCCCAGCCAAAGGCACCAACGGCGGCCATGCCGCTGGCTCCGTAGCGATCGACGGTCTGAAAGCCAAGACCAAAGCCGAGGCCGGTGGTGGAGTGCAGAGTGCCGGACTGGTTGGTGGTCATGAGCTGGACGCTGCGGGGGGAAAGGATGCGGACGCCGTCGAGCGCGCCGTTATTACGGATCATTTCGAGAAAACGGGCGTAATCGTATGCGGTGGAGGTGAGGCCTGCTCCGCCGGAGAAGCTTTTGCGGGGGCCTTCGATGTAAGAACCCTGGCCTTTGGAGCCATCGGCGGCACGAACGGCGACGCTGTCGGGACCGCTGGCATAGACGGCGGCGAGGCGGGCGGCTTCGGCGGGGGGAATGAAGAAGCGTGTGTCTTTGAGGCCGAGGGGCTGGGTGATGCGGGTGCGAATGAATTCGGCGAGAGACATGCCGGAGGCTTTTTCGACGACGCAGCCGAGGATGTCGGTGTTGTAGCCATAGACGAAAGCTTCGCCGGGCTGGGAGACGAAGGGCAGGGTGCCGAGGCGTTCCATGGTGACGCAGATGGGCTCATCTTTATCGGCGGTATACCAGCCGTTGCCGGCGGCGGGGCCGAGACCCTGTGCCTGATAAAGAGATGCCACGTGGCGTTCGGTGCCGTAGGAAATGCCGGCGGTGTGGGTGAGGAGGTCCTGAATGGTGATGGCGCGTTTGGCGGGGACGGTGGTGGTGGCCGAATCGCCGCGGACGGCGACGGTGGTTTTGGTGAAGGTGGGGATGAAGTGGCCGACGGGTTCGTTGAGGCCGATTTTACCTTCTTCTATGAGGGCCATGACGGCGGTGCTGGTGAGGGCCTTGGTGTGGGAAGCGATGCGGAAGAGGGTGTCGGTGGTCATCTTACGACCCGCTTCTTTGTCGCTGAGGCCGACGGCGCGTTGGTAGACGGGTTTGCCGTCGCGAAGGACGAGGGCTACGGCGCCGGAGATTTTTTTCTGATCGACGTATTGCTGGAGGAGGTTATCGAGGCGGGTGAGGCGTTTGGCGTCGAGGCCTGTTGGCGATTGGGCTGGGAGCTGGAGGGCAAGCAGGAGGAGTGCGATGGGGGTGAGTCTCATTCAGATATGATAGGGCTTCAGGCAGATATGATAGGGCCTCAGGAGATCAGAAATGAAATTGAGCATCGCTTTCTTCGCAGTAGTTACCTTTATGATGGGTGCCGACCCGGTTACGTTTGTGGGGCATGAAAAGGTCAATGGGGTGATGAAGAAAGGCGGCTCGCTGGTGACAGCGAAAGATCTGCTGGTTTCCATCAGCTATCGGGACAAAGCCGGCCAGGTGGAAGTGCATGAGAAGGAGACCGACATCATGTATGTGCTGGACGGGACGGCGACTTTGGTGACGGGTGGGAAGATGCTGGGTGGCAAGCAGACGAAGCCGGGGCAGATGCTGGGGACGGATATCGAAGGCGGCGAGACGCACAAGCTGGTGAAGGGTGACGTGATTGTGGTGCCTGCCGGGAACCCCCACTGGTTCAAAGAGGTTCCGGCGACAGGTGTCAGCTATTACGTGATTAAAGTACTGAAGCAGTAGGCGGGCTATTTTCGGGCGGCGAGGGCCGGTTTCCAGTCGCGGGCGGACTGCTTGACTTGCGCGGCCTGGTCTGCGGTGAGCTTGGCTGCCATGGCGGCAAGATGGCGTTCAGCATTCTTCGCGGTCTGCTTTGCGGCCAGGGTGGACCAGAAGTACGCCTGGGCGGGGTCGGCTGGCACGCCTGAGCCTGCGGCGTAGAGCGCCCCGAGCTTTTCCTGGGCGGGTGCATAGCCCTGCTCAGCGGCTTTGCGGCAGAGGGCGAAGGCTTCGGCGGGATCGCGCTTTGTCCCCTTGCCCTTTTCGGTGAGCAGAGCGAGATCATACTGCGCTTCGGCGATGCGCTGATCGGCGGCCAGCCGGTAGTAGGCGATGGCTTTGCGGTTGTCCTGCTGAACGCCGTAGCCCTCCTCATATAACGTGGCGATGCCGGTTTGGGCGCGGCCATCACCCTGATCGGCGGCCATTTGGTACCAGCGCGAGGCTTCGGCATAATCCTGCTGGACACCGGAACCGTGAGCGTAGCGGTAGCCCAGGCGGTACTGAGCCATGGCGTTGCCCTGGAGGGCGGCCTGGTGATAGAGGCGCATGGCCTCGTCGATATCCTGTTTCACGCCGACGCCGCGGGCGAACATCATGCCGAGGTTGAACTGGGCTGCGGCGTCACCCTGATGGGCGGCGACTTTCCATTCTTTGTAGGCGGTGGCGTAGTCCTTTGCCCGGAAGGCCTTGAGGCCGGCTTCGGTGTCGGCGTACAGGAAAGTGGCGGCGGAGAAAGTGGCGGCGAGGATTACGGTGATTCTGTTTAGTCCGGGCATGGCTCAAACTCCTTTACGATCATTTACGTGGCTTACGATAATTTACAGTAGCCTTGGACCTGGCCAAAAGCAAGGCCCCTGGCAAAAAGTAAATCTGATAGAATTCTTCCGACTGTGTGAGATGGCCTTGTATGCCCGCACGGAAAGGGAGATCTACCACGATGAACCTCAGAGTTACAGCGATATTGTTGGGTGCGGCCGTTGCGATGCAGGCCCAGCCGCCGACCCCGGCCACGGCCGATCCTTATGCGAATAATGCCGATGCGGGCAAGCTGCAGTTCCCTCTGGCCGCGCCTGCGGGCAAGGACAGCGGAGCGATTACGAAGGCATTTCCCGGAGGCGTGAATCAGGGGATGGTGGATCCGGCGACGTGGAAGTACGGCCCGTCGTATGACACGCCGGCCAACGGCAAGATCTGGAATCCGGTGAAGCTGAAGATGATGAAGGGCGAGAAGGTGACGGGCGGAACGGTGCTCGCGTCGACTGACCCGAGCACTTATTGCGCGATGGCGAACGCGGGATACGACTTTATCTGGACGGAAATGCAGCACAATACAAAAGACTGGGACATGGTGGCGAGGATGTGGCGTACCTGCCCGCATGCCAAGGCAGTTCCGGGTGTCCGCGTGGCGTATGCCGATGAGCGGGAAATTCAGCGCGCGATGGACGCGGGGGCTTTGGTGGTGGTGATTCCGACAGTGGACTCGGTGGAGGAAGCGAAAGCGGGTCGCGACTGGACCTATTTCCCGCCGCTGGGCAGGCGGAGCCAGGGTGGCGGACAGGCTTTCGACCCTGATATGTGGGGCGGCGTTCCCGGCGGCTATCGGAACACGATCAACGACAATGTGGTGCTGATTGAGATGATCGAGACGATTGAGGGCGTGAAGAACGCGCGTGAAATCGCGGCGATTCCGGGCGTGACGGCGATTT
>JBBQDH010000053.1:0-26777 GCA_038319515.1 Bryobacterales bacterium
GCACTGGAAGTCACAACAGGGTTGGTCAAAACGGCGCACTACCAGAGACGCCGACGCCGGGAGTTCCTCGACTTCATGAACGAAATCGTCGCCGGACATGCTGATCGGGAGATTCACGTCATCCTTGACAACCTCAATACCCATAAACCCAAAGACGACCGCTGGCTGAAGCGACATAAGAATGTCCACTTCCACTTCATCCCCACCTATTCCTCCTGGCTCAATCAGGTCGAGTGCTGGTTCAGCATCCTGAGCCGACAAGCGCTCCAGGGCGCAAGCTTTACATCGCCTCAGCAACTCCGCCGGGCAATTGACGACTTTGTCGCCGCCTACAACCAGAAAGCGGCACCTTTTGAATGGAGGAAAGCTGTCGTATTCCCCTCTGCACCCAAGAAAAAGTACGCAGACTTATGCAACTAGGTACTAGAAGTCGAACAGAATCAGCTGGTTACCAGGATCGGGTAAGTTGGATATGGAGTCGGAGGGCTCAAGAGCCTGCAAAATGGGCATTTTTTCAAAAGGAGAGAGACTGAGAATCTGTAGAATCTGGTAGAGGCTGGCGTCCAGGGTAAGTCGTTTCCGGACGATGGCTACGAGCAGGTAAACGGACACAGCAATCCAGATCTGGGTCTTCACGGCGTTCTCACTCTGGCCGTAAAACGCTTTGATCCGCAGGTGTTGTTTGATCCCCGGCTGCATGCATGCCGCCGTGCATAGATCAGGACTCAAATATTCCGGTATGTTCTGACCGTTCGGGGTGCCAATACAACCCTCGCCCTCACATATTCCCGCCTCAACCGGCGCTTTGAGGACTACCGGGAGTGACGGCGCGCGGCCTGACCTCCGCTTTAATGTCGCGCACCCCCGGAACTATCGTTTCTCAAACCGCTCCACATGTGTCTCCTCAAACCGGAGGCTATCCGGCTGCCACGTCATCCGGTGAACGTGCACTTCATTTGCCGTGGTGCGCAAAACATTGAAGGAGTTCTCCTCACCGCGCTTCCGGGTTGAAGTTGCCGTGCCCGCCTGCACCACAACCGCGTCGTGATTGCCGATGCGCAGTCTTTCCGCATCTCCGGCGAAAGCACGGTGTTCGTGGCCCGCCAGAATCACATCGACGCCGCAGTCTTCCCAGTGCTGCAAAGCCTTGCGGGCGCGCAGGGCCGAAACACCCGGCCACACATGTGGAATATCCAGCGGGTGGTGCACCACCAGGACCTTCCATGCCGCCGGCGGCGCATCGTGAAAGGCCTGCCGAACCATCTCCATCTGTTCCCGGTTTATGCGGCCGCCCTTCCATGCCACGGCGCGGGCGGTGTTAATGCCCACAACCACCATCGCTTTGTCGACGAACGTCTGTTCCAGGTCCGGGTGGATGTACTTCCGGAAACGCCGCCACCCTGCAAAGAAGCGCATGTAAGGATTGCCGATGGCGGGTACATCGTGATTCCCGGGCACCACAATCAGGTTGCCCGGCAGCTGGTCAAGGAATTCACGAGCCTGCCGGAACTCCACGGAGCGAGCCCGCTGGGTCAGGTCTCCGGACACCGCGACAAGATCCGGTTCCGCAGCGCGAACGGCGTCAATCAGCGGCTCAATAGTTGCCGGATCGGTCCGTCCGAAGTGAAGGTCCGAGAGATGGACGATTGTTCGTTTCACGCGGGTCCTAAAACCCGTAACGCGCCGGGCACTATTGAGTATTCGAGCGGCGCCTTCATACGAACCACCTCGCCATCAAGCGACACATGAAAGTGCCGCCGCCGATGCACGGAGAGCTTGTGGGCGGTGAAGGCGAGAAAGTCCCTGTCCTCCCGAATGGTGCCCAGAAAAGCCCGGACGGCGATCCGGCACAGGCCAATGACCCCGACGTCGCGTGCCGTGCAAACGCCCAGGACACCGGCCTGCAACGTCGACCGCGTACCCAGCGATTTCCCTGCCAGTTCATAAACATTGTTACCGACGAACAGAAAAGAGGTTGAGCGCGCCATGCGTCGGCCATCGGCGTCAATCCGGAGTCGCATGAACGGCATTCGTGCTGCGGTAATCAGGAAAGCCAGGCCGAAGGCTGTCCATTTGGGAATGCCGGACCTGCGAACCTTTTCCCGCTCCCGAACCATGACAGGATACATCCCGATACTGGAGTTGTTGACGAACACACGATCGTTCACCATCCCGACGTCAATTTGACGTTCTGTGCCGGAAAGCAGGACATTCTGGCCCTCAATCACCGTATGGATACCCAGATCTTTTGCGAAATGGTTCAACGTGCCGAACGGTAGTACGGCGAGGGTAGCCGCGCTGCCGTAAACCACTGCGGCAGTGGCATTCACAGTCCCGTCGCCCCCGCAGGCCACAAGTACATCGCAACCATCTCGCAGTGCTGCCCGGGCGCCTTCGCCGGGGTCACCGTCACAAAGGTACTCGCGTACCCCAAAACCGGCCTTCCGCAGTTGCTCTTCCGCAGCATGCAGCAGGCTGAGGCGGCGGCTAGCGCCGGATCGTGGGTTGTAAATGAAGCCGTAGCAGCGCACAATGAAACTTACAATACCGATATGTCACGCGAAAAAGAGCTGCTCGATAGAATTCGTCAACTGGAAGAGCTGAACAGCGCCCTGCAGGACAAGCTTGACATGATCTACTCCATTCTCGCTCCGGACTATGAAGAAATGGACCCGGCGGCGCAGGATGAAGATGATGACGAGGACGAACCGGGGCCGCGACTGGTGCAGATCGACGTGTCCAAAAAGCCAGGCTGAGCCCTTGAGCTAACCTGCCCTGCGCCGGTTCAGGAACCACGCAATCAGGCCAATGATGACCAGAACGACAACCCCGATGATCGCCCCGCGTTCAAAACGGTGGCGTAGCTGTTCCCACTCCGCACCCAGAAAATAACCGATTGCGATGAAGCTGGAAACCCACACGAAGCCGCCGGGAAAGGCGTAAAGCACAAAAGTCCGGGGGCGTACATTTCCGATTCCGGCGGCGAGCGCCGTAAAATGCCGCACGCCGGCAAGGAAGTAGCCGAAGAACAGCGTCCACTTTCCGTAACGCTCAAACCACTTTTCCACCTGCGGCAGATACCGGTCCAGCCAGCGTTCGATGGGCGGAATCCGCTTCAGAACATAAACGGCGCCGGTCCGGCCCAGCAAATAGCTGAGAGTAATGCCACAGAGGCTGCCTGCGTAGGCGACGGCGATGGTGAGTTCCAGGTTGAGCTGACCACGGTGCACTGCCAGACCGGACAGTACAAGGATTGTATCGTCGGGAATAAACGGCCCCACAATCCCCATCATCAGCAGAAAAAAGATGGCGAGGTATCCGTAGTTCGCGAGGAAGTAATCGATGTGTTCCACGCGGGTGCTGGCTATGCGGCGAGCTCTTCGCGGATTGCCGCCAGAGCGGCCACAGGGTCTGCGGCGCGGCTTACCTGGCGCCCGATAACCAGATGGCTGGCACCGTCCCGTATCGCCTGAGCAGGTGTGGCAATTCGCTTTTGATCGCCCTTCGCCGCCCCTGCGGAGCGGACTCCCGGCGTAACCAGAATTGCGCCGGGTCCCGTAATTTCCCGAATAGCCCGCGCTTCGAGCGGCGAGCCCACAATGCCGTCAACGCCTGCCTCCACCGCCTGCCGGACACGCGTTGCCACCAGTTCACCGGCTGTACAGTGGTGGCCCATTTCGCGAAGATCGTTGTCATCCAGACTGGTGAGCACCGTGACAGCCAACAACTTCATCTCAGAATCGCCCCGGCCTTCCACAGCGGCCCGCATCACCTGCCCCACTGCGTGAACCGTCAGGAATGTAGCACCGGTCTTCACGGCAGCCGCCACCGCTCGCCTCACCGTTTCGCCGATATCGTAGTACTTCATATCGAGGAAGACCTTCTTACCCCGACCAACCAGACTGCGCACGTAGTCCGGCCCGGCTACGGCAAAAAGCTCCATGCCGACTTTATAGAAACCTGCGGAATCGCCCAGCGCGTTCACCAGGTGATCTGCTTCCGAAGCGGAATCAAGGTCGAGAGCGATGATTAGGGGGTCGATGAGGGGGGCGTGAGTCATAGGATGCGGATGGCTCTGTTATTGTCGCGCGAGAGAACTCTTCCGATTCGAATAGCCGCCGGTAAGGCCCGTTGCAGGCCTTCGACATCCGTTTCCGGCAGAGTGATCAGCAGTCCGCCGGCGGTCTGTGGGTCATAGAGAAGCTCCACCGCCGCAGGGTCCGGTTCGCCCGAAATCTCCACATCGCAGGAAGCGAAATCCCGATTGTTTTTCAGCCCCGCAGGAACGGCACCGGCGCTGATCGCTTCGAGTGCACCGGGCAGCAAAGGCACGCGGCCGACCTCGATTTCAATAGTGACGCCGCTGGCGAGAGCCATCTCCCGCGCGTGCCCGATCATGCCGAAGCCGGTCACATCGGTGCACCCGTGCACATCGAACTGCAGCATGGCCTCGCAGGCGGCACGGTTCAGCGTGAGCATTGACGCAGTGGAGGCATCCACACTTTGTGATGACGCGATACCGCGCTTGAGCGCCGTCCCGATCACTCCGGTGCCCAACGCCTTGGTGAGCAGCACAACGTCGCCCGCCCGCGCACCGCTGTTTGCTTTGATGCGGTTCGGGTGAATGGTGCCTGTCACGGCATAGCCAAACTTGATTTCAGGGTCGTTCACGGAGTGCCCGCCCAACACGGCACAGCCAGCCTCCTGCATCTTTGACAGGCCGCCCTTCAGAATCTCGCTGAGGTCCTCCATCTCGCCGCCTGCAGGAAAAGCGACAATCGAGAGCGCGGAAATCGGAATGCCCCCCATCGCATAGACATCGCTGAGCGCGTTCACCGCTGCGATGGCGCCAAAGGTAAACGGATCATCCACAATCGGGGTGAAGAAGTCGACGGTCTGCACCAGCGCCAGTTCATCGGATAAACGATATACTCCGGCATCGTCGGCTGTGTCGTAGCCGACCAGGACATTCGGGTTGTTGCCGCGTGGCAGACCGCTGAGCACCTGGTCCAATAACTTTGGACTCAATTTCGACGCTCAGCCGGCAGCTTTCACGTGGGCCGTCAACTTCCTTGTGGACACTCGTTACAATCATAGGACCATGCCGCATAGGACCATGTCGCGCGCCCTTCCCGTGATCCTGTTTGCAGTGCTGGTCTGCGCAGCGCTGGCAGTGAGAATTCCCAACGCAGACCCCCGCATGAAAGGCGCCTACCGCCGTGCACCGCAGGACGGCTGGACTTTTGTGCATCTGGAAGGCGCACCGGCGGAGGTCGGATTTCAGCATGGCTTCCTGCTCGCCCGTGAGATCAAAGACGGTTTCGATGTACAGAAGCTGGAACTGGTGCACGATTCAGAGAAGTCCTGGGATTTCTATCGGGATGCCGCGCGCGAAGTGCTCTGGCCGCACATTCCGGACGAGTACAGGGCCGAATTGCAGGGTATCTCCGACGGTATGAAGGCCGCCGGCACGTCGCTCGATTTGTGGGATGTGGTGGCACTGAATGCGTCGATGGAGTGGTCGTATTACATCCAGCAATATGACAAACAACATGGGCTGACCACGCCGAAAGCTGTGACGGCGCCTGACCACTGCAGCGCCTTCATCGCCACAGGCAGCTACACGAAAGACGGAAAATTTGTCATCGCGCACAATAACTGGACCAGTTACATGGACGGGCAGCGATGGACCATTGCGTTCGACGTGACGCCGGCGCGCGGGCATCATTTTGTGATGGATGGGTATCCGGGCCTGATCCACAGCGGCGATGATTTTGGTATCAACGACGCAGGTCTGGTGATCACTGAGACCACCATCACCGGCTTTCAGGGCTGGGACTCAAATGGAATCGCGGAATTCGCGCGGGCCAGAAAAGCCATGCAATATGCGGAATCGATTGACGATTTTGCCCGCATCATGCAGGAAGGCAATAACGGCGGGTACGCGAATGACTGGCTGGTGGCGGATACAAAGACCAATGAGATTGCAAGCCTGGAACTCGGCTTGAAAAATGTGGAGCTCAGGCGAACGAAAGACGGCTACTTCACAAGCGCGAATTTTCCAGTCAACGAAAAGCTGTTGAAGGAAGAAACCACGTTCGACGCGAAGGACACGGGCGTCAGTTCCAACGCGCGGCGTGTGCGGTGGGAGCAGCTCATGAACCAGAACAAGGGCCGCATTGATGCCACTTTGGCAAAGGCTTTTCTGGCCGATCACTACGACGTCGTGGATAAGAAGACTGAACCCAGCGAAAGAACACTCTGTGGCCACATCGACCTTTCCCCCCGTGGCATGGGCGACTGGAAGCAGCCCTATGATGCTGCCGGCGCGGTGCAGAACAAGGTCGCTGACGCGACAATGGCCAGGAATATGACATTCCTCGCCGCTGCCGGCCATGCCTGCGGGCGTGACTTCAGGGCGAAGGCCCACCTTGCGAAGTATTCCCGGTTTGCCTGGGAGTCACCCCTGTTGCGTGATATGAATGCGCGCAAGTGGACACGTATTCAAGTGAAGCAATGAAAGTTACGGAACCCACCGTTGCGGGTGTGCAGATGTTTGGGCCGGATGCGCCGGAATTTGAGCCGCTGCTCGTGAAGATTCTGGGACGTGCTCCCCGCGAGCTTCTTCGTCCCGCGCTGCCGTTTTCGGTGATTGTGGAGAACCTGGCTGATCGGGCAATTTCCTTGCTGGGCGTGCGGTTCGACATGACAGGGCCAAAGGCCAGGCAGTACTCAGTGGTGCACTACGCGGACACGCTGCGGAATCCGGAAAAGGCTGACCTGAAGCCCGGCACAACACGCTTTATCTGCGCCGAGCCTGCCTACACTTCACTGGTGCTGCGCGGTGAGGTGGTGGCGAATACACGGGGGCGGATGAACCTGGACAATCTGCGACGGATGCTGCAGATCCGGGCGACTCTCGATTGTGTCGCGTTCGACGATGGTCAGTTCCACGGTCCGGATTCGCAGGGTGCGTTCGAACGAATCACGGGAGAACGCGGGGCAGAGTTGGCATTGCTGGCCGAGGTGATGCGTCTCGAAACCGGGCCGCTGTCAACGCTGGAAGCCCTCCTCTTCAAAGCTGTGCAGGATCCCGAAGATCGCGGCCGTCGTACTGCGGCCCGCAAGCTGATTGATGGCCTGGAGACCGGCGCGCGTGACGGGTTGATTGCCCGCGCGGAAGGTTATCGCTGTAGGATTCCTCTGGTTCGTATGCCATGACGCGGATGCTTCTGTTCGGCCTCTGCTGCGGCATCACTGCACTACAGGCACAGCCTGAGGGCCTCTGGAAAGGCTATGACGGCGAGTGGGGCCATGTCTCAAAGCAACTCATCGCCCTGGCTGAGGCGACTCCTCCTGAGGCCTTCACGTGGCGACCTGCGGCTGGCGTTCGCTCCATGAGCGAGGTCTACATGCACGTCGCCATCTCGAATTTCTGGCTGCTGAGTATCACGGGCCTGAAAGTTCCGCCGGATCTTACCTCAAACGAACTGGAGAAAACGGTGACGGCAAAGGCCGAGGTGATCTCGTGGCTGAAGCGTTCTTGTGAGGCTGTACGGGTTGCGCATCTGGCAGCGAAGCCAGGGGACCTGCAACGGAAGGTCAAGGTGGAAAAGACGGATGCCACCGTGGACGGCATGTACCTGCGTATCATCGTCCATGCGAACGAACACATGGGCCAGTTGATCGCTTACGCACGGATGAAGGGCATTACACCGCCCTGGTCCGGTACGGGGAATTAGCTCTTCGGCCCGTCAAGGCTCCGCCACAAATACCAGGACGCAACCGAAGCAAAGGGCCTCCACCCCGCAGCAAGCAGCTCCATCTCTGCCGGTTTTGGCAATTCCTCCAGATCCCACGCCTTCTTCATCGCCATCCGAATTCCCAAATCGCCGGTGGGCAGGACGTCATGTCGCCGCAACGAGAACATCAGGAACATTTGCGCCGTCCAGACCCCGATGCCCTTTACCTGGGTGAGATGCGCCACAACCTCGTCGTCAGGCATGTTCGGCAACTGCCCGAAGACAACAGAACCTTTGCGGGTGTGCTTTGCCAGTTCGCGGATATAGCGGGTTTTGGCTGTGGACAGGCCCAGCTTCCGCATGCGTTCCGGGCGGAGTTTCATAATGCCGTCGGGCGTAAGATCGCCCCCACCCACAGCTTCTTTGAGACGCCCGAAAATAACACTTGCAACCTTGCCGCTCAGTTGCTGATACACAATCGACCGCGCCAGGTTTTCAAAGCATGGCTCGCCGTATTCGACGGTATAGGGGCCGACGTCTGTAATGATCTTCGCCAGCACAGGGTCTTTTTTGAGATGCTTAAGAGCGATACGCAACAGCTTTCACCTGGGGCGCGTCATGAAACAAAGCAGCGCCTGTTTGATTATATGAGAAATCTTCGCCTTCCGTTCGCCATTGCTCTGGCTCTTCCCTGTTTCCTGCTGCAGGCCCCGGCGCAGCAGCCTCCGAAACCTGAGCCGAAGATTGAAGAAGACCTGGGCGACCCGATTAAAGTTGACGTTGACGTGGTCAGCCTCTACTGCGCGGTGCGGAACAAGCAGAACGGGCTCATCAACAATCTGGATAAAGGCGACTTCGATCTGATGGAGGATGGCAAACAGCAGACCATCCGGTACTTCAGCCGGGAGACCGGCATCCCGCTCACCATCGGCCTGCTGGTGGACGTTTCGGGCAGCCAGCAGAATCTGATCGAAGTGGAACGCCGGGCAGCATCCGCATTCTTTACGAGCGTACTAAAGCAGAAGGACGTTGCCTTTTTGATCAGCTTCGGAGCGGATTCGGAGTTGCTGCAGGACATCACGGGGACACCCCGGCTGTTGCAGGACGGGTTGCGCAGGCTGCGACTGAACGCGGGAGTCAGCGGACTCCATTCCGGTCCGGTGCCCACCATGTCGAAGCAGCGTGGCACGGTCATGTATGACGCGGTCTATCTGGCCGCGAACGACATGCTGTCGAAGGAAGTGGGTCGCAAGGCAATTATTCTGATCACCGATGGCGATGACCAGGGCAGTTCACTGACGGAGAAAGCGGCGATTGAGGCAGCGCAAAAATCCGACGCCATCATCTACAGCATTCTCTACGTAGACCGCCAGGGCTACGGGGCTTTTGGCGGGGCTTACAGCGGCTCTGGCGTGCTGCGCCACATGTCGGAAGAGACTGGTGGCCACATGTTTGAAGTGGACCGTAAGAACTCGCTCGAGAATATCTTCCAGCAGATTCAGGAAGAAATGCGAACCCAATATTTGATCGGGTACACCCCGACCAACCCGAAGAAGGACGGGTCGTATCGGAAGGTTGACCTGCGTACGAAGAGCAAGGAACAAAAGGTGCAGGTTCGCAAGGGCTACTACGCGATGCCCAATAATAATTAGTTGGACAAAGAAAAGATGCCCGCAGAAATCCGAATTTCTTCCGCAACCGAGGCGGATGTCCCGCTGATCCTCGAAATGATTCAGGGTCTGGCGGAGTATGAAAAACTGACTGATCAGTGCACCGCGACTGTGGAGCAACTTCGTGCCACGCTGTTTGGCGCACGCCCCGGCGCTGAAGTTTTGCTGGCTCATCAGGGTGATGAGTGCGCCGGTTTTGCCCTCTTTTTCCCAAACTACTCCACGTTCCTGGCAAAACCCGGAATCTACCTTGAAGACCTGTTCGTCAAGCCACATGCACGGGGGAACGGGCTTGGATTGGCCCTGTTGACTGAAATCGCCAGGCTGGCCGTGGAGCGCGGCTGCGGGCGCGTGGAATGGTCCGTGCTCGACTGGAATGAACCCTCCATCGGTTTCTACAAAAAGCTCGGCGCGGTCCCCATGGAAGAATGGACGATCTTCCGCCTGACGGGCGACGCGCTCACAACCCTGGGACGCCGTTAGCGGCTTTCTGCTACGCTTAAAGGGCTTCAGCAGCACGCAGGCGTAGTATTGGGAAGCTGGTGTAAATCCAGCACGGCCCCCGCCACTGTAAGCGCCGAGGATCCGTTCAAATCTGAGCCACTGTCCCTCACCGGACGGGAAGGCGAACGGCATCTGATGACGCGCAAGTCAGGAGACCGGCCCGCGTGACCCGGAACCTGTGCCCTTTGGTACAGTCCACCGGAACCAATGCTGTAAGCGGAAAGGACGGCAGCGACGGGCTGCCCGATATGCACACTCATAAACTGTTTTTCCACGCCTTTGCGGCGTGCGCCAGCGTTTGTCTCGCCACTGCTGCTCAATTCTCCGGAGTCGTTTCAGACCCCACCGGCAGACCCATTCCCGGCGCTCAGATCGCCGCGATTAACGCGGTCGGAATCATCACACAACAGATCACTGACGACGAAGGCAAGTTCTCAATCTACCTCTCGCCACTCTATGAAAACGCGCAGTTCCGCGTTGCTGCGGCAGGATTCCAGACCACAGTGGTCGGTTTGGGCGCCGCCAGTATCCAGTTGGCGCTGGCCCCGGTCTCGGGCTCTGTTCGGGTTATTGGTTCTGCTCTGGACGTCCCTGCCAACGAACAGGGTTCCAGCGTAACCGTGATTACGAGCCGTGAAATCCGCGAACGGAATGAGCCATTGGCTTCGGATTTGCTTCGACAGGTTCCGGGTGTGGTGATGGCGCAAAGCGGTTCGCGCGGCACGGTCTCCAGCCTGTTCATACGTGGCGGCGATTCGAAGTACAATCTGGTGCTGCTGGACGGCATTCCGATCAACATCTTCTACTACGGAGGGCTCTTCGATTTCGCCCATGTTCCGGCCGATTTCGTGGAACAGATTGACGTGGCGCGCGGCCCACAATCGGCAATTTACGGCTCCTATGCTCTGGGTGGCGTGGTGAATTTCCAGACCCGTTCGCCGGAAAGCGGCACGGCGCTCGACCTTTTGGCGGAAGGCGGCACGCACGCCGAAAGACGCTTCTCCATCAGCGGCTCATCTCTCCTTTGGAAGAATTGGGGTGTGGCCGGATCGCTCTCCAGCCTGAACGACAACGGCCCGGTCGTCAACAGCGACTACCGCAACGACAATGTGTTCCTCGCCCTCTCCCGCCGCTGGCAAACGCAGCACTTCTTTAGCTTTGGCAATGTCGATTCCAATGAAGTCGGCGTCCCCGGCGCATACGGGTCAAATCCAAAGGGCTATTACAGCGGCCTCGACAAGATCAGCCGCAGCAGGAACAATACTTCCACCTACGGACTTCACTACCAGAACGACCTGCGTGACAACCTCCGGCTGGACGTCTTCGGTGGCTTCTTCCTGAGCAATAACGGCTACAAAAGCCCCTACGGCTTCAGCTTCAACAAGGACATTCGCGGCTACGCTGAAGCGCGCGGGACGTGGCGTGTGATGAGCCACTGGACCATGGCTGGCGGCTATGCCTACACCCGCGAAGAGATGCGCAACACCTACGTAACCACCACGTCTTCGCGCCCATTTCTGCTGCGTCGCGATAATGGCGGCGTTTACTGGGAAAACCACATCGCCTGGAACGGCCTGTTCATCAATGCCGGAGTGCGCGAAGAGATCTACCAGACGCCGCTTGTGCCCGCCAACGCCTTTGGCTTTCCGCCACGCCCCACTTTCGTGGAACGCACCGATACGAAGCTAAACCCGAAGGTTTCCGCCGCCTATTCTGTCCGCACGGGCCAGCGTGTTCACGCGTCTTTCGGGACCGGCATTCGCCCCCCCGGCGGCTCTGATCTTGCTTTCACGAACAACCCGGCTCTGAAACCGGAGCGCACCGTCAGCTACGACATCGGCGTGGAGCAACGATTCCTGAACGACCGTGTTTCAGTGGATGCCACATGGTTCAGAAACCGCTATCGCGATCTGATCGTCGGCCTCGGCGGGTCGCTTGCGAAGTTGTCGTCGTATTCGACAGACAATGTCGCCAACGCGAAGTCGCAGGGCACGGAAGTGACGGCTCAATTCAGACCCTCGCATTGGCTTAATCTCACAGGAAGCTACACCTGGCTCGATACCGAGATCCTCTCGCTCGATGGCGGTTCCGGTCTGGTACAGAAATACTTCTACCTCGGCCAGCCCCTGATTCGCCGCCCGAAGCATTCCGGGTCGATGCTGGCGACTTTCCATCGCGGTCGTTTTGACGGTAATATTGCGGGTTATTTCCGCGGCCAGACGCTGGATGTTGAAGCAAACTACGGGGCCAGTGGCGGTCTTTATCACAACCCCGGCTACAAAAACATAGGCCTCAATCTGAACTACCGCGTACAGAAGAACATCACGGTCTATGCCAACCTCCGCAACGCGTTCAATCAACGCTACGAAGAGATCTACGGCTATCCGTCTCCCCTGCTGAACGTGGTGGCCGGCATCAAGTGGAGCCTTGCCCGTGCACGATGACCACTTCGAAAAACCGCGCCTTGCCATTAATCGCGTGTATACCCGCATGGGCGATGCGGGCAAAACCAGTCTCGCCGGTGGACAACGCGTATCCAAAGCCGACCTCCGCATTGAGGCTTATGGAACTGTCGACGAACTGAACAGCTTTGTCGGAGTGGCGCGCGAATCGTGCGCCGCACTGCCGGAGCTGGCGGTGATTCTGAAGCGCGTGCAGCACGAACTCTTTAACGCGGGTTCCATTCTGGCCACGCTGCCGGAAGACGTTCACCCCCGGCAGGCTCGCATCACCGCCGCTGACTCCGAACAACTGGAGCGCGAGATGGACCGCATGAACGAGGGGCTTCCCGCCCTTCGTTCCTTCGTGCTGCCCGGTGGAAACAGACTTAACGCCGAACTGCACGTCTGCCGCACCGTCTGCAGGCGCGCCGAACGCATCTGTGTGGCTCTCTCAGCCGAGGCCGCTATTGACCACGACATCGTGACTTATCTGAACCGGCTCAGCGATGCCTTCTTCGTGTGGAGCCGCTGGGCCAGCCATCAGTTGGGTGTCGCCGAGACCCTGTGGGAGCCGAACCAGGCGTCCTCGGGCACGCTATAATAGGAGAACTGAAATGCAGAACAAGATGGAATCCCGGACGCTTGCAGTAGGACTCACCGTACTCAGTGCCCTCGGGCGTCTGGTGCCGCACGCGCCAAACGTAACGCCGCTGGGCGGTTCCTGCCTCTTCGCGGGTTCCCGGATCTCTGGCTTCCTGGCGTATTTGCTGCCGTTGTTAGTGATGGCCGCAACGGACCCGTTCGTCGGCGGTTATACGAAGCTGTCTCCCGTCATCTACGGCTGCTTCCTGATCAACGTCTGGCTGGGTCGCCGCATGCTGCAGCAGGTTACTGCCGTTCGTGTTGGCGCCACTGCTTTTCTCTGCAGTCTCCAGTTCTTTGTGTTGACGAACCTGGGTATCTGGATGGGCGGCGTGGTACGCGGGCACGGCTTCTATGCCCCGACGCTGGCCGGCCTTGCATCCTGCTATAGCGCCGCGCTGCCTTTCTGGGGCCGCACTCTGGCCGGAGACCTGCTCTTTTCCGCCGCCATCTTCGGCATGTACAGTCTGTTGGTTCGGGCCACGCAATCCAACAGAACCGTCACAGCGTAGTTCCTTTTTATGGGCAGTCTGCTGAAGGGTTTTGCGATAGCTGCTGGTGCGGGACTGGGCGTGTGCGTGGGCGCGGTGCTGTTGGCCCCCGAATCCCGTGCCCCCAGTCGTAAAGCGCAGCCGCGAGAACTCGGCGAGTCGGAATTACTAAAACTCGATCCGATTCTTGATCGTCTGGAGCGCCTCGAAGCCTGGGTGGACGCTGCGGCATCAGCTCCGACTTTGCCCTCCAGGATCGCGGAACTCGAAGACCGCGCCGGTGCGGCGCTCAATCAGGTTCGCAGTAATCTGGAAGGCCTGAAGCAGGAACTTCCCGCGCTGGTGGAAGCCACCGTTACGGCTCGGGTTGCCGATCTCGAAGTCCGGCTGCGAACCGATGCACGGGAATCGTGGGATCGCGCGGTCACCGCTATTGAGTACACCATCGAACAGAAGGCCAGCGACCGGATCGGATCTCTTGAAAAGGTTTTGGTGGAACAGTCTTCCGCGATTGCCTCACTCCGAGCGCGATCAGCGGAAACAGACCTGAATCTGCAGCGCCTGATAGTCTCGATTGACCGCCTCTGCGAAGTGGCCCCGATGCTGTCCGCGCAACCCAGGCAGCCCGAACCGCTCCCCGGTGGCCCTCAACTGGTGAAAGAGTCGGAGCGCGAACGGCGCCAGCGCGTCCCCATGGCGCGCATCTTTGGCGCGTTGCTGGCCTTCGGCTTCTCACGATTCTTCCGGTAGCAATTCCATGTATCGCCAGGAGCCCCTTCGCGCAACGCTGCTGCGAACGGGTATGATTGCACTGATCGTTGGTCTTGTGGCTGCGCTCCGGATGGGTGGTTTTCCCGATGGCCGGAAGCGACCCTGCTGGTGCTCTGGCCCGCATTTGGTGGCCACTGGGTGGAGCTTTGGTTTCTGAACTGGTAGCGTCCCACGGTTTCGCCCCTGCATTCCGTGCAGTTCGCTGTTCGAGTGGCCGTACGGTTTCTCGGCGGCGTCCTTTTGGGGCTCGGAATGCGGGTGACCGAAACAGCTCTTGCCGGGTTCGGACCCATCCGGTGGCCCGCCTGGTGGCTCAGCGGGCTGGTCTTCATCGGTATCGAGCTAATTGTACATCTGGTTTTGCTGCTGCGCGGTCGACCGAGCTTCTATATCGGAACGAGTTAGCCCCGCACGGACGGCGGAACCAGATCGTCAAAACTCTCCGGTTCATTCACATACAGCATCCGGCGGCAGCTTTCGCACACCATGACGGACTGGCTGAGTTTCAGTTCCTGCAGGAACTGGTGGCGCAGCATGATGTTGCACTTCGAACACCGCCCATTGACCGCTTCGGCAATTGCCACACCCAGCCGGCCTTTTCGAATGCGCTCATATTCCGAAGCAACTTTCGGAGTCATCTGCGGCACGATCTGCAGCCGGTCCTGCCCCAAAGCGGCAATTTCCTGGCGGTCCTTCGCGGTGCGTTCCTGGACCAGCTTCTTTTCTGCGTCGACGTCTTTCTTCTCGCCGGCGAGGGCAACTTCGGCCGCTTTCACGTTCTTTTCCAGCGGTTCGGATTCACCCAGCAGCACCAGAATGCGCTCTTCAGCCCGACCAATTTCCTGTTGGCAGAAATCTATTTCATGCTGGAAGGCGTGATATTGTTCGTTGTTCTTCGCGTCCATCATCTGGCCTTTGAGCTTTGAAATCTTCTGCTCATGGGTCTGGATGTCAGCCTCGCTCTTTTTCCGCTCTTTCAGATTTGCCGCCAGCGCGCCCTTATCGGCATCCAGACGTCTGATGTGGCCTTCCAGCTTCTTCTCAATCACTGCGACGTGCTTCGGAAGGGCCGCGATTTCCTTTGTCAACACAGTGACCCGGTCGTCGAGGATTTGTAACCGGATGGCGTGCTTAATATCAGGAAGCATGTATTCGAACGTAAGTTTAACAAAGGCCTGACGTTCTTACACCAAAGCCTTGCGCCGGAATTTGCGCAGGATGAGGTCCTGGGCCTCTGTGAGCCCTGGCACGCGGAGGGCCAATGCGGCGAGGTAGAAAGTGACTGCACCGGCTGGAATCCCCGCCAGGATATGGAACGCACGCGACTGCGAACTCCGCACCAGGAAAAGACAGACCAACCCCATGAGTCCGGCGGCGAGCAGAATTTTTCCAAAGCCGGCGGCGATTTCAACGCTCCGCAAGCCACCGATACGGGGAGCGATGAGGAAAAGCAGAATCAGCACGTTGACAATCGAGACCAGCGAGAGCGAAAGAGCCAGCCCGGCATGGCCGAGGTGCAGTACCTTCACCAGGGTAAAGGCAAACGCCGCATTCACCGCCACGGACCCCATGCTGACAAACATCGGCGTACGGGCATCCCCCAACGCATAGAATGCCGGCCCCACCAGTTTCAGGATCGAGTAACTGGCAATGCCCACCGCATAACACGATAACGCGAGGGCAGTCTGGTGGGTGTCACTCGCAAGAAAACGACCGTGCTGGTAGACAATCGCGATCATGCTTTCGCCCAACACTGCCAGCCCAACTGATGACGGCACCGTCATCAGCAGGATCATGACAATGGATCGGGAACGTGTATCGCGAAATTCTTCCAGATTGTGCATGGCTGCGCTGCGTGCGATGGCGGGCAAGGTGGCCGAAGCAATGGAAATTCCGAACAGGCCCAACGGCAGTTGCTGGAACCGGAATGCGTAAGACAGCCAACTGACCGGGCCGTTCATCACGTGGCCGGCGGCATCGCGCAGGCCCGATGCCAGGTTTGTATTCACCAGCATGTTGACCTGCATGGCCATACCACTCAATACAGCCGGGCCCATCAGCCGCAGGATGGTGCGGACGCCCTCATGGCGGAGGTTCCAGCGCGGTTGATATCCAAAGCCGGCGCGCCACACCGAGGGGAGCTGAAAACCCAGCTGCGCCACTCCGCCGAAGACGATTCCGAAAGCCATGCTGTGGGCAAGGTCGAGGCCCAGTCGTGGTCCCAGCATGTATCCGAGTCCCAGCCCGAAGAGCACGGACCCAACGTTAAACATGCTGGACGACAGCGCCGGAATTCCGAACTGGTGGTTGGCGTTCAGGATGCCTTGCGCCTGGGCCGCCAGTGCCACCAGCAGCAGGAACGGGAACACGATCCGGACCAACTCAACGGCAAGTTCGAACTTCCCCGGAACGGCGTGAAAACCGGAGGCGAAGAGTTCTACAAACGCGGGGCTGAAAATCATCCCGAGGAGGCAGAGCGCCCCCACCATCACGATCAGCATTGTCGCGGTGATGTTCGAAAGCTCGCGCGCTTCCTCTTTGCTTTTCGTCGCGAGATATTTGCTGAAAGTGGGAACAAATGCGGACGACAATGCCCCCTCCGCGAAGAGATCGCGCGCCAGATTCGGCACACGATAGCCAAGCACGTAGGCATCGAACACTGCGCCCGCGCCAAACAGCGAGCCCAGCACGCTTTCCCGCACCAGGCCGGTAACCCGGCTCACGGCAATCGCGGCGGAAACAATGCCCGCGGAGCGCAGCAGGCCGGGCTTGTTCAAGCGTCGATCCGGCGCAGATCCACTTCATCGTGAATGGTGCGCGTTTGCTCCAGTGACGCGAAGCTCATGCCCGGCAGAGTTGCCGAGGCCGTGCCCGCAGCCACGCCCCAGCGCAGCGCATCCGCGAAGTCGCCGCTCTTGTCATAAGCCCAGGTGAAAGCGGCAGCCAGTGCGTCGCCCGCCCCGATGGGTGAAATCGCATCCACGCGCGGGGGGATGGCCTCCCAGATATCTTTTCCTGAAACTCCAATGGCTCCCCGGCTGGCGAGCGACAGTACGACGCCATCCGCGCCCAGTGACTGGATGCGGCGGGCGGCGGCGAGAGAATGCGATCGCGTCAGGAGCACCGTATTCAGCAGACGCTCGGCCTCCTGCTGGTTCGGCGTCACGATGGTCGGTCCCGCTTCGATCCCCTGCGAGAGCGCTTCGCCATCGGTATCGAGCAAGGTCTTGACGCCCTTCTTTTTTGCCCGTGCGATCAGTTGCGCGTAGAACTCCGAAGGCACGCCGGGAGGCAGGCTGCCACACAGCATCAGCCACGAGGCATTGGCCAGCTGTGATTCCACGGTTCCTTCCACACTGGAGATCTCGCCGCGATCAAGGCGGGGGCCGATTTCGTTCAGTTTCACGGTCAGGCCGTGGCGATCCGTGATGGTGAGGTTCAGCCGAATATCGTTGCGCACCGGCACCGTTGTCACCGGAAAACCGCACTTCATCATGTACTGCTCAAAACGCGTGCCGCGCTCGCCTCCCGCAGGCAGAATGGCCAGCGTATCGCCGCCGAAGGAATGGATCACGCAGGCCGCGTTGATGCCGCGACCACCGGGGGAATCTTTGCTGGAAAGAATGTAAGCGCGGTCGTCAAAGGCAAGACGATCAACGCCAATGGTCCGGTCTATTGCCGGATTCATGGTGAGAGTGAGGATCAAGTAAATATGGTGGCACACTATTTCAGCCGCCCTATTTCAACCGCCTTATTTCAAGATGCTGAACATGTTGGAGAAGTCGTCGGTCCACATGCGAAAGCCGGGACGCGGTTTCAACACCCGCGCGGTTTTGAGAGTGTCTGCCAAAACCTGATTCGGGTCCGGCAGCAGCGCCCAGGCCCGGAATCCCCACCTTCCAGTGCGCGCCGGCGGGGCGCGCGTGCATTGTGCGGCCGATTCCGCTGGGTGCGCAGAAATAGGCGACGGGTGTGCGGCGATATTGCGGGTCGCGCATCTGGATACCGTGATTGATGCGGCCATGGAGCAATGTGCGGTCGGCGTCGATCTCATCGTCAGCGCCCTCATCTTCCACGCGCAGTTCGCCGTAGAAATTGCGTGCGATGGCGCGATAACCCGTGACTGTACCCTTTGTGATCGCGCCCAGGATTATGCCGTATCCGAGCAGGCCGACGAGGAGCGCAATCCTGTAGGCGGGCCTGATTCGATCGCGAATCAACAGCAGACAACCAGACCGCCGCAAACCGCAAGGGCAATGGGGAATTCGTAATAGGCATTGAAGATGTTCGGAGCGATAAGACCCACGAAGAGCCCGCCGATAGCGCCGCCCACCGAGATCATTACGTAATAGCCGGTCGGTCGGCGTGGATGCGGCTTCAGTCGCGCCAATTCACCCTGGCACACCATGCAACAGATGAACAGCGAGGCGGCCAGCAGCGTGATGGTGGGACCCATATGGACTTTCATTGAGCGAAGCCACAGGAAGTATGCAAAACAGCCCAGCGCTCCCAACAACCGCGGGAAACAGACCGCGCGGTTATAGAGGCGCGGATTCGAAGCAGATGATGAAGCTCAGCAGGTAAACGCTCAGCGGCAGCACCCAGAGGAACGGTAGCGCTGCCTCGTCCTCTGTGAGAAATGTAGTGACGGCCAGCAACAGTGTGGAGGCGCAGGCGGAGAGCGCAATCCACAGGGCGCGCATGTCTGGGGTGGGGGCCACGCCGCGGTCGACCTGCACGTGCGAAACGGCGACGGGCGCGCGGGCCGCCAGCCATGCGGCGGTGATGCAGGAAAGCGCGAACCCGATGTACCTGGCAGACCATACATAGCTCTGGGTGCGAACAGAAAGATTCGGCTCGATCAGCACCGGCTAACTCAGCAGCGCCAGCATGGACGCCAGGCTCGAAAGAGCGAACAGCCGATACGGTGCCGATCCCGCGCGCCGCGCATACCAGGACTGCAGCAGCGGGCTGGTGGTGGAAAGAATCATGTAGGGCAGCCCGATGGTTACCGACAGCAGGCCCAGAATCAGGAACGACGGATTGTTGGCATCAGTGGGTTTCCAGGACGGGTTTGAAAGGATTGGCAATACGCTCCGGAACCACGGCAGGATCATCTTCGCGATGATCGGCTGCACCTGGAAAAGCAGGAAGGCGGAGACAAAGATGGTGAACGCGCAGAGGTACGCGTGTTTACCGGTAGCAGTGCGGTCCATGTGGGCTTCGTGCTATGTTACGAAGCCTGCCGATGCGCCCACCCATTCGAGATCCCGGTTATAGTCGACTCCCATCATGCGGCCGCGTCCCATGCGCACAATCAGGCTCACTGGCTGCAGTGAGTCTTCCCAGATGTACATCACGCGGATCTCCGCCTGCGTGAGGCCGAACGGGGTTTCAATCACGGGTTCGAAGCGCATGCGGCGCTGCAGCAGGTATTGATTGCGTGCTTCCGTCGGGATGGAGCGGATGTCTTCGCGCGCCGGGCCGACCTTCACGCCCAGGCCCGCGAATGAATAGAGCGGTTTCAGAACCCAGTTGTCCAGGTCATCGGGAATGGCGGGTATTTCATGCAGAAAGTATGATTCCGGCACTGTCTCATGCTTCAGAAACGGAATGGAATACTTGCTGATCAGGAAGAACCAGTTCGGGTGCCCGGCCCATTCCACGTCGATATCGTCGTCAAAGCGGAACTCTGCTTTCACATCCCTGCGCACAAGTTCATCGGCGATGGCGCGGTTGTAGATGCGTTCGACGGGCGTTTCCCCCAGGAAGAGTTTGTTGCCGCGACGGTGCAGATCGCGGATGTCCGCCGTGCGGATGCCGCACAGTTTTTCGGTGAGGAGGAAATCCGGCAGTGTCTTTTGATTGAGTGGATCGATCTCCAGCAGGATCACATTTTCGGGCGAATGGTCGCCCACAATCGCCTTTCGCAGCAGCGCATCGAAGCGTGGCGTATGCAGTTGCGGATCGATGCCATAGACATCGGCGTAGACATCTTCGAGCACCGGTTGGCAGGCGTAAAGCGACGGGAAGGCCTGGATCTCCACCAGGCGTGGCGCGAGGTGGCCGTTGTTATCCCGAATCAACCCGAAATCCACCTGCAGGAACAGGGGCCGCTTCGCTTCGTACGGCGTCACAAAGCCGTTTGGGATCTGTTGGCGGGCCAGCGCGAGATACCTCTCGTTGTCCACCAACTGATGGATCAGTTCCGCCCCCGCGCGCTGCATCGTTTCCACCAGAGCGGCAGGCAGGAAGCACGGCGTTTCACACACGCGGAACTTCACATGGGCACCACAGCGCGCGTCCAGGGTCGCGAGAAATTTCCCGTATCGAGCGGCGGTAAAGCGCTGATTAAAATCGCGGCGAAGCTCCGGAATCATGGCAGCCTTAATCGATCAGAAACTTGCCGTGGCTCATGATCTGCCTGTCGTCCAGCCAGATATCAAACTCGCGGCCCACCACGTCAATATGGGTCGCTGAGTACCATTCCGCGCCGGTGTGCGCGCCGTAGGGATTGCCGAAAGCAATGTGAACGCCGGGAATTTTCTCGTCCTGCAAAATGTTGCCGATCACATCGTGCACTCCAATGTTGGTGCCGATGGCGAACTCACCCACGCGGTCAGAATTCTCATCGGTATGCGTGTAATCCCAGAACTCTTTTTCCAGTTCTTTGTTTTCGGAAGTCGCCGCTGTCAGCCGATTCCCCACGATCGTCAGCGTGAGCGGGGTATCGCGCAGATCTCCATATCGCGCGCACAGATAATCGCCCACCACGCCGTTGACAACAAAAGTGCCATTCACTTCACCCGGGCAAGTGAACGTCTCGCCACCGGGCAGATTGCCCCACTTGAGCGGGGTAATGATGCCGCTGGTCTTGACCCATTTGTAGTTCGGATTCATGTCTGCCACAAGGTTAGTGCCCGCGGGCGTGGTGCAACGCACCTGCTTTGCCTTACCCGCCGCCTGCCACACATGCTGACTGATGCGGTCGACTTCGAGGAAATCGGCGCGCATCCCGTGGGTCATAATCTCTTTCGTGATATTGACCATGTGGGCGTGGCGCATCTTCCGGCGGTTCACGATATCCGTCATCTGCATGCGCGTGGTCAGTTCGCCCAACTGCGCCTGCGCCGCGAAGATACTCACCTGACTCGACTCCATGTCGTCCAGAATCACCTGCGGCTTTGACGTGAGCGGCCTGACGGCGTAGTCCTCCATCACGAACGCGTTGTACGTGCAGCCGACGCGTTCGAGTTCCGCAACCAGAGCTGCCGCAATCTCTGCCGTCGCGGTGTCTGTAATCAGAGTGACCTTTTCTTCCGGCTGGACGCGCAGGCAGGTCACAATCGCATTGCGCGCGCCCTGCGAAAGCTCCGGGTCAAAAGCTGTCTGGTGCAGGTCTGTCATGCGATACCCACCGAAGGCTGGGGCACGACGCCCGCTTCGGTTTCTTCAATGATGTACTTCACGACTTCCTTCAAATCTCCGGTCTCCCGGAACACACGCAACTGCCTGTCGGCACCCGTTCCGTTGTCCAGAATGGTCTGGATATATTTCAGTTCCTCGCGCGAACCCAGTTCATCCACCACATCGTCGATCACTTCCAGATACTCTTTCATCAGGTCGCGGAACGGCACTTCTTTCTGTTTGCCAAAATCGATCAGATTGCCGTCGATGCCATACCGCAGCGCCCGCCACTTGTTCTCCATCAGCAGTTCGCGCCGATACAGCCGGAAGCCCTGATTCCGCTCGTGCAGCTGGTACAGTTTCGCAACCGTCGCCTGTATTAATGCCGCAATGGCGATGGTCTCATCCACCCGCATCGGCACATCGCACATGCGGAATTCCAGGGTATCAAAGAAAGGGTGCGGGCGGATGTCCCACCAGATCTTTTTGCCGTTATCGATGCACCCGGTCTTCACCATCAGTTTGATGAATTCATCGAACTCGCCGTAGCTCGAAAAGTAGTCCGGCAGGTTGGTACGCGGGAACTTATCGAACACCTTGCAGCGGTACGATTTGAGCCCCGTTTCCATGCCCAGCCAAAAGGGCGAATTGGTCGACAAGGCCAGAATATGCGGCACGAAATACCGCACCTCATTCATGATGCGGATCGCCGTCTCACGGTCTTCGATGCCAATGTGGACGTGCAGACCGAAGATCAGATTCGACCGCGCCACCATCTTCAGATCTTCCACAATGTGCGCATAACGCTCATCGGGATAAATCGCCTGCTCGCGCCAGTCGGCAAAGGGATGGGTGGCCGAGGAAGCAAGCCGCAGCCCGTTCTCCCGCGCGAGGCGAATAATGGTGCGACGCAGTTCCGTCACATCCCGCCGGGCCTCCTGCACGTTCTTACAAATGCCCGTGCCGACTTCGACCACCGACTGGTGCATCTCCGCCTTCACATGCTCTTTGAGAAACGCCCGGCCCTTCTCGATGATCTCGAACTGAACGTGTGAGCGGAGGTCTAAGGTATCCGGATCAATCGTCTGGAACTCTTCTTCAATGCCGATAGTAAAGCTCGGACGCATGTCAGTCTCCCCCTGTTGTGAGGAACCGCCCGCTTTTCAGCCGCCTACAGCGGCAAGGGCGAAGGTTCCGCGGCACCTGGGCCGCAATCGGCGGCTGGCGGGCTCTACAGAAATGCACTCCAGCGCATTTCTGAACCCGGTTTCTCATCGCTCAGCGCTTTCGCAATCGCCATATCGGCAACCGCATTTACAATCCATTCGAAATTTTGCGGGCCCACTGAATTCAGGTCCGCATCCGGCGCGGGATTCAGGAAGTCAATTGCATACGGGATGCCGTCTTCAACCGCGAATTCCACCGTATTCAGGTCATAGCCCAAAGCTACACAAAGTTTGCGCGCGTCGCTTTCCACACGCGCCAGCAGGGCCGCGTCCACCGGTGCCGGGTTCAGAATATAGCGCTCTGCATGAGGCAGGCGCGGATCGTACTGCATGATGTGGACCTTCTCCTGCCCGACCACGTAGCACCGGAAATATTCCTTGAAATTAACGCCCGTTTGCAGCGTCATGCAAAGGTCGCCGGTGTCGTCGTAAGCGGTGAAGAACTCTTCGTGATTGTCCACCTTATACACGCTCTTCCAGCCGCCGCCGCTGTAAGGCTTCAGGAACGCGGGGAATCCGATGTAGTCGAAAATCTCATCCCAGTTCAGCGGATAGATCAGATTGCGCATGGACTGGCCGGTGGTGCCGGGCGGGTTGACCTTGTGCGGCAACACCACCGTGTTCGGTACGGCCACACCAATTTTACTCGCCAGTGCGTAGTTGAAGAACTTGTCGTCCGCACCCCACCAGAACGGGTTGTTGATGACGATGGTTCCGCCCAGCACGGCATTTTTGAGCCAGGCCCGGTAGAACGGAATGTCGTGCGAAATGCGGTCGATGATGACGCGGTATCCAGAGGGCTCTGCCATCCGGATGCCACCGATCTTCACATGCTCTGCCACAACGCCCGCCACGCCGCGCGCGTTAATGCAGTCCACCAGCGCCCCCGGAAAGCTGTTCTCCATGCCGTAGATGATGCCGATCTTTTTCAAATCCATGCGCGTCCCCGTTTATCTGAAATACGCCTGCGCCATCTTCTGCCACAGCGGCCAGTCATGCACGCTGCGTTCGCCCCACACATCCATGCGGTGCGGAATGCCCTTGTTGTGCATAATACCCGCCATACGCTGATTCTCGCCGAGGCAGATGTCCCATTCACCTGCCGCCAGAAAAAACCGGGTGCCGTCGCGGTATTGGTTCATGTACCAGCCTTCGCCGGTCTGCGGCAGATATTCGACGGGGTTGCTGAAGTAGCAATTGTCGTCGTGATAGCCGTGGAGAAACGAACTCATGTCGAAAGCGCCGCTCATCGAAACACAGCGTGTGAAAATGGCGGGCTGCTTCAGCGCCAGATTCATTGCATGGTAGCCGCCGAAGCTGCAGCCGGTTGTCATGATCCCGTTGTGGTGATTCATGCGGCGGATCAGCGGGACCAGTTCGTTGAGAATGTAGCGCTCGTAGGCCATGTGCCGCTGCACACGGTCGGCCGGATGCACGGCTTTGTTGTACCAGCTTTCCGCATCCACTGAATCCGGGCAGAACATCTGCATTTGACCGTGCCCGAGTTGATGCTGCACCGCGTGGATCATCCCGCGATCTTCGTACTCAAAGAACCGCCCCATGGAACTGGGGAACACCACCACAGGAACTCCGCCGTGCCCGAAGACGAGCAAGTCCATATTCCGACCCAGTGACGGGCTGTGCCATTTGTGGAATTCGCGATTCATTTGGTGTCAGCCGCCGGCGCCAGTTCATAGCGGTGGGGGCGCGGCTGTGCGGCGGCACGCTGTTCGGCTACCAGTTCGTTATCCAGCTTGTCGAGTGCGTACATCGCGTTTTGCTTCGTATAGGGTGAGGCGTCTGCCGCAAGGCCTGTCTGAATGCTGCGCCAACTGAACGCATGCATGTTGTTGTGCTTGATTGTCAGTGCGTGTACATCGAGAGACTGCTTCAGCATGGGGGTGTTGAGCGTCGCGAGGTTGATGCCTTTCGACAAGGCCTCCGCAGTGAATGTACCGACCGACAGTCCGTCGATCTTCAGTTCCCACTTGCCCGCCGCAAGCCCGGTGACGCGCAGCATTTCCTGATCGAGCGTTTCGATGATGTCCGACGACTTCACCGCCAGATCCATCAACTTGTCTTTCGGATCGATGGGCAGCGGGAGAGCTGATTCGGTCGTCGTCCAGCCGACCCCCAAACTGCCCATCACCTGCTCCACTTTCGCGTTCTTTGTGAGCACCTTGCCGCTCGACATATCAATCGACACGTCCGATACCAGCGCGGTGCCATGCCAGGCCGTGATCAGCGCCGCCGCCATGATCAGATGCCCGGCGGGCGCGGGATGCACCCGGTCCGGCAGAATCTTTTGCGCCTGTTCCTTATCGGTGTCGGCCGCTTTTTTCAGCATGGCGGCAACGGGGTTGTTGAGATCCGCCAGATCCAGATGTCTGGACTGCGCCAGAGTCTTCAGATAGTCGCTGTAACGCAGCAGTACGCCGTTGTAGCCGCCTTCGAAGAGTGGTGCCCGCGTTGCATCGTCGTAGGGTGAAGGCTGAATCAGCGTGACACGGGTCTCCGGCAGGTTGGCCTTGAGCGAATCCAGGATGTGTTCGAAGCCTGCTTTGTACGTGGCGAAGATCTTCTCGTCAAAGGCCCGGTAGGCACCGTCGTTCATGCCGAGCATGATGGTCACCACCGTCGGCTTGTAAGGGAAGACGTCCCGCGAGAGCCTCTGATCGATCGGCCCGCCGCCCCCGCCGCTCACACGGTCGCCACCCCAACCCGAATGCGTGAACGCGACGTTCATGGTCGGGAAACGAGTGACTACATAGGATTCCGCGAAGGTGGTGTAGAGCCGTTGGTCCGTGATGCTGTCGCCATAGAAAACGACGCGGTCTCCGTCTTTCAGGTAGAACCCGTTTTGGGCGATGGCGAGGCTGGCGGAGACAAGGATTCCTGCGGCGATTGTTTGGAGGCGCATAGCATTCAGGGTACCCGATCAATCCGCAACTGGCGACCGTGTACACTGGTGTCTTCGGGCTGTAGCGCAGCCTGGCTAGCGCGCTTGCTTGGGGTGCAAGAGGTCGTGGGTTCGAATCCCGCCAGCCCGACCAAATTTCTCATAGACTTACAGACCCGTGATTTACCCCACTCGGGTCTGTGGAGACCACCTGGAGCCCAAAACTCCTTGTTGTGTATTCATCCCTGATCAAGCTGCTCGCCGTCAACTTCGGCGAGGCCAAACGCAGAATCAAACGGTTCTGACGCTTTTAGACCTTCCGACCTTTAATGTAGTTAAAAGATGCAGCCCGCCTGAGAGTCCGAAAAAACTTTGGCTGCGGCGAAATCGCCCTGGAACCCGAGCGCCTTCTTTAGATTTACTGCTGCCTCGGTCATGCACGGATTCTGCTTCAGAACACCCTTCCATGCGGCGATGGCCTCCTCCATTCTCCCGTTGAGCCCGAAATAAACCCCCAGATTCACCAGCGTGGGCGCGAACCCAGGATCGTTCGTGCCCGGGCGATAGAGGGCGAGCGAGCGGGAATAGTCGCCCCTTCTCTGATACAAACCGGCCAGAGCCAGCAGCACCTCCCGGTCGGGCACCGTCGTTGTCAACAGTCGCAAGGCCTCAGTCTCCTGGCGTGGCTCGCCGGTTTGAAACGCCAACACGGCATAGGCCAGGCCCAGCTCACGGTCGCCCTGGTCTGCGGCCGAAAACGGCTTCAGCTTCCAGGAACTCGTTGTGGACGAAAGGGTGCCGGGAGTTTTCGGAATCGCATGGTCTGTCAAAACGCCGTGGTTTACGTCGACGACTTTGGCCTTCGGCATATGGCAGGCAGTGCAGTCCCCCGGTCGGCCGCAGGAACTGGTTGCGTGGCAGGTGAGGCACCTGGTTCGGTACCAGGCAACACGCTGCTCAGGAGCCGGGGTCCGATGGGGGTCG
>JBBQDH010000054.1:0-26739 GCA_038319515.1 Bryobacterales bacterium
CGCCGCCTGGACTTTCCCTTTTAGCTGGAACCGTTCCCGGATAATATGCGAAAGCCGGTTTAGAATTTCGCTCAGGTTGCCGCCGGTCTGGCGCTGCAAAAGCACTGCGGAGGAGAAAAACCGCACGTCAGGCAAAGGCACGCGTTTGTGGAAGTTCTCCAGCGAACGTTCCAGTGATGCGCCGAGATTTTGCTCGTTAAAGAGGGCACGGAACTCCTGACCCAGTGGCTCGGCCACCTCCTCCCCGATCATTTCGAGACTGATGCTGAACGCATGCCCGGCCCGCATGGAGCGCGACAGGAAGTCCAGCGCATCGGGCAGCTGCGCTTCCATTTCGGCGATCCGGGAACCGCGCTTTTTCTTCACATACATCATCGGCAAGATGGCCGCGATGCAGCCCAAACCCAGCATTCTCGCCGCAGGCGGAGCCGAAACCGGTGCAGCAAGCCCTCCGATCAGGCCCAGAATAGTGGCAACGCCGGTCATGATTCCGAAACGCGACAGCGTCCAGTCAAGGCCTGACTCGTTCAGCAGCTTCGTCAGCTTGTCAGCCACGGCGTTCAGCGGGCTTGCGGCGCGATCTTTCTTCGCGTCCGCGTCCAGCAGAATATTGACGTGTTGTTCCTCGCCATCCTCGGTGACAGTACGCAGCATCGAGACCAGCTTGTTGCGGTTGCGGCTCTCGTAGAACCGCAGACCGAAGCTGATGGAAAGCAGCAGCAGCGCCAGAATGACCAGGAAGCAGAACGCAATAATGGTCGTCATCCCTGGCCAATCTCCACCACGGTCTGAAACAGGGATGTCGGCAATACAATGCCCGAAGTCTTGAGCTTTTCGTAGAACCGGGGCCGTACGCCGGTTGCCCGGAAACGGCCCATTACCTTGCCGTTTTCCGCCACGCCGGCCTTTTCGAAAAGAAAAATATCCTGCATGGTGATCTGGTCGCCCTCAAGGCCCACCAATTCGGTTATGTGTGTCAGCTTGCGTGAGCCATCGCTGAAACGCGACACCTGAATCATCAGGTCGATGGCGCTGGAAACCTGCTGCCGGATCGCCCGCGGAGCCATATTCGCATTTGCCATGCCGACCATCACTTCGAGGCGCGCCACGCCGTCACGGGGCGTATTCGAGTGGATGGTGGTCAGTGACCCGTCGTGACCCGTATTCATCGCCTGCAGCATGTCCAGTGCCTCTTCGCTCCGGACTTCGCCGACGATGATGCGGTCGGGTCGCATACGAAGGGAGTTGATGACCAGATCCCGGATCTTGATCGCTCCGTTGCCCTCGATGTTCGCGGGGCGCGTTTCCATTCGCGCAACGTGCGTTTGCCGGAGCCGCAGTTCGGCCGCGTCTTCGATGGTGACAATGCGTTCGTTCTCCGGAATGTAGCTGGAGAGAACGTTGAGCAGCGTCGTCTTACCGGCACCTGTTCCGCCACAGATCACGATATTCAGTCGTGCCCGCACGCAGGCCTTCAGCAGTTCCAGCATGCCGTCGGTGAGCGCCAGCTTCTTGACCAGGTCCTCGCCCTGCATCAGATCTTTCCCGAAACGGCGAATGGAGAGCAACGGGCCATCGACGGCGACTGGTGGAATCGCTGCGTTGACACGTGACCCGTCGGGCAGGCGGGCATCCACCAGAGGCGATGATTCATCCACACGCCGTCCAACGCGCGCCACCACTTTCTCGATAATTCGCAGCAGATGCGTGTTGTCTTTGAACTCCACGGAAGTCCGGTAGAGTTTGCCGCCACGTTCCACATAGACAAGACGTGGCGTGGTCACCAGGATGTCCGATACCGTGGGGTCCCGCAGCAGCGGTTCCAGGGGACCAAGACCAAACACCTCATCAAGGACTTCCTCAATGACGCGCTCTTTCTCGGAGAGACTGAGCGGCGTCCGTTCCTCATCCACCAGCTTCGCGACAGCCGACCGAATTTCAGAACGCGCCCGTTCGCCCGCAAGGGAAGACAACGCTTCCAGATTGATGCGGTCCAGCAGTTTCCGATGGATGGCGAACTTCAGTTCCTGGTACTCAATACCGGTGGAATCCCGGTTCGCCATCCGGGTTACCCACCCGGCCTCGGGCTGCCCGTTCGTTCCTGCTGTCTGCATGTTTGCCATATTTATCCAGGCCGCTTACGCGGTCGCCTTCCGGAAAAAAGAGAGGAATCTGTTCAAGCCTGCGGGCTCCTCCGCCAGGTGCGGTTTTTGAGCCGGCGTGACCACGGATTCACCTTTCACCCGAGCCACTACGGTTGCCGCCAGAGCGGCGAGTTCTTTCCCGAGTTTCGTGCTGCTCTGTAACAGGCGTCCCTCGCTCCAGGCGTCGTAGAGAGACACGTAGTCGCTGGTGAAGAAGCCCGCCGCGGGTGCGCCCAGGTGGTCAGCGATCATCTCTGCGCCAGGCCCGCGTTCGGGTTGACGGTTCACCAGCGTCTTGATACGCGCCCGGTCGAAGCCACGCGCCGCGAAGGTCTCCGCGCACTCCTTTGCATGTCGCAGTACATCCGGCTCTCCTGTAGTCAACAAATAGAGAGTGTCGAGCTCCGGAATCGAATCGAGAGCTGCCGGACTGGTATGCCGACCGAAATCAACTACTGTCAACGGGTAAACTGACCGCATGAAGCGCAGCAGATGGGCGATTTCCTGGGCTCCCACCGGCCCGCGTGCCGCCAAATCGTCCGGCGCCGGGATCATGTGCAGACCTGCTCCGTGTTTCGACACCAGCTTGTCCCAGTAAGTGGAATCCATACGGTGCAGATTTTCCAGCGCATCACGAACTGACCAGGTCGATTTCGATTTCATCAGGAAGCGCATCAGGCCCGCTTCCATGTCGAAGTCTGCCAGGAGCGTGGGTTGTACCTCGCCCTTCTTTGCAAAGCCCCGGACTGCCTCCGCCGCTACGTGGACTGCGAAGGTGGTTGCGCCGCAGCCGCCTTTGGCCGAAATGAATCCCATCACCCGACCCAGACCCTGCGAGTTTCCCACCGGGCCCTTGCTGCGCGTGGCTGCCAGGCCTTCGAACGCTTCCCGCAGCGTTCCGGTGAGCGGCGGATACAGAAACTCCTGCGCCCCGGCACGTAACGACTCCAGAATGTGCGAAGGCGAGGCATCCGGATGCAGCACAAACACAGCCGGTTGCGACACTGTGTCCTGCGCGCGGCGCACAAATTCATCAAAGGGCAATGTCAGACACTTTAGTTCCACCAGGATTACGTCGACGCGGTGCCGTTCCAGGCGGTCCAGCAGTGTGTCGCCCTCGTCTGGCTCATGCTGCTCAAGGGCAATCCGGACGGGCAGATTCTGGATACAGGCATGCGCCTGCTCCCACAGTTGCCGCGTGGAGATGACGAGCGCCGCCGTGAGGGGGGACATGCTCATGGCTTGATCCTTGCCGGTCCGGCCACGGGCACACCGTCACCGTCGGCCGCAGGCACTGAGGGGGCTCCGGTCATGCCGGAAGCCGGCGCTGCTCCGCTGCGTGTCGTTCCGCTTCCCGTTCCCGAGCCGGGCTGCCGGGATTGATCCAGCTGAAATTTCTCCATTTCCTGCACCGGAATCTCGTGGCGCTGCGGCTGCACCGGTGCCGGCCCGGTTACTTCTGTGCCAGGAGTACGGGGCGGGTCGTTCAGGATGCCTTTCCCCTTCATGAACTGCAGCGGTGTTTCCAGCGTGGGAACGTCTTTCGGGTTAGCGATCGGCCCCACGATTTCCGGCGTTACGATAATGAGTAACTCGGAATTCGACACATTGATGTTTTTTGACGTGAACAGTTTGCCCAGGATGGGGATATCCGCCAGACCCGGGATCTTGCTGAGCGACTCGGTGGTTCGCTGGTCCAGCAGGCCGGCGATTGCAAAGGTCTGCCCGCTCTCCAGTTCGATATCCGTATCGACCTTCCGGGTATTCAGCGCAGGGACCGTGTTGCCGTTTGCTGTCAACGCATTCGCAAAATCAAGCGAACTTACTTCAGGGCTCAGATGCAGCCGGATGGTCCCTCGCGGTGTGATGGTGGGCAGGAAGTGAATCTGCACACCGAACTGGCGGAACTGGATGGTGACCTGGCTGGTTGCTCCACCGCCGGAAAGGGTCGGGAAGGGGAATTCACCACCCGCCACAAAACTGGCTTCATGGCCATTCATTGCAAGCAGGTTCGGCTCAGCGAGGATCTGCAGGACGGCCCGCGCTTCCAGCGCTTTCAGCGTCGCTCCCACATTGATTTGCGGGTCGAAGAACAGCAGGTTCAGTGCATCGCTTAGCGTCACCGTAGTTTCGCCGCTATTCGATCTCGCCACAGTCCCTGACGGGTAAGCGCCCGTTTTGGTCGAGAAGGGGAAGCCCAGCGGCGCGCCCACGAAGCTGATCCCCAGATCTTTCGATTTCGTCCTGTCTACGTTCGCAAACCGGACCTTGAGCAGTACCTGCACTTCCTGCGGCGGTACGTCCACCTTCAAAAGGTTGACCACCTTGCCCAGCGTCTCGGCAATCGAAACCGCGCGCTGCGATTCAAACAGATTCTTCACTGTGCCGGTCAGGTAAACGGTCGTGTTCTCCACTGTGAAGTGCACGCGCCCGCCGAACTCCTCATTGGCCTGCTGCACTGCGGCTTCAATGCGGGAAGCCGCCAGACGTACGTTGACTTCATACTCGCTGCGGGTGCCGTCATTCAGCCAGACAATCAGACTGGTTTCGCCTGCTGATTTGCCATTCACCATCAGCGTGCGTGGGTTCACCGGCACCGCCTCAGCCACCTCGGGCGAGGCAATGGACACCCGTTCGATATTCACCGTCGTGTCGATAATGTAGGTTCGGCCCGTTCCCACCAGAATTTTTGCGATGGCGGGGTGTGTTTCTGCCCGCAGGGCGCTGGCACAAAGGGCAAGGCCTGTCAGCAGAATGAAGTCGAGGGCGTTCATTTTTACCCGAAGAGAGATCACGGCTGCAACTCCGTATTACTCGCTTTCGCGGTCATGTCGCGCGGCTGAGCGGGAGCGGTCTCGGGGAATGTCGCCTGGAATTTTTTATCACCTGAAATCACTTCAATCGTGACGGTGCGAAGAAGCTCCGGAACCACCGGATGCCGCGTTGGTTCCACCTGTCGCATGGGTTGCGGAATGGGCCGGGGCTGACGCAGAATTTCCGGCGTCACGAAGCGCGAACTGTCCCCCGCGGGTTTTGACATCGGAAGAGCCGTGCCGGCGAAAAGACCCGCCGTGGATGCTCCAGGTGTCACCACAATGTCTCTGTCAGTCGGGTTCCGCAGCACCAGCTGGATCTTGTTGTCAGTTGCCAGATTCAGCCGTTCCGCCTGTTCCGGTGTCACCAGCAGGTTCACCACCTGCACCAGTACCGGCTTACCCTCGGCATCCTTCTGGAAGTTCTGGCCTGCCGACAGGACTTCGATATTCTGCAACAGAGTACGAGTGATGGCGCCGAGACTCTCGCCGGTCGAACTCTGCGGGACGCCCGACACCAGAACATCCACTCTGGCGCCTGCCACCGCGAACCCTGCCACTCCAACCACTTCGTTGACATGCACCGCAAACGCGCGCATCCCTTTGGGGATTGTCGCGGCGAACCCGGCACCCGCGCCCTTCGGCGCAAGCGCAGAGTCAAAAAATACCGAATCCTGATGGATCGGGCTCACCACACCGCGGCCGACCAGATCTTCCTTCTTCGTGATCGCTCCCGCAGGCGGCATCAGGTATTCCTGCATACGGATTTCTTTTTCCGTGATCAGCGCACCCAATTCCAGATCACGCCCTGCCACGAACACCTTTGTCGTTGGCTGTTTGGCCCCCGAATTCACATTCACTTTGGAGGCAATCAGCTGGTACAGCACGAAGGCGGCGCCGGCCGAAACGGCCAGTGCGAAAGCCAGTACGCTGATGAGTCTCTTTTTCATGGGTTTTTTCCGGGCCTGCCTCTAACTGCTCTGATCGACTCTTTGCGAACAAAACTTCAATACCCGGACGGCGGCGTGGTATGGTGTGGGGCGTTTGTCCGGCGAAACGCCCCGGCCATATCCCCGCACTAGCTCGCGGAAACTGCGGCGTTCGAGAGCGTGTTGCTTCCCTGGCCCCAGATGCTCGCGACGCTGCCGCCGGCACTCAAAAACAGCGATGCCGATGCCAGCGCGATAAATGCCAGCAGAAGGGTGTATTCGATCAAATCCTGTCCGGATTCTTCCTTCAGAAACTGTTGAAAAAACGATTTCATGCTCTTCTTCTCCTCGTCGTGCTGATTCAGGTAAGCTGGCCGCGACGGGTTCTGCCAGGGGCCATGCCCGAGGGAAAACCCGCGCGACCGGGGTTAAGTTAGCTGGCCGAAACGGCGGCGTTGGACAGCTGGTTGCTCGCGTTCTTCCAGATCGAGTTCACGCTGGAACCAGCGTTCACAAAGATCGCGGCGGAAGCCAGCGCGATAAACGCCATCAACAGCGTGTATTCGATCAGATCCTGTCCCTGCTCGTCCTTTACGAAATTCATGATCATGTTCTTCATTGTTTTGCTCTCCTCTTTCCTTTTTTGTTCTTATGTGGTCTTCGGGGCGGCCCCTGTGACCCGGGACATGGTCTTGCCCGCGAGCCCGGAACCACCACGGGTTGGTTGCGTGATCTCTCGACCACGGCGTTGCAGTTTCGTGATCACACGATCACGGGGATTCCCCTCGCTACTGGTTGCGAGAGAAACTGTTTCGGGGGAATTGCGGCGGAAGACGAGAGTCATTTTGTCGTCGTAAACCACACGCCAGTCCCGCGAGATCTTGAGAACGCTGGTCAGCGCAAATTTGGGGGACAGGATGATCGTGTCGATGGCGTACTTATCCAGTGTTTTCTGCCAGTCGAACTTCACGTTCATCAGGTCCAGGTAGCGTTCGCCAAAGTCGTCGCCGTAAAAATCGCTGCGACCGTCGATAAAAACCTGCTTCACCGGATAGAGCTGGTAGATCAGGTAATCGCCCCACTCGTCTTCCGAAAAGATGTGCTTACTCTCCGGCGCACGCAGCAGCGCCAGGGCCTTCTCGGGATAGAACTTTGGATCGTAGGTGGACGCAAACTTGTTGTCATAAATGCCCGGTACAGCGGGCGTCAGCAGCAGCATGGCGCTGATTCCGCAGATTGCCAGAACACTTGTCAGGTAAACCCGGCCCAGCCGGTCCGTCTCTTCGAAATCCGCGCTCATGGCGGTGAAACGGCGCGCCGTCCGGCTAATCCATCCCGCCAGCGCGCTTCCCTCCGCCACCCGAATGGCGCTCATAATGCCCCGCGCCACCGCCGGAGAAGCCGCAATCGCGAATAGTGGCAGATTCCGCTGGGCCAGCAGTGCAAGGTGCAGGAAACCCATTCCGAGGAATACATCGGCGAAGTTCCTCCGCCGGATATCCACCAGCGCAACTCCGATGGCCAGCAGCATCAGTGGTTCAAAATAAACGACCACCGGCGAATGAAAGTTCATTGACTGGAATTCGGTAATATGCTGCAGCTGATAGGGATCGGTCACGTACTCGACCACGTGCTTGTGCAGATTCCAGCCGTACGGATTAATAAAGGTAACAGCAAAACAGCCGACGAACACCGCCAGCCAGGGCAGGGAAGAGCGAAGATACAAATCCCGCTGTACCGCATCGCCTTCCAAAGCCGCATTCAAAAGGTCTGACCCGATGTAGCAGGCCAAGACGAGGAAAACCACGAAGAAGCCTCCGTGCAGGTTTGTCCACACAAGCGTCATCGGGACCAGCCAACCCAGCAGGCTGAGTCTTCCCTCCCGTGCCCGCACCGTGATATGCAGTGTCAGCGTGAGAAACAGAAGTGTGAAAAGATGGGGCCGCGCCAGCCAGTGGATCGCGCAGCCCCCGGTTGCCAATAGGGTTACGGCTATGGCAACAAACCCGTTATTACAGGCCCGGCGGATTAGCCGGAACAGAAAGGCGCTGGTCAGGCAAACCACAAACAGGCTCGCCGCCACCACCGCAGACATCCCCCAGCGCTGGTGCAACATTGCTGCGCCCAGATCCCACAGCCACTCCCAGGCAAACCAGGGCGCCCCTGGGCGGCTGAAAGAGAACATATCCACTGTCGGAACCCGACCGTTCGCCAACATCCACTCCCCGGTCCGGACGTGCCACCCGGTGTCGCCATCCCCCAGCAGCGTCCGCGCTCCGGCCAGTTTTATAAAAATGAACAGGATCGGCATCAGGAATGCCACATCGGTCAATGACGGCAAGAAACGCGCCACTGCCTTTTCTGCCGCCGTGTTGACAACGGGGGGGCGTGGCGTACCTGTATTTAAAAGGTTTGCCGGGGAAAGCGTTGCCGGAGAAAGCGTTGCGGGAGCGGAGATGGGCATCGTCAGTTCACTCTGTCCGAGGCGACTGGCATCGAGGCCAGTTCAATTTGTCTTTTCTTTGTTGCTTTGGTGAAGCGGACCTTTTCGAGCCGCAGTCCAACGGAGCGCTTCGTGCCGGGCCGGCCCGTGATTCGAATCACAGTTGCAGCGCACTTCATCACCCGCGGACCAAAATCCGGACCCGCCGGAAGATCAATCTCGACCGTCAGGGCGGCCCCCAGTTCCGGTAGCGGCACCTCGTCAAGCCACCGCATCAGCATCCCGTCGCGGCTCAGGTTCTCGGTCAGGCTTTCCACCCCCGCTGAAATGAATCCGGCAAGGGTACTTGCTGCAGGGCTCCCGGCGGCTTTTCGTCCCGCTTTGGGTTTGCCCACGTGGCACAGGAGCCTCAGGTCGTGTCGGTCTGTGGTTCGGCGATCCATTTCAGCAGTTATTACTGAATTTAGGCCTATGGTCCCGTTTCGCACAATACCGAAAATAGGTTGCATTCCACTGTTATCTATGGTTAAAAGAAAAACGATAACAACGGTTGTGGGCGCTTTGTATACCTAATGGAGTCAGGGTCTGGAGACCCTCCGATTGGTGCTTCTCAGAAAGAATAACCAAAACCGCTGCATCTGTATATACCGAAAGAAGTTGTGTGCGCCGGCGTCAACTAATGGCCTATTCCTGGTGTAGATTCCCGAAAAATAATGCAAATAGTATTAGAAAAGTTAGCGCCGGAATGTTAAGCTCCATCACATGGCAAGAGTACTGCTTTGCACCGATGAGCCAATTCTGGCGGAGGGCCTGACCAAAATTCTGGCGGACACCGAAGGCCTCGACCTGTGTTCCTGGTGTTCCAGTGTCGATACGCTGGCTGCTCAACTTGAGCAACACCAGCCGGAGCTGCTTCTGGTCGACATGACCAATGATGTAACTTTCTCTGTGCTGAGCAGCCTGCACGGTATTTCGTACCAGGCGAAGATTGTCCTCTGGGTACATACCATCTCTACGGAGCTTGCTCTGCAGGCGATGAGCCTCGGGATTCGCGGGATCCTGCGCAAGACGCTGCCGGTCGAAACCCTCCTGCGTTGCCTTGATCGCGTTCGTGAAGGGGAACTCTGGTTCGACAAAGCCCTCACCGACAGTATTATGGGCGCCCGGCGTTACTCACTGACCCGGCGGGAAGGTCAACTCGTGACTCTTCTTTCTCAGGGCCTCAAGAATAAGGAAATCGCCACGGCGCTCACCATCTCCGAGGGCACAGTCAAAGTCTACCTTTCCCGCCTCTTCCAAAAGCTGGGGGTCAAGGACCGTTTCGAACTGGCGCTGTATGGTTTAAAAAACCTCGCTCCGGGGGCGGGCTCTGCCGAGCGGTCATCTTCCGGTCCAGGCAAGCAGACTCATCCCGGCGTTTGGCAGCCACCACGTTCCTTCTTTGTAGAGCGGGTGCCGCCGAAGTCGCAACCTGCGGAGCGCCTGCCGGTACCTCAGTTCAGGTATTAGAGCAGTTTCTGCTTTACCGCAGGCTGACATCCCGAGGTGCGGCAGACGGTTCCGTCCAGCCTGAATGGGGCCACGAAAACTATCACAAGGGAAGGTACGGACGTACCGGCGGCAAGACCACCGGTGCCACTGTGGCCGCTCTTATGAGGAGATCGACTGGTGGAACTGCAGGTCCCACCTGCGTGCTGCCCGGAAGATACATGTCGATTCGGTCTGCGCAAATCCTGAAAATCTGCTAACACGCCCGGGCAACGTCACTCCGCAGCGTCTTCAAGTCGGCGCAGTACCTGTTCCAGGAGTACGTCGGTCTGCGCTATCAGGGCGCGCAGCGAGTGAATGGAGAGCCGCTGCACTTCGAATCGCCGGTCGATATCGTTCGAAATGCTTTCGGTCGCCTTCGCGATCGCCTCCGCCAGGTCCTGCAAGGTCGCGCTGTTCGCGGGTGCCCGCCCGGCACCTTCCTCCAGCCGGTTGAGGCGGTTCTCGATCGACTCCAATCGGGACAGTCGGGCCAGGGAAGGTTTATCTTTCGCATTCACGTCCCTGAGCGCCACGTCTTCAGCCACGGAATTTAACTCTTCCCGCAACACCTCTTCCCGCAACACCTCTCCCGGCGGAGGTGCCTCTTCCGGCGGCACCTTTTCCGGCGGATGCACCTCCGAGGCCGGGCAGGGAATCGCCGGGGTGTCTCCGCCCGACAGGCCTTTGTGAAAGCCGAAAGCGACTCCGGCGGCTACCAGAGCAGCTTTTCCCGCGACTTTGAGGCCAGTGTGAGACAAGTGTCGATTATAAGATTTGCGACCGACGATTTCATACAACCGAAGTTCCAGTACCAATTCCCCAATCGGACCAGGGGATTTCTGATGCAGTGATCAAATATTCACCCCCTCCCCGTTATAACCTTTACAAAGATGATGAGCGCGCACCGAAACGACGGATTTGGCATGGACCGGAGTAGTTCGTCCGCCGGCGCTGGTGACATATGGGCGGAGATGCTTGCCTCAATCGCGGATAAGAACATTCGAATCAGCAACTTCATGGCACGCGAGGGCCGCCGCCAGGGCCGCAGTCTTCTCCGGCAGATAGAGCAGGAACGTTCCCGCATTGCCCGGGACCTGCATGCCGGGGCTGGCCAGCCGCTGGCCGGGATCAAGCTCAATCTTGAGATTTTGTCTGCCTGCTCAGCCCTGCTGCCCCCGGACGGGCAACAGGCAATGGTCAGGCTCCGGCAACTCACGGAATCGGCGCTTTCAGAAGTTCGTGCGGTTTCGCACCGTCTGTACCCGCCGGACTGGCAAAATCTCTCCACGACGCAGGCAATCCGCCGCCTGCTGCAGGATCTCGGGGCGGAAACCTGTTTCGCCGAAACCGACTTTGACATCCGGGAGCTCCCGCAAGAGCCCGGTCACAGCGGGAAACTGGCCCTCTACCGTTGCGCCCAGGAGTGTGTCTCAAATGTGATTCGCCACTCCGGCGCCACTCATCTCTCGGTCTCGCTGATCCCCGATGGCGACCAGATTGAATTGCGGGTTGCCGACAACGGCTCCGGTATTGCCGCGGACTCCGTCAGCGGGGGCGGAATGGGCCTCGCAGCCATTCGCCAACATGCGCTCGCCGCCGGAGGTACGTGTAGCATAAAGACTGGGGTAGCGGGCACGCTAATAACTGTCCGTATTCCCCATCAGGAAGAGTAAGTGGACGCAGAACCAGACATCACGCTCATTCTCGCCGACGATCACGGCATCGTTCGGGAGGGCATTGCCGCGTTCTTCCGGGCCAGGCCTGAGGTGCGGATCGTCGGTCAGTGTTCCGACGGGGAACAGGCGCTTGAGATGATCTCCACTCTGGTGCCTGACTTTGCCATTCTTGACCTCAATATGCCGAAGATGACCGGCCTTGATGTGGTCAAGAGACTGCGGCAACTGAAGGTGCCAACGAAACTGATTGTCCTCTCCATCAATCGCGACGAGTTGATAATTGAAGAGTTGTTCCGGGCCGGCGCCAATGGCTACGTCCTTAAAGACGGGCCCGCACGTCATCTTTTTGATGCCATCAGCTTCATTCGCGACGGCGGACAGTATCTCACTCCGCTTTTGCGCCGCGAATCCCCTGAGAAGGCGTTGGAACGCAAGGATCCCATTTCCCAGCTCAGCAAACGGGAGTACGAGGTCTTCACCTTTTTGGTGGATGGAATGCGCCCGAAAGACATCGCGAAGATGCTCGACATCAGTCCCAAGACCGTCGACACTTATCGCGCCAACATCATGCGCAAGCTGCACGTCGATGGCATCGCGGGTCTGGTCCGTTTCGCCATCAACCGCAACCTGACCACTAACACGCCGCCCGGGGAAGGCGATGACGAGCCCGGAAAGTCCTGATTTCCTTACAATGTTCTGTACTGGTACCGGAAAAATCCCATTCGCCCGGCGATCTTCGATATCCTCATAGTTCGGCCTGCGCGGTGCCATGGGAAAATTCATCAATCTGGTAGCGGTTTCGGTAGGAAGCGGACTGGTCCTCGGTTCCGGATTTCGCGCTCTCAATCGGAAAGCTCTCGAACGTAACAGTGCCCGCCAGCCCGCCTCCGACCGATTGGAAACCGTGCTTGATCGGGTGGCGGCGATGGAAGTAAAGCTGGCAGCGTTCAGTTCTGCTCCGCCTGAGACGAATCCGCACCCTGTTGACGACGGGCCCGCACTGCAGGTCTTCGAGTCCAGACTGGAGCAGCTTCTTTCTACTCAGCTTTCCCATAAACAACAGGCTGCAACGGAAGCCCTCGGCGCCGAACTCCGTATTCGTGTGGCGGAAGATATTCGCCAGCGCCTTGCCGAAGTGGAAGACAAACTGGAACAGCGGCTCGCCGACGCTCAGCAGCGGACTCTCGACGCGCTGGTCGATGGTGTGCAAAAAAGAGTCGTCGACCGGATCTCCAGGCTTGAAGCGGAAGTGGCCGGCCAATCCGCCGCCATGGCGGACCTGCGCGACTGTTCGGTCAAAACTGAACAAAGTGTGCAAAGACTGATCGACGGAATTGATCGTCTGGTGAGCGCGCAAGCGCAGATTCACCCTGTCGGGCGGTTTGTACCCGCCTCTACCGAACCTCAGGGCGCATTTGGCTAGCGCATGGGCCTGAAATGTTCGGGGCATGACACTCCGGAACTAAATACACGCTAAAATCGGAAACTGAAACAATCCTTGCTGAAACATTTCACGAAAGATGCCAACGCCCGCAAAAATTCGAATTCTTCTGGCCGATGAGGACGCTCTCCGCCGGGATGGCCTTGCCGCAGTTCTCTCCGGGAATGACGGAATGGAAGTTATCGCCCGCGCCGCGGATGGAGAGTCCGCTCTCGAAGAGATACGCAGGCAGCAACCTGATATCGCGGTAGTCGACCTGAATCTTCCCAAAATGCACGGTATTGAGCTTGTCCGCCGCGTTCGCGCGGAGTCTCTCCTGACCAAAATCATCGTCGTTGCAGGTACCACGGACGACGAGATTGTTCGCGAAGTTGTGCGTGCCGGCGGCGATGGGTATCTTCTGAAGAACGGTCCGGCCCGGCATCTGGTTGACGCTATCTCTTATGTGCGGGATGGTGGACAATACTTTTCACCGCAACTGCAGCGGGATGGTCGCGACCGGCACCTGCTGGAAGAACCGCCGCGCACGTGGCAGGCTCCGCCGCCTGCGGAATTTTCCGCCGCATCTTCCGGCTCAGGCAACGAGTCTGAAGAACGCCCCCGCCGCCGCGCTGCCAGAACGCGTCCCGGCAATGATTCCGCCTCTCTGCGGCGCAGAATTCGTGAGGATGCCGCCCCGTCCGGCATGGACGATCACGATTACGACATCATGTCCCAAATGGCGGACGGTATCCGACCGATTCTTGATCGCCTGGATGACATCGATTCCCGTGTGGCGCAGATGGAAGACGGAGCCTCCCCCATTCCTGCCGACCCGCGCGGCTGGCTCAGCACCCAACTGGTGAATTCCCTCCGCGATCCCCGTTCGGGAACCGATGTCGCCGTCATTGGTCGCAGCGTCAACGATCTGGAAGCCCGCCTGCCGAAACTGATTGAAGATGCGGTTACACAGCGTTTCCACCAGATGGCAGGGAAGCTGCAGCAGGAGATCGAGGAGACCCACGTCCGCACGCTTGAGACCTTCGTGAAGAATATTCAGGTCAAGCTGGTGCAGCGTGTCTCCGCGCTGGAGCACGACATGTCGAATCAGGCCGAGGCTATGGGCCAGTTGCGCGAATACTCGCAGCGCACTGAGGATAATCTCAGCCGTCTGATCAGCGGGGTGGATAAATTAGCACAAGAACTACCCAAACGGCTTGCCGCGGTGAATGACCCGAAGCCCGCGCCGCCCGTTTACAGCGCGGATGCGGAACGCGATGCCTCACGGGATGAAAGTTCCCTCTCCGACAACGATGACGATTCTCCGGCGCAGCGCCCGGATCGGATCCGCAAAAAGCGCCGGAACACGTCTGACGGCGACCGCGGCGTGAAGATCTTCTGGGCAGTAGCGGGAGCACTTGTGTTGCTGGTCGCGCTGGCCTGGACGGTTTTCACGCTCGTGAACAAGAAGCAGGAGCAAGCGGCTTCCACCTCCCCTGCGGCGGAAAAGCCGAAGATGCCTTCCGCCACGGCCGATACCAAAACCAAGATGCAGGCTGCCCAGGAATCCATGGATCGCAAGGACTACTCGGTCGCCGAGGATCTTTATAAGCAGGTTGTCCAGGCAGAGCCGAAGAACGTGGAGGCACTGAAAGGCCTTGCCAGCGTCCTCTACCGGGAAGACAAAATCGAGGAAAGCGCGGCGATTCTCGACAAGATTTCCAAAAACTGACCCGCGCCCGGGTTTGGCGCCGACGTGACGAAACAGGCTTGCGCCCGTCAAAGATGCTGTAACGCAAAAAGTGCGTTAACGTCCGGAGACAAGCTCATCATGTTTTTGAAAAAAACCGTTCTCGTTTGCCTTGGCGTGCTCGCCTCCCTCGAAGCTGCCACTCCCCAAACCCCTCCCCCGCCGCCCCCTTCTCCCGCCGCCCCATCCGCGCCCCGTCCTCTTTCCGGCGGTCGCTCCGTCCGTCTGCGCTCCATGGCCCCCAAACGCGGGTGGCTGGGCGTTGGCCTCGGAGATCTCACCCCGGAACGCATGAAGGCTTTGAAGCTCAGGGATGACTCCGGCGTAGAAGTCACCCACGTTGACGAGAAAAGTCCGGCAGCCAAAGCCGGCCTTAAAGAGCACGATGTCATCCTCGAAGTAAACGGCCAGAAGGTGGAAAATGGCCTGGAGTTTGCCGGCACTATCGCTGAAATGGCACGAGGCTCCAAAGTCACCCTCGGCATCTGGCGCGGCGGCGCCAAACAGACCATCACCGCTACCCTGGAAGCCCGCCCCCTGCAGGTCTTCTACCTCAACAATCAAAACGGCGATCTCATGCCCCCCATGCCGCCGATGCCCGTAATGCCGGAAGGCTTCAGTATCATGACCGGCCAGTCCCCGCGCGTCGGCTTCGAAGGCGAAACCCTCACGCCGCAACTGGCGGAGTTCTTCGGGGTCAAAGAAGGCATTCTCGTTCGCACCGTCTCCGAGAAAACGGCCGCTTCCAAAGCCGGTCTCAAAGCCGGCGATGTGATCATTAAGGTGAGCGGTACCCCTGTCTCCAGTACCCGGGAAATCGCAGGTATCATTCGCGCCCTGCACCGGAACGTGACCTTTACGGTGATGCGCAACCATAAAGAGGTCCTGCTGAACGTGGAGATCGCAGAGGAACGCCTGCCATCACCCGACCGCGAAGTCCTCTGACGCCCTGCTCCCCGAAACGCAAAAAAGCCCCGCCCGGTTTCCCGGACGGGGCTTTCTCTTTCTTGCTGACCCGCTTTAGAAGTACAAACGGAGCGAAAGCTGCAGGTTGCGAGCGGTAAACAACTGCACAGCTATTTCTACTATCGTCTCGCCGTACGAATGGGCCGGGTGCGGTGGGCATCGGCATCAGTGGGTGGCCGGTGGACTGATAAAAGCATCAGCTCCCTGTTTATGGCTTCGAGCCTCGATTACGGCGGCGTCTGCCAGCGCCTCAATTATGAAGATTTTGTGAAATAAGTACCTCTCCGGTAACGATCCGCAACTGCGGGTCGTATCTGACCGGCACGAATGGCTATAATCGGTCTCAGGTAAATCAGGGGTGTTTGCACATCTATTCTTGCGACGCTATCCCTTTGCGCCCGATAACAGCGGTTACAAGCCGCTCAAGGAGAACTCAACTCAAATGTTTACGGTAGCTCTACGCAGAGCGACCACTGCCCTCCTGGCACTGTTCGCCGTTTCCATGTCCGTCTTCGCGCAATCCGACAACTCAACCATCTCAGGTGAAGTGAAAGACCCCACCGGCGCAGTCGTCGCGAATGCCAAAGTCAACGTCACCAACGAAGAAACAAAGGCCGATCGCCAGGTTGTCACGAATGGCTCCGGCTTCTTTACCGTGACCAACATCTCCCCGGGTTACTACTCGGTTTCTGTCGAGGCCCCCGGGTTTAAGAAATTCACTTCCACCCGTAACAAGCTCGAAGCGGCACTGCCCTACAACATCGCAGTCGCGCTGTCCGTCGGTCAGGTGAGCGATTCCATCAACGTCGAAGCCAGCGCAGCTCAGCTCAATACCGAGACGGCCACTGTCGGTAAAACGATCGAAGCCAAACAGCTCGAAAGCCTCACGCTGAACGGTCGCAACCCACTCTTCCTCGCCCTGCTCAAGCCGGGCGTGCGTGGCGGAGCGCTGTCCGGCTTCAGCTTCGGTCTTTCCAGTGGCGGCCTCACCATCAACGGCGGTCGGTCGCAGGATTCCGTTATCACCTTTGACGGTGCCGTCGGCATCCGCACCCGCGCCAACGGTATTTCGGTCGGTACTGCGGATCTCGACACCGTGCAGGAAGTCCAGATCCTTACCGCCAACTATTCGGCTGAATACGGTCGCTCTTCCGCCGGTCAGGTCCGTGTGGTCACCCGCTCCGGCGGCAAAGACTTCCATGGTTCCGCCTACGAATACTTCCGCAACAGCGCCCTTGATGCCAACAGCTGGGCCCGCAACCGTAACGTCGCCACCAACTTCACCGCGCCGTTCCGCTTCAACCAGTTTGGCTACAACGTCAGCGGACCCGCTTTCCTGCCGAAGGTATTTAATTCCAGCCACGAAAAGCTCTTCTTCCTGTACAGCGAAGAATTTACCCGCTTCCGCCGTGAAGACACCACCTTCCAGCGCGTTCCCACAGCGCTGATGCGCGGTGGCGACTTCTCCGAATTGCTGGGATCCAACATCTTCTATGGTGCTTCCCGCACCATCAACAACCCGACAACCGGTGTGGCGTACCCTGGCAATCGCATTCCTGTCAGCGAGCTCAGCCCGAACGGCCTCGCGTTCCTGAAGACTTATCCGGTAGCCAATGGTATTTTCCAGGGCAACGCGAACTTCTTCCAGGTCCGCCCGGCTCCCCAGAACCAGCGCAAGGACACCATCGCCATCGATTTTCTCCCCGCGCAGAATCACTTCCTGAAATTCCGCACAGCGCTCTACAGCTTCCAGTCGCTGGACTCGTTCCGATCCGGCTTTGACTACGCCATTACCCGTTTCAATCGCCCGAACACAACCGCCAGCCTCGCTCATACCTGGACGCTGAGCCCTACCATGATCAACGAAGCTCTGGTCACCGCATCCGTTGACCGCGTTACCATCGGCCTCGATCAGGAAGGCCAGCGCTTCCTCCGCTCACGCAGCGGCATCAACTACCCCTATATCTTCCCCACGGGCAAGGAAATTTTCGACAAAGTGCCCACCATCGAAATTCCGAATCTGGGAACCATTGATGGTGGACCGTATCCGTCCAGCTCCGCCGGCCCCATCTACAACATCTCGGACAACTTTACCAAGGTTCACGGCAACCATACGTTCAAAGGCGGCGTCCTCTGGGAACGCTCCGGTCAGAACGATTTTGACCAGATCAATGTCAGCGGCGTCCCCGGCGGCACCAACAATCAGAACGGTCGCTTCGTGTTTACCGATTCCCGCCCGGGTGGCGCTCCCGGCACCGGCACCGGCGTCGCTAATGTGGCCCTCGGCCTCTTCTCCACCTATGCCGAGCTCGGAACCCGCGCCTACACCCCGTACCGCAGCCACATGTTTGAATTCTTCGGTCAGGATGCCTGGCGCGTGAACAGCAAACTGAAACTCGAACTAGGCTTCCGCGGCACTTGGCAGAATGGCTACTATAAGTCCCTTTGGGGCAATATCGCCGCCTTCGATCCAAAAGCCTATGATCAGGCCAAGGCAGCGGTTGTGGATCGAATCAGCGGCAATGTCATCAGCGGTGATCGCTTCAACGGCGTGTTCATTCCCGGCGGTCCTACTGACGCCGGCAAGGGCCGCGTGCCCGCTCTCGATTCCGGCGCCTTCTCCCGGCTCTATCGCAGCGGTTCCGCCTACCCGGCAGCCAATCAGTTCAATGTGATGCCGCGCATCGGTATCGCCTACCAGCTTGGCAAGAAGGATGTTCTCCGCACCGGATTCGGCGGTTTCATCTCCCGCCCCGGCGTCTACGATAGCTCCTTCCTCGGCGGCAACCCGCCGTTCCAGCCCTCTGCGTCCGTTACCAACGGCGTGGCTGACACTCCCGGTGGCGCTGCAACCGTCGCCTTCCCGCAGTTCTTCCAGTCGATTGACCCGGCCTACAAGATTCCGCGGTCTTACAACTGGAACATGACCTACCAGCGTGAAATTGGTTTCGCCACTACTATTGAAGTCGCTTACATCGGCACCGTAGGCAACTACCTGTCCCGTGAACGCAACCTCAACCAGCTGAAACCCAACACCACGTTCAACAACCCCGGCGTTAACGTCAACGCCCTCCGCCCGTTCCTGAGCTTCGCCAACATCAATCAGGTGGAACACTCCGGTCGCAGCACTTACAACGGGCTACAGTTTGAGGCCAACCGTCGCTTTACCAAGAGCCTCGGCTACGGCTTTGCCTATACGTTCTCGAAGACCATGGACAACAATTCCAGCCCCCGCGACGCGTTCTACGACGTGTTCAACCAGGGCCTGAACTGGGGCAAGTCCGGTAACGACGTCCGCCATATCGCGGTCATCAACTTCATCTACGACGCGCCGTTCTTCAACAAAGCCGGCAACAAACTCGTTCGCAGCGCCCTCGGTGGCTGGCAGATCTCCGGTGTCACGCAGTTCCAGACCGGTAGTCCGCTCACCATCGGCAACAGTGACGATTACCTGGGCACCGGCGACGCGATCTTCCGCCCCTGGAACCTGAACGGCGATGGCAGCCTCCAGAAGACCTTCAGCAGTGTCAACGCTGCGGGCAACTATACAGGCGATACCAACTCCTGGTTCACCTCCACCACTGCGGGCGGCGCGGCTTACGCCACCAAGCCCGCCAACGGCACCTATGCCAACCAGAACAGGAACTCGGTCGGCTACAATCAGCCGGGCTTCCAGAACTGGAACCTGGCCGCGTTCAAGGCGTTTGCGGTCACTGAGAAGCAGAAAGTCACTTTCCGTTTCGAAGCTTTCAACTGGCTCAATCACCCGAACTGGTCCGGTGCGGACACGAATCCCACCAGCGCCACTTTCGGCAAAATCACCGCCAAGAACAGCGAACGGAATCTGCAGATGAGCCTGCGGTATTCCTTCTAGCAAATCTGCTGTTCAAACCAAAGCAGAGGGGCCTCTTCACGGAGGCCCCTTTTTTTGCCCCCCCGGCCCTGGTGGGGATCGAAGTCGGATGGATCCTGCTCCGGCACTGCTTCGAACCACAAGCCGGACTCTGGTGGGAGCTGAGAAATACCCGACCAAGCCACATCACATCGTTGAGGTGTTTTCGGGAAAACCGCGCGCGCGGTTTGAAAGGGGGAGTTTACAAAGAACGGCGTTTGCCGACACCGCGCGTAACTGGAATCTGGCGGATCCTTGAAGTCGACGCCTTCGCTGGTCATGGCAAGCGGCAGCTGTTCGCCGCGATGCCACCCGGGTAATCCACGTTGCCATCAAGGAGCGGCAAGTTTGTCGAATCAGTGTAATGAAATGTCTAATGTAGAACCTGCTAACCTGGCCATCATAAATGTAGGCCAAATGTAGCGTAAGTTTCGCTAGCTTGCAGCGCCGGCACTCCTGCCTCCGTCTAACGAATCACCCCTCAGCGCCTGGTCCAGATCGGCCAGGATGTCGTCCACCGACTCGATCCCCACCGATAACCGCACCAGATTGTCCTGAATTCCCAGCCGCTGCCGGTGTTTCGGTGACAGTTCCCGGTGAGACGCGATCACCGGATACAGCATCATACTGTGAACATCCCCCAGCGAAGTTGCCGGAGCCACCATCTTCAGCGCATTCATCAGGCGGAAAATTTCATCCCTGCCAGCGCCCTTCACCTCAAAACTCACCATCGCACCGTAGAGCCCCGGTGCAAACAGGCGCGCAATGTTCGCCGCGTCCGGGTGCTTCGGGTCCGCCGGAAAATACACACGATCCACGCGGACGTGCCCCGCCAGCCATGCCGCCACGTGCACTGCATTCGCGCACTGCCGTTCCATCCGCAGCGGGAACGTCTTCACTCCCCGCATGGCCAGATAGGCCTCGAAAGGCCCCAGCGTAAAACCCAGCGTCCGCGAGAGATCCCGCAGCGGCCCGGCATGCTCCGCATCCGCCGTCACCACGCCCCCCAGAACGTCACCATGCCCGGAGAGATACTTTGTCAAACTGTGCACCACCAGCGCCGCCCCGTGCTCCAGCGGGCGCGAGATCAGTGGCGTCGCAAACGTGTTGTCCACCACCAGCGGCACCCCCGCCGCCCGCGCCATGGCACCGATCTTGTCGAGCGCCGGAACCCGCAGCAGCGGATTCGCAATGGTTTCCATCAGCAGCGCGCCCGGTCGGTGCTCGGCAATCGCCGCTTCCACCGCCGCCGGATTGTCAAAATCCACCCAAACCGTCTCCACGCCCGCCGGGTCGAAGACTTTCGTCATCATCCCGATGGTCGCGCCATAGAGCAGTTTCGCCGCCACCACCACCCGCCGCCGGTCAATCAGCGCCGTGTTGATGGCCATATGCAGCGCCGCCATCCCCGAACTGCAGGCCAGCGAGCCCGCCCCGCCCTCCAGATCGGTGATCAGTACTTCCAGCGCCTCGTTCGTGGGATTCCCGTAGCGCCCGTAGCTGGGCCCCGGCAGTTCCTTGGCGAACACCTTATCCAGATCCGCCAGGTCGTCGTAGATGAAGCTGGACGCAGTGTGGATCGGCGTCGTCACCGGCACCCACCCCGTCGTCCCCGTTTGCGGTGCCCGTTTGCGGTCGCCTGAATGGACCGCCCTTGAATGCAAATTCATTATTTCCGTTTCCACCGGACTCCATCCTTTATGTCTTCCAGGATGATGCCTTTTCCCAGTAGTTCGTTCCGAATCCCGTCGGCCCGCGCGAAATCCCGCGTTTTCTTCGCCGCCGTCCGGCCCGCAATCAACTGCTCAATCTCGCCCTCTGTAATGCCGCCTTCTGTTTCCGAAGCCTGCAGTATCTGGAACACCGAATCAAACAGCGCCATCAGGTCTTGCGCCAGCCCCAGATTCCCCGCGAGGAACGTGCCTGCGTCAAATGCCGAATTCGCCTCGCGCAGGAATTCAAACACCGCGCCCAGGGCCTCTGCCGTATTCAGGTCGTCGTCCATCGACGCCCGGAACTCCGCAATCGCCGCCGTCGCCTTGGCCGCAAGCACTTCGTTGTTGCCGTCGCCCAGCTTCGCCGAATCCAGGCGAAACTTGAAATTCCGAAGCCGCTCGATGGCGGTTTGCGCCGATTTCAGCCCCTCAAAGGTGAAATTGAGGCCCTTCCGATACGGCACCGAAGCCAGCAAATAGCGCACGCACTCGGGCGAAAATCCGCGCCCGAACAAATCCCGCAGGGTATAGAAATTCCCCAGCGATTTCGACATCTTCTGCCCGTCCACCAGCAGAAACTCCGAATGCACCCAAAACCGGGAAAACTCCTTGCCCGTCAGGCATTCTGACTGCGCGATTTCATTCTCGTGGTGGGGAAAAACCAGATCCACTCCGCCCGCATGCAGATCCAGCGTGGAACCCAGATATTGGATCGCCATCACGCTACACTCGATATGCCAGCCCGGCCGTCCGGGACCCACTTCGGTCTCCCAGTTTGGCTCTCCGGCCTTCGGCGCTTTCCAAAGCGCAAAATCCCGCGCATCGGCCTTTTCGTACTCGTCGACGTCCACCCGCGCCCCGGCCACCATGCCGCTGAAATCGTTGTGCGAAAGCTTTCCGTATTCGGGAAACTTTGAGATCCTGAAGTAAATCGAACCGTCGCTGCGATAGGTGAACCCGTTCGCTTCCAGCTTCGCGATCGCCGCCGCCATTTGATCGATATGTTCCGTCGCCCGCGCAATCCGTTCAGGACGCTCCAGCCGCAAGGTGGCGCAATCGTCCAGAAACGCCTGCGTATAGACATCGGTGTATTCGTTGAGCGTCTTACCCTGCGCCACCGCATTCCGGATGATCTTGTCGTCCACGTCCGTAATGTTCATGACGTGGTCAAGCGTGAACCCGGAAGCCCGCAGCCACCGCCGCAGCAGATCGTAAAATACAAAAGTGCGGAAGTTGCCGATATGTGCGAAATCGTAAACCGTCGGTCCGCACGTATACATCCGCACGACTTTGCCAACGGAATCAAGAGGCTCGAACGGCTGTACCTGTAAGGTCAGCGTGTTGTAGAAACGCAGAGACATGGGGAAGCCTTCATGTTAACAGCCGGGCTTCCTGACCTTGGCATTGAATCCGACATCAAAAAATCCGTTGATGTGCTCCCCACGACAGATGCAGGTCAAGGCCCATCATCTTAAGAAACACCAGGCCCGCGCAAACCATCACGGCCCCCGCCAACACCCAAACTGCGACCCGAATCATCATCACAACTCCAGTAGTGCTGCGTCATGCAGATCGATGTGCCGCCTTGAAGCGCGTTTATTCCGGGCGCACCAGATTCCGCCAGGCCGCAATTCGAACTCCTGACGCGCTCCCGCAATGGCAACAACTCCGTCATCGTCCAGGGTCTCAGAGCCGGTCGTGGTCCGCGCGCCAGTTCTTCACGGCCTTCTTAATATCCGCCGGCACCATTCCCGTCTCCGCCGCCCTGCGCGCCAGTTCTACAAATTCCCCGTCCGAAGCGAAACGCAGACCCACCAGTTGCTTCACGGTCAGCCTCGGATCCAGCGCCTTCCCGGTCAACAAATAGTGCCGCATGTTCTCTTCCGCGCGAATCACCCGGTCCTGGGCCTGCAGTGCGAAAATACGCGCGAAGAATGTGGACATCGTCACCGCAATCGTCAGCGCCACAATCAGCGAGGCATTGTAAATCCGCTCATGATCACCGATCGATTGGTACAGGTTCACTATCGACCCGATCAGCGTCGCCATCAGGAGCGGCATCTGCACCTGGTGGAACGCCGGGACCCACTTCGCGTGCTTCTCGTAACTCTGTTCCGGTAGTTGCGCCATAATTTGAATCCTCTTCGCTTTCCCCGCTATTGTACTGTGTTTACGCGCAAACACCACTTCGTCCGGGTGTACGCAATCCGAAATCCCGCGCGTTCCGCGTTACGCTGTGAAGCGCTGCCCGGCAATGCTCCCATGGTTGCCAGTTCGCACCCGGCATCCAGAGCGTAGCGAAGACGCGCCGCCAGCAACGCCCGCTGCGCTCCTTGCCGCCGCGCCTCCGGAATCGTGCTCGCCCCCGCCAGCAGCGCCACCCCGTTCTGGATGTTCAGCGCACCGGTCGCAATCGGCTTCCCGTCCAGCTCCGCCACAAAAGATGTCACTCCTGTCGCGTGAAAAATCATCTCCATCATCGGCTTCAGCATCTCTTCCATTTCAGGATGTTCAGACGCCCACCCGCGCATCGCCGTGGTTCCGTACATGTCACGTTCGGAAGCATGCACCACCCGAACCTGCACCGCCCCTGTCCTTGAGTCTTCCGGTATTCGGCCCGCCTCCAGTTCCATGAACAGCAGGCTGGTGAACTCAATCGGCGCATAACGCCGCTCTGCAATCAATGGCCAGACAGACTCATCCGCCATCGGGCTGATCTCGTGATTCACCGCCGCCCCACGCTCAAAGAAGAATGCCTCCATCCGGTCCAGATCCGCAGCCGTCAGCGCCCCAAACATCCCCAGCCCAAACGTCTGCGTCGTCGGCATTTCCGGCGCATCGAACATGACATAGGTCCCGCCCACTTCCATCCACGTAGCCCCGGATTCCGGCAACAATTTCTTCCGCGCCTCCACGAATGCCGCATTCGCGCATCCCTCCGCGCGCTCCAGACGCTTTGACAGATCATGATCCACGAAAAACCGCTTTGCCATTCTCCTGAGTCTAGCGAATATCAAACCCCGCTTCTTCCCAATCCCAACCTCTGGTACATGACCGAACCCGTCCGGCTGGCTCCTGACCAACCTGCGCCAGACCGACACCACGTTGGCTCGGCAGTTTTGCCGGGTTTCCGAGTCATGCCGTTTACGATTACGCTAACAACAGGAGCTGCAACGCCAGGAAGGAAGTACGGGGAACGCAGTTTTGTAGTACGCCTCCGTTGTAGGGTCCGGGCTGGTAAACCGCCCCATAGCCGAACCGTAGTACCGGAACCGTCCGGAATGTCTTGTAGCATTCAGCGCGAGGCTTGCCCGCAACCCTCTGTGCGCAAGGGAACGGACCCTCCGGAACTCCGCCTGCGTCTCGGCTCCTAACGCGCCCGCTTTTACGACCACGGCGACACCATCGAAATCCTTGCCGTCAAGCACCGCAAAGAAGCATACCGGTAAAGGGAGAGAAAACCGAGGTACGCACCCGCCCACTTCGTCGCTGACGCTCCTCCGCTGCCTACTGCCGCCGAATAGCTTGATCCGCCTTCCGGAAGGTGGAAGAAGAACCGAAACTTAAATGCCGCCTGCGCTGCGCTCCGGCAGCCACTTAAAGGAAACGCGCACCGCCCTGCGCCCCCCGCCGGCCCTCCCCTCCTCTGGACTCCTCCCCTCCCGCTCCCCCAGCCACAATAGGTATCCCCAAAGGAGGGGAAGGCCTCACCCCGCGCTGCGTTGGCGCTCCGCGCCATGGGTTCGCAGCGCTCCTCTGGGGGGCTCCGCGTGAACCACGGACCCCGGTCCAGCCTGACGGCCGGCGCGCGTTACGAAAGCTTGATCGCCCCCCTGACCCCTCGCGGGGGAAGCGCCGCCTGGCGCGATCCCGCGCCCGGCAGCGCAGACTGGATTCCCGCGCTGCTACAGAAGATGGCCGCCAAAGGCGGCCATCTTCTTCCGCAAACCGCGCGGCAAGGTAGGAACCAGAGTAAGGCCCCCTTTCCCTGTCTTAGACGATCACGCAACGGACCCGTCAAGGCCAAGCCCTCCGGGCGCGCTCCGCGCGGCCCTGACCGCTCCGGCCCGCCGCGAAGAACTCATCTGGATATAAGGGAAAGGGGACTACGGTCAGGTGTCTCGATGCAGGCGCTCCGGGTCTGCAACCGCAAAGAAGCCTACCGGTAGAAGGCTGCAAACTCTCATTTCGTCGCCTCTTTCTGGGGCTTGGCAAAGCCATTGGAAAAAGTCTTAATTCCGAGGGCGAAGGCGCAGACCGCTACAGCCCCCAGAAGAATCAGTCCGGTTCCGCCCTCATGCCATGCCATGGCTAAGAGAATAAATCCCGCGCTCATATAAATTACTCCGAAGAGCCACGCAGCAGCCCTTTGAACTGCAGTCGGGCTCGGAGAGCCTTTCCACAAGAACGCATCTACGCCTCGGCTATTGACTAGTGGGCCCGGCCAAACAATGTTGCTCTGCATGGCCCGCATGTCGTCTGCCAATTTCTTCAACTCTGGCCCTTCACGGTGCCGCCGCATCATCCTGAATCTCCTCCATTAACATCAGTCACCGTGCTCAATACCTCAATGCTCAGTCTGCAATCGTGTTCGCAAGCGTATTCACGGCCAATGAATTGAACTGGGCAGAAAACTGTCCGGCGTTGCCGACCGACTGCTTCGTCCCTTTAGGTGAAGACGCCTTCCGCGCAACGATATCAGTGTGCATATTGGGCACCTGATTATTATTTCCAACCAATGCATCGCTCGGGCTCTGTCGTCCACCGTAGGCAGTCTGGACAAAATCATGAGGGGCCACCAGACAGGCAGCAAGAGACGGCTTCGGCAATCGGGCCTGAGGGAGCTTCGAGCCCGGAGCCACATAAACGGCGATAGGCGGATTAAAAGGACGTTTTGAATCTTGGCCGATTTGCGGCCCGCCGACACCGCCGATGAAGCTCACAAAGAAGTAGTCGGCCAACGAACCTGGCATGGCTTTCACGCCGGTCTCCTGCGGCTTAATGTCACTCGTATCGGTCGGTGCACTGCCGGATTTCGTCGGTGCGACCTGAGCGCCCGCGCATCCCTTTCCGTCACCGTTGTCCGACTGATTTGAGCTCCCATCGGGATGGGTCACGGTTTCGCACGAACGACCAGTTGGATCAATCAATGAGAGTGGGTTGTTCCTAACGTAACCGTAGAGATTCCAGCTCTGCGGGTTCCCCGGATCTTGATCGACGAGTGGTTCATCAGCACTCGTAAACCTCCCCATCGCCCCACCGTAGTACCGGGCCCCAAAATACTCCAGCTTCGTTTCCGAATCATGCACCTGCCCCGTGAATCGCACTTCCGTATCGGCTACTCCGTAGCAACCCGCCGTGCGCCCCCACGTGATCTCTTCGCCGAACGGCACGTAATCGTGGCATCCAACCGCCGCGCCCCCCTTCGTGATTAACCGCGTGGACCCACGGTGATCCTGCG
>JBBQDH010000055.1:0-26712 GCA_038319515.1 Bryobacterales bacterium
GCCAGATCCAGACCCGCCGCCTTGAACAACTCCGCAGTCTTGTCATACGTCATCCAGCCTTCCACCGGCACACGGCTCATATTGTTGTCCGGCTTCTGAATCCCGAACATCTCGCCCGCTTTACCGGACACCACCACCTCAAACCCATACCCCGCCAGCGCCGTCTCATGCACAATCAGCACGGCCGCCGCGCCCTTCACAGATCCGATTTCGTACTTATAGGTCCACCGACCGTAGTACGTCATCGCGTTACCACGGAACATATTCGGGTCCAGTTTAGACGCATCTGCCGGATCGGGAATCTGCGGGTCGTTCACCAGCATGATGAGCGTCTTGCCCTTCACATCCACGCCCTTGTAGTCGTCCCACCCATACTCCGGCGCCACCACCCCGTAACCCACGAAAACGATATCCGAATCTTTCACCGTTGTATGCGCGACAAAACGCGTGGAAACCGCCACCACGTCCTTGTTCAGTTCCGCCGGGAACTTCTTGCCCTTCACGGTGAACGCCGCTTCCGTCTTCGAATTCGTGCCCGCCAGAGGTACTTTCTGCACGAACGTCCCGTCCGGATCCCCCGGCTTCAGCCCCATCTCCTGAAATTGTTTCTGCAGGTAGGCAACGGTCTTCTCCTCACCGGGAGTGCCCGGCTTCCGCCCCTCGAAATCGTCAGAGGCCAGCGTCTTGATCTCCCCCAACAAGCTCTCAGCTGAGATGCCGGTGGAAGCCTGCGGTTCGCTCTTCGAACAACCGCTCAGCGCCACCATGACCGTTGCCACCATCACCACGGCACAAATTCGTTTCATCGCTTTTCCTCCTGACCGATTCGAAGCACGGCCTTACCCAGCACGCCCCGGTCCGTCAACGCCTGCATCGCCGCCGGAAGTTCCTCAAGCGGCCACGTATTCGAGATCTCCGGGTTCAACTTGCCCTCAAGCCACAGTGCTTCGAGCGCCGCCTGCGTGGTCTCCGTATACCCCGGATTCATCTTCACATGCCCGCCCCAGAACACCCCGACCACCGAAATATTCTTCAGCAGAATCCGGTTCGCGGCAATCGATGGAATCCGCCCCGCCGCGAACCCGATCACCAGCAATCGCCCGTAAGGCGCAATGCACTTGCCCGAAAGGTCGAAGACATCGCCGCCGACGGGGTCGTAAATCACATCCGCCCCGCGCCCGCCCGTCAGGGCCTTCACCTGTTCCACCCAGTCTTCGCCGCCATAGTTCAGCACATGATCCGCGCCCTGCCGCCGCGCGAAATCCAGCTTCTCCGCCGAGCCCGCCGTCGCAATCACCCGTGCCCCAAACGCCTTGCCAAGCTGAATGGCGGACATCCCCACGCCGCTCGCCCCCGCATGCACCAGCAGCCATTCCCCCTCGCGGATTTGCGCCCGGTCTTTCAACGCGAAATACGAAGTGTGATAGACAATCGGGAACGCCGCCGCCTGTTCCCACGCCATTCCGTCCGGCACGCGGAACGTCTTCGATGCGGCCAGCACAGTGCATTCGGCAAAGCCCGATCCCTCCGGGATACCCAGTACCCGGTCGCCGGTCTGACGCCCGGTAACGCCCTCACCCACCGCCTCAATCACTCCTGCGATCTCCGCCCCCGGAGTGAACGGAAACGGCGGCTTCACCTGATACTTGCCCTGAATCTGCAGCACGTCGAAGAAGTTCAGCGCTGCCGCGTGGTTCCGCACCCGTACCTGTCCCGGTCCGGGTTCCGGCATCGCGACCTCTCCCAACTCCATTCCGGAGGGCTCACACCACTCGTTCACTCGCCATGCGCGCATGTCTGGCTCCTTACATTGGCTGCTGGTAATAATAAACTAAAGAAATGATGCCCCCGCAATATGGATAGGATGCGCGGGCCAGAGGCATCTGTTGCGGTGAAATTTGAGTGCATACGAATTTATTGGAGCAAGGCGGCATCCGGCTTCGCGGTCAACGAAGCGCTGGCAATGGAGCGTCGATTTCAACGTGATAAAGCCTTGTGGAAGCGGGCACCTGCGAAGTTACAGGCACCCGGACTTAGTTCTCAAAACCCTCCCTGTCTACCGCGCGCCGGGGAGAACCACCAACATCCTGGCCAGCGCCAACGCAATTCCGACGCCAAACATAAGTGAATAGAAAATGCGGGTAACGGCGCGACCGGAGCGGAGAAGAGCAACGGACTGCTCCTTCGGAACCTGCCTGACCGTCTCGCGGATGTCCTCCACGAAGGCGAGAAACCGCCATCCGAGGTAAATCAGAACCACGTCCAGAAAAACGAGGACGGGAACAGCCAGCGCGACGTCGGGAATGACGCTTCTTACAGCCCATAGGCGAATGGCAAAGCCGGTGGAAAAGATGACAGCGTAGGCCATCGCCAGCGCACAGGTCCAAAACGCGGATGTGCGTACCATCGGCTTATCAGATAAAAACAAATCGTTCCAGCTATCGGGCACTGCAAAAGGGTTCAGCATGTTGATCCTAAGTCCCCGACTAGTAGAATAACCCCGCGACTCCCAATCCATCGCCGACAACTCCCGCGGCCAGGCCGTCAGGTTCCGGCACCAGACCGGGGTCGCCGGATATCAACGCGCGGCGTCCGCCACCTTCGTGGCCAATACGGCCCGGTGCCAGTGGTGTGGACTCCAGTTCCTCCGCTCCCCTGCTCAAAGTGACGCGCGAAAGACACGCACGCACGGCTCACCCGCGAAATACCACCATAACCCGGTTCCAAAGTTTTGCCGACAGCCACAAGGCGGCGGGCGTGTTGGTCCAGATGAGGCCACAAGCCTGCAAAATTCTGCCTCAGCTGAGCGCCCCCGTTCATGCCTGATTGAACAGCACCCCCAAAGCCGTAGTTGTAAATATGATTTATTTATACTGCCTTTGTCGAAATCACAATGGACTGATCCGTCGGCAACAGGTGACAGGAACTGCCCGCGAACCCGGCATTCCGGAACATGGAATCCAGCTCGCTGAACGTGTAAGCATCGCCGTGCTCCGTGCCCGAAAGCATGATTACCGAGAATGACGCCGCGCCCGCCGGACTCACCCGGTCTTCGTTCGGAACGAACTCCAGTGTGATCGCCCGTCCACCTGGCTTCAGCGCCGCGTGAGCCTTGCGCAGAAATGCCTCGTTGGTCGGTGGGTCAAAGTGGTGGATGAAATTGGTGATCAGCACCACATCGTAACCCTCGCCATAGTCGACATCAAAAGCGCTTCCGGCAATAGTGCTGTATCGCGACTCGACGCCGGCTTTCACCGCGTTCTCTTTCGCGACTTCCAGCACCGCTGCCCAGTCCAGCGCCACAATCTCCGCGTCAGCGTTGCGCTGCGCAATGGTGACGCCGAACATGCCGTGCCCCGCCGCAATATCCAGAACCTTCATCGGCCCCGCCGCAGGGACCTGTTCCGCGATGGCATGCGCGGCCGGCATCATCATGGGAGCCATTGTGCGCGCGAACGTCACCCAAACGGGATTGGCATCGCTCACCGTACCCTCACCGGCCATCATCGTGCCACCCTTGCGCACAGCGTCAGTGAAATTGGAAATCATTTCAGTCACCATTTCCGGACTGCACAGAAACCCGGTCACTCCGCCCATGTAGGCCGGTGAATGGCTGTTCAGGAAAATCGCTGCCTCTTCGCTGTTGGCATACTTCCCTTCGCTCTTCGTCAGAAACCCGGCGATGGTCAGATTGTCACAAAGAATGCGGATACCGCGTTCGGACGCTCCGCATCTCAGCCCAAGGTCAGCGGCAGTGGTGGCGCCATCCGCAATTGCCGTGAAGACGCCCAGGTCGATGCCGGTTTTCAGAATGCCCGTCTGCCGAAAAGCGTTCAGGGCGCGAAAGATGATGCCGGGGTTCAGGGACATGGGGTTCACTAACATAGCCACGATCTTACCGCGCCGTTACACTGAGATTTGCCCCGCTTCTGTGACGTCTCTCTGCCCGTGCCGCTGGAGCCGACCTTCACTTACTCCCTGCCGCTCACTTTGCAGCACCGCGTCAAGCCCGGCGCACGCATTGTCGTGCCCTTCGGCGTTCGCAAACTGACCGGCGTCGTGCTGCATGTCCATGACAACCTCCCCCCCATGCAGGTGAAGGACGCCTTTCGCCTGATCGATAACGAGCCTGTCCTGAGCGACGAGCTTCTCGCGCTGGGCCGCTGGATCTCGGGTTACTACTGCACGGCCCTGGGCGAAGTGCTGCGCTCCATGCTGCCGCTGGCGAACGATATCCGTTCCGGCAAAATCTATTCACTCACTGATGCCGGCCGTGACGCTTCGAAGCAACTCTCCATCGCCGTCAGCGGCGAAGACCCGCTGAATGAATTGATGCAGCTGCTGGCGGCGCGGTCTCTTTCCGCCGCGCACCTGAAGAAGAAGTTTCCTCTGGCAGACAAGATGATCAAGTCGCTGGAGAAGAAGGGCTGGCTCGCGGTTGAGCAGGTGAACGAAGATCGCGATCCTCTGCGCGCCCCTGCCGCGAAACTGCGCATCGCGCTGGTGGGCGGTGATCCGCAGGGCAAGATGCCGAAGGCCGAGCGCGAATTGATGGCCTATCTTTCGCTGCATCCCGGTTCGCACAATCTGGGCGAACTGGAAGACATGGTGAAGAACGCGAGCACGGCGGCGCGCTCGCTTGCCCGCAAGCAGCTGGTGACCCTGATCCCCGAACCACTGTTTATTCGCAGCGCGCCCATTCGCGCCCCGCACGATCTCAATGCCACTCAGCGCAACGCTTTTGACCTGATTCAGGCCGGCATTCAGTCCGCAAAATTCTGCACGTTTCTGCTGCATGGCGTCACCGGTTCCGGCAAGACAGAGGTCTATCTGAATGCCATCGATTCCACGCTGGCCTGTGGTCGCAGCGCCATCCTGATGGTGCCGGAAATCGCCCTCACTCCCGCCGTCGCCGGGCAGTTCTACGCGCGCTTTGGCGATAAGGTCGCGATTCTTCATAGTGCCTTCAGTGATTCCGAACGCGCTGACCAGTGGCGGCGCATCCGCGCGGGCGGCACCAGCGTCGTGGTGGGTACCCGTTCCGGAGTCTTCGCGCCGGTCCGGAACCTGGGCCTCATTGTGGTGGATGAAGAGCACGACGCCAGCTACAAACAGGAAGAAAACCCGCGCTACAACGGTCGGGATGTCGCAATCGTCCGGGCACAGCATGCGAATGCCTGCGTGGTTCTTGGCTCCGCCACGCCCAGCCTCGAAAGCCGCCACAACGCGGCTTCAGGAAAGTACACTCTGCTCGAAATGCCGGATCGCATTGCCGAGCGGCCCATGCCCACCGTGCACCTGGTTGACATGCGGGATGAATTCCTCGAAACCCGCAAGCATGCCACGTTCTCCCGCGCGTTGCTCGAAGGCATTCGGGAACGCCTCGCGAACAATGAACAGGCCATGGTGCTGCTCAATCGCCGGGGTTTTTCCAGTTTTGTAGCCTGTCGCAGTTGTGGCACGCGCGTCGAATGCATCAACTGTGCCCTCACGCTGACCTGGCATAAGCGCGACCGGCGTCTGCTCTGCCACTACTGCGGCTATGCGGAAAAAGTGCCGCAGGTCTGCCCGAAATGCCAGAGCGAGCATATCCAGTTCATGGGCACCGGCTCAGAACGCGTGGAAGACGAGCTTCATGCCGAGTTTCCGCAAGCGAAGATCGCGCGCCTTGATCGCGATACCGTCACCGGAAAACGCCAGTTCGAAGACATTCTGCACAACTTTCGCGAGCGGAATTTTGACATTCTGGTCGGCACCCAAATGATTGCCAAAGGGCACGATATCCCGAACGTCACGCTGGTGGGCGTCGTCTCGGCGGATGTGGGGCTGGGCATGCCGGATTTCCGTGCCGCGGAACGAACGTTCCAGCTCCTCACACAGGTCGCCGGTCGTGCCGGACGCGGCCATCTGCCGGGGGTGGTCTACATGCAGACCATCAATCCGGATCACTATGCGGTTCGGCTGGCAGGGCAGCAGGATTATCCCGCTTTCTTCGAGAAGGAACTACAGTTCCGCCGCTTCATGAAGTACCCGCCATTCAGTGCGATGGCCAATGTTCTGGTGCGCGCGGCGAAGCAGGAAGACGCATTGCGGATGTCGACTGAGCTTGGGCATCATCTGACGCCTGCGCCGGAGAATATGAAGATCATGGGCCCGGCCGAAGCGCCTGTGCCGCGTTTGAAAGCGGAGTTCCGCTACCAGCTTCTGATTAAATCCGGCAGCCGCAAGGCTCTGAATGCGCTGCTCAAGCGGGCGCAGGAATTTTCCCGTCAGCAGAAGTGGGGCGCGACTGCGCTCGTCATTGATGTGGATCCGCTCACCTTAACTTGAGGGCCTGTTTGTGTCCGCCGAAGCCCTACCGGCTGGCGGGCGGGACGATGTTGTTCAGCCGCAGATATTCCACCATCTGGCCGTAGTGGTCGAAGGTATGCCACAGTAAAATCCCGGCGGAATCGACCCGGGCCCGTTTACCCTTCGCGTTGAAAGGATCCGTGGTTTCTTCCATCAGGTTTGCGTTGGTGAGCGTGCCGACGGCTTTGTGCGCGAAGGCGAAGGCATCTTTCACGTATTGGACGATCTCAGCCTTGCTTTCGAATTTGGCGGGGCCGTTCTCATCTTTACCACCTTCTGATGGGTTCTTCTCGCCGAGCATCGCGGACGAAACGCTGTACAACACAAATGCCGCGTGTTTGGCCTGCATCCCGAAACTGCGTACGCCTTGGAATGCGCCGTCTTTCGGGGCGAAGTTGAACTTTTCGGCGGGCATCGCTTCCACCAGCGGAACAAACTCACCTTCCAGACCCTTCAATTGCGTGTCGAAGACTTTAGCGGCGGTGGGCGGATCAGCGGCAAACAGGGCTGCGGCGCTGACAACCAGGGCGGGAATAACTCTCAGAAATGACATAGTCTTTCCAGTTTAGGGTAGAATTCGGAGCGATGACACGACGCAATGCAATCGCGATGGCCGGGGTTGCCTCTCTGGCCGCCCAGACATCCGCCGCCCCGGTAAAGCTGGGAATAGACCTCTTTAGCATTCGCTCGTCCGGATGGACCCCGTTTCAGTATCTCGACTATTGCGCGGCCCAAAAGGCCAAAGTCGTGCACTTCTCCGAAGTCCGGTTTATCGGGAGTCTGGAGCCGGACAACCTGAAGAAGGTGCGCGAGCATGCAGAGTCGAAGGGTATCGAAGTCGAGATTGGCATGAAGTCAATTTGCCTGACTTCGAAGATGTTCGACGCGAAGGACGGCACAGCCGAAGAGCAACTGACGCGGATGATCGGGTCAGCGAAGCTGGTGGGCTCTAAGATTGTGCGCTGCGTACTGGGCAGCGCGGAAGATCGCAAGCCCGGGCCAATCGATCTGCACATTGAGAGCATGGTGAAGGTGCTGCGCAACATGCGGTCGCGTTCAATGGACGCGGGCATTAAAATCGCTGTCGAAAACCATGCGGGCGATATGCAGGGCTGGGAATTGCGGAATCTGATTGAAGCCGCCGGGAAGGATTTTGTGGGTGCCTGCCTCGATTCCGGGAACCCGTGCTGGACTCTCGAGGATCCCCACGCGACGCTGGAAGCCCTGCATCCCTACGTCCTCACCAGCCATGTGCGGGACAGTGCGGTTTGGCGTACGCCCCAGGGCGCGGCTGTCTCCTGGGTGCGCATGGGAGACGGAAATGTGAACATTGATGATTATTGCCGAAAGTACGCTGCGTTGTGCCCGGGCCGAGCACTTTCGATGGAGTGTATTGTGACGGGTCCGCGCATGTACAATTACCGCGACCCGAAGTTCTGGGATGCCTATCGCGACGTGCCGGCATGGAACTTCGAACGGTTTGCCGAGATTGCCGAGCGCGGAAAGCCTTTCGAAATTCCGAAGGTGGACCGGGCGATGGCAGCACAGCGAGAACGGGAAGATCTGGAGGCGAGTCTGGCACACGTCAGGCAGGTGCTCGGCCTGTAAGCGAAAGAAAGCGAAAGGGCATATACTTTCTGACATGAACCGACGGATATTCCTTGCGGGCGCGGCGGCGGCCGGCACCAGTTACGCGATGCAGTCGGGCGGGCGGCCACGGCGGGTCGGGCTGATTGGCACAGGCTGGTACGGAAAGATCGACCTGCTGCGGCTCATTCAGGTAGAGCCGGTGGAAGTGGTTTCGCTCTGCGATGTTGATTCGAAGATGCTGGATGCTGCGGGCGACATGGTGGCTTCCCGGCAGAAGTCAGGAAAGAAACCGCGGTTGTTTCATGACTACCGGGACATGCTGAAGCAGAGCGGGCTCGATGTCTGTCTGATCGGCACCCCGGACCACTGGCATGCGCTCACGGCGATTGAAGCGATGAAGGCCGGTGCTGATCTTTATTTGCAGAAGCCGATCAGCGTGGATGTGACAGAAGGGCAGGCGATTCTTGCCGCCGCCCGGAAGTACAAACGGGTTGTGCAGGTGGGTACACAGCGTCGCAGCACGCCGCATTTGGTGGAAGCAAAGGAACGCTTCCTCGATTCGGGTAAGCTGGGCAAGATTTCTTCAGTCGATATCCACTGCTACTACCATATGCGGGCGACGGCGAATCCGCCGGACAGCGCTCCGCCGCCCAATCTGGACTATGAGATGTGGACCGGACCAGCGCCGATGCGTCCGTTCAATGCGCTGACGCATCCGCGGGGCTGGCGCGCTTTCATGGAGTATGGCAACGGGATTGTGGGCGACATGGCGATTCACATGTTCGATATGACCCGATGGATGCTCGGGCTGGGCTGGCCGACGCATGTGTCTTCCGACGGCGGGATCTACATGGACAAGGCCAGTAAGGCCAATATAACGGATACTCAGGTCTGCACCTGGGAGTATCCGGACCTCAACATCGTCTGGAACCACCGCACGTGGGGCGCGGCGGGCGAGCCGGATCCGAAGTACAGCTGGGGCGCGACGTTTTACGGAGAGAAGGGCACTCTGAAAGCCGGCGTCATGGCCTACGACTTTATCCCGAATGACAAGGACGAAAAGCCCATCCACAAAGACGTCACTTACGAGTTCGAACAGTATCCCGAGGACAAGACCGAGAAGGATCTGGAAACCCATGTGGCTCCGGCGGTTCGCCACCACATGATGGATCTTCTGGCGTCAATCGACAAGCGGAGCAAACCGGTGGCGGACATTGAGCAGGGCTATATCTCGACCGCGTCGTGCATCCTGGCGAACATCGCGATGAAGAAAGGGCGGAAGTATACGTGGGATGCGGTGAAGCAGGAGGTTGTGGGTGACGCGGAAGCGAACAAGATGCTTGCGCGGCCATACCGCAAGCCGTGGGTGCATCCATTCGCGTAAGAATCATCCGCGTAAGAATCATCAGTCTGAAAATCCGGAGCCAAAAGCAAACCGGCGGCAGGAGCTTGTAGCTCCTGCCGCCGGTTTGTTGTTTGGATCTTCGACTAAGGGTGATTAGTCGATGATCACCGTGATGGACCGGGTGCCGGTCGCGTTGGCAGTGGAGCCTGCTGCTGCTGTGCCGTCGGTCGCCACAACCGAGAAGGTATAAGTTCCGGCGGCGGCGGTCGTGTCGTTGCTGATGGCACCAGTGGACGAATTGATCGTGACTCCGGTCGGGGCACCAACCAGGGTCCATGTGATCGTGCCGGTCTGGCCGGTTTCACTCATGGTCGTGATGGTGGTGGTTGCCGTGTGATCGCCGTGCGCCTGCGTCGGGGCCGCGATGTTCAGGAACACCTGGACTCCGAAGGTGATGCTGCCCGCCAATACGGTATCCGAACTGGTAGCGGTCAGGTTGTAAGAGCCCGCAGGCGTTGTCGGACCAAAGCCGACCGTGGCCACGTTGCTGGCGGTAACCAGTGTGACGCCGGTGGGCGGGCTGGTGAGCGCATAGGTGTAAGGCGTTGTACCGCCGGTCGCCGTGACCGTGGTGAACGTCCGGGTTGAGCCGAAGATGTTGAGCGCATTGTTGAAAGGCGCTGTGCCGGAGGTGGTCATGTAGAGGCCGCCGGCCACAACGATCGTGTAGGTGTAGGAGCCGGTCACCGGGATGGTGGACGAGTCCGTTGCCGTGATGGTGACCGCGTAGGATCCGGCTGTATTGGCTGCCGGGAGGCCCGAGATCACGCCTGTAAAGGTGTTGAGCGAGACACCGGCAGGAAGCAGGCCGGATGTGAGCGCGAACGTGTAGGTTGGCGAGCCGGCCTGAGATTCGCTGGCTGTGGCGGTTCTGGAGTAAGCCACACCGACCGTAGCTGTATCCGTTGCGCCGGGCACATCCGCGATGCCGGGAACGGTTACCTTGAGGCGCGGCGCGATCCAGATAGAAACACCAGCCTGGCTGTTGATGCCACCGGCAGTGACGACCACAGGCAATTGCTGCGGATGGTCAATGTTGGTGACGGCGGTGCCGGTGGTGGAAGTGAACGCTCCGGTGGCGCTTGGCAGCCGGACGTTGATCTGGTAGAGACCGGCGACCGCGTTGGCGACAAAGCCGGCGTAGGTGACGGTTCCGGCGAGACCACCGATGGTGACTGTCGGGTTGCCGGTCATGCAGGGTGGTAGTTCACCGGCGCCGTACAGTGCATTCTGGATGATCGTGCCGTCAATGTTGGTCAGGCTGGTGGAAGCCGCTGAGTTCAGCAGGCTCAGGTAGTTGCCCGTGCCGGAGACCGCAGCGACGCAGTCCAGAGGATCGCGATAGGTGCCAGTGGTCAGCGTGCCATCCGCCGTGCTGTTCGGCACGCCAAGACCTGTGACATAGAGCTGCACGGTATCGGAATCAGCTGCGGTGGTGCGGATACCGGCGGGGTTCGTCGGTCCGATGACCAGGTAGTTGCTGTTGAGAATGGCGCCAGAGCCCTGTCCGGTTGCGCCTACGGTGAATACGCCGGGGTCGACCGCAGCCAGGTTGGCGACGAAGGGCGAGCTGTGCAGCAGGGTCGAAGTGTTGGCGGTGGTTGCGGTGGCAGCCGCAGTACCGTAGCCGAAGTTCACCACGACCTGCGCGGTGCCGGAAGTGCCGACACCTGCCGGAACCATCAGGTTAATCTGGCCGTTGGTGGCGAACAGCAGTGGGGCAACGCCCAGCACCGTGGTGCCGGCTGAATCCCAGAAGGTGGCAGAGAGCAGCCGCGAGTTGGCGCCGCAATTAATCGTCACGTTCAGCGAACAAACTGCAGGGTCCGGGGTGAGCGTGTTCGGGTAACGCAGAGTCGCGACATCCGGCGTTCCACTGAGCAGCGTGCTGGTGCTGCAACCGGTTCCGCCGGAACTACAGAAGTTCGCGCCGAACAGACTGAGCATGTCGTACGGAGCAGTGGTTGGGTTGGTCGGGGCCGTCACCTGAACAAAGGTAGAGGCGCTGGTAAGGGCCTGAATGATGGGGCCGTTGCCGACGTTGAGGGTCAGGATTGCCGTAGGTGTAGTGCAGATAACGCCGCCGGCCGGGTTACAGATACCGACGTAGATGGGGCCGCCGCCACCACCCGGGGTGAATGGAAGGTTCGCATCCGCCGTCGTGGGCACTGTGATGGTGAGGGTGATGTTCGACGCGTTGATCACCGTTGAAGCAAAGCTGGTGGTGGTCAGGATATTGGAACTCATGTTGCCGCCAGGGACGAGACCAACTCTGGTTCGCTGGGTAGCATCGGTGCCGGGGATAAAGCCGGTACCAACCAGAGAGATGACGAACGTGGTCGGCGCCGTTGCAGTCGGCACACTGGCCGGGCTCAGGCTGGTGAGAGTCGCACCCGGTGAGAGCACGTTGATGTTAAAGGTCACAACGACGGTTGCCGCCGGTGTTCCCCATGTCAGCGTCACAGTACCCGTTAAAACTGAGCCGGGTGAAGCGGCCGCGAAGATCAGCGGATTGAAGCTGATGCCGATGGGCGTGCCAAAGCTGTAGGCCAGACCTGACTGCTGCCCGGCAGCGAGGACGGGGGCGAGCGTGCCACCGGTGGTCGCCGTGTACGGAATCGGAGTATCGGTGGAAACTGCCGTAACAAACGCAGTGGGAATCGGTGTGCCCAGCGTCCAGTTCAGCGCGCGGGTAGTGCCTTCCGATACGGTGAGTCGCGGGGCCTTGTTCGTGATTTGGAGAGACACGGGAACTGCTGTGTCCGCGTAACCTGAAACCCGCAGGTACAGAGTCGCGGTGTAGATGCCGGGCGCCAGACTGTCGCAGACTGAGGTGGTGCTGAACCGCAGATTGCGGGGCGTCGTTCCCGTGGTGGAGTCAACCGTCAGCCAGCTGGGCAGAGTGGCGGTATTGACAGAGAAGAATACCTGGGATGTCGCGGTGACCCGGAGGTCGACATAGCCTGCCGAGCCGGAGGCCTTCGTGTAGACGACCTGTGCCGGATACGAACTGCTGACCGGGACTGTCGGATTCAGAACCGGCGCGACCGTCATGATGGAGGCGGAAACGATGGTCAGCGTGACGGAGACAAACTTGTCTGCCGCGGGGGCCGAACTGGTGAGTTTGAGGTTGGCCGTGCGGCTTTGCCCGAGCGCGAAACCTCCGCAGCCCGCAGTCGGGACAACTGTGAAAGTGTAGGGCACGGAAGAACCGGCGGTGACCGCCGCGATTGTCGACGGCGCCAGGGTGAGCCACGACGGTTTGGTGCTGCCGTCGAGGCTGAATACCGAGCCGCCGGAAACCGTCGAAGTAACCGAGACGGTGGTCGGGCTGGGAGCAGTGTAAGAACCACCGGCCGCCGGGTTGTAGATGCAGGAGAGGCTGATAGTCGAGGGAGTCGGCTGCAGCGGTGACGTATTGGTAAGAGTCGTCGTCGCAACTGCGGTCGCGTCGAAATTGGGACTGCTGGACGGCGCGACTGTTGCTGTTCCGGTTGCTGCCTGGAACTGAATGCTGGTTGTGCCTGTGGAGAGGTTGACGCAGCCCGAAACTGAGCTGACGGTGAACGTGAGCCCTGCAACAGCGTTGGCCGCGTTCAGAGTTCCGGATGACGGAGTAACGGTGAGCCCGGTGCCGCTGATTGGAGCAACCACCGTGACGCCAATTCGCGTCACGACAGAGACTCCGGCGGTACCGGAGAAGGCCGCAACCGGCTTCACTGTGATGGTGCCCGTGGTTCCGGTGCCCGTGGCTGTGCTGCAGGTGACCGTCGTGGCCGTCGTGCTGACCAGCAGCGGGCTGTTGGTTTGTGCCGACAGATTTCCCGCGCCAATGATGAGCGGGAGGATTGCGGCGAAGAGTTTTCCGCCGTTCGTTCGTAAAACCTTTAAGTCCATAAGCGGACCATCCTTTTCCTAAGGGTTGTTCACCGCGGCGTCAATGCCGCGAGGCGACCCAATATCCGGTCGCTGTAGTGCATATCGGCGGGTTTGCGGAATTGCTTTAGCCCAGGCGCCGAAGATTGCACGAAAAACCAAACCCGGTTCAGGATGGTGCACCGATTCGGAAAAAGGTGCACGAAGTCGTGCGTCGAATCGGGATCTTCAGGAGGTGGAAGGGATTTTGTGGTGCAGGAGTGAGGGTGGTGCGGGGGAATTCAAGATCATTTTCATGAATACTGAAGAGCAGGGTGCGACCGGCAGTTTTACCTGTCGGCCGAACCGAAGGTCGCGGGCGCGGAGAAACCAGGGGCTTTCGAGCCCGTGGGTCTTTCGCGCACCCGACAGGCTAACGGCCTGTCCCACCCCCAGGACCAGAGCGTCTCGCACGCGAAACCGCCTGACGAAACCACCTGCAGGGTCGTTTAATACGATCGGGGCCGATATCCAGGTCGCGACTGCACCCGGTACTTCTTCCCTAAATCACTCGGAATCTGTATCGCAATTTTGCGGAACCCTTCATTCGGATTCGCGGCAGGGTAGTACGTAATCGTATAAGAATTCCCCAAATCCTCCCGGATCTGATCGAACGCTTCCACCTGCTTCTGCCACGTCTTGGCCCAGTACGCCTTGCCACCCGTCCGCGTCGCCAAACGCTTGAAAACACTGCTCGAAATCGGGTCCTTATTCACATCGTTGGTCGAAATGACGTAAATCGGAATGCCCTCATCTTCGGCAACCGCGCGAACATCGTCCGGCGCCACCATGCTGGCATTATCCGGGCCATTCGAGAACACGATCACCACCTTGCGGCCCGGCACCTTCGCCGCATCCCGCAGCGTCAGCAGCAGCCCGTTGTAAAGCGCCGTGTCGTCGCCCGCCACAGCCTTACGAAGGCCCAGCAACGCGTCGTTGCGGTCGCCCGTCAGCTTGGCCGCGCGCGAAAGATTCCGGCTGAAGGTATACACCGCCACGGAATCCGCCTTGTCCAAACCTCGCACAAAATCCGCAATCGCGTCCTCGGCATAGACAAACCCCTTGTACATGAAATTCGAAGTGTCGAACAAAACAAACACGTTGGTGCCCACAAACGCATCGCCGCCCAGCCCGCTGCCCACCTTCTCGGCCTCAGGCGACCCCGGCAAAAGCGGCTTCATGGAGCCATCCGCCATAATCTGCATGGGCGGCTTGCTGCCTTCGGCAAACGTGGCCAGCTTCTGCTGAATCCCGTCCTCCATCACCTTAAAGTCCGAAGGCTTCAGGCCATTCACGTACTTACCCTTGTTGTCCGTCACCGTAAAACTGAGGACCACAAGATCCACCTTCGACTTGAAAACCGGCGTCGGCGGCTCCTGCGCAAAAAGCCAGACCCCCGTACCCGCGAAAGCCAGCAGGCTGCCGGCAACAGAAAGACGTCCCATCGTTTTCCAGTTCATTCGTAATCTACTCCGTGCCTGCTTTAGTTGCCGCCGCTGCCTTATTGTTCTGCGTCCGAACCTCATCGCCCACAGACCGCAAACTCTTCAACAGAGCCGGCCAGTCTTCCAGATGCGAGGCAAAGATGCTTTCGACTACTTTCTGCGTCCACTCCGGAACCAGAACATTCAGCTGCGAGGGCCGCGCGCCAATCTCATCGCCGACTTCCGCCCAGTACAGCAGATTTGACTCCCAGCTCTCCGCCATGATCCGGCTCGAATACCCCATCAGCGTTGGGAAAGTGCGAATATTCAGCAGTTCCGATCGGTAGGAATTGGAAAGCGTCGGCTTCGGAGTTCCCCATGCTTTCGAAATTTCCCGGGGGCTCACATCTTCCGCCGCGATCGCACGAATATGCGCGATCTCCCGCGCCGCCGGGCTATCCTGCCCCGGCTTGCCCGAAAGGCTTCTCGCCACCCAGTACATTTCGGAAGGTGTCATGTAGTCCAGCGCGGCTTTCACCTCGCCGTTGCTGATTGCATTCCTCACCAGCGCCGCGCGCCACGGGCTGGCCGCTGAACTCACGGCATCAAAAACATCCTGGCGGGCCGCCGGATTCACCGCCGCTTCCGCCACCTGGTCTTCCGCGAACCGCATGTTCATCCCCACCCAGTGCATCTGAACCGGCTTCACTGACCAGAATCGCGGCGTCTTCGCCGTCAGAATCATCTGCGGCACAAGGTCGCCCCAGATCAGCGCCTGTGTCTGCGTCGGCACCAGGAAGTTCTGTTCAGCTTCCGCCAGCGCATAAGCGAGACCGGACAGCGAACCAACCAGCCGGCCGCCCGCATTCGAGGGCCAGCCACTGCCGTACATCTCCGTTACGCGCCAGCTCCGGTTCGCACCCTGCATCCCGATGAAATCGTGCCCCCGCACAAACAGCGGATTCGTCATCAGAATCTGCGCACCCGGCGGCGCATAGTGGATGTAGTTGTACCCGACAATCGTGTCGCGCAGCGTCGGAGCCAGCGTGCCGCGAATGTCCTTCAGCACTTCCGGGTTCTTGTCCTTTGACGCCTTGTCGATCATCGCGCGGAAGTTCAGCTTCCGCTCATCGTCAATATGTTTATCGACGTAATAGCCGAAAGCCATGGCGTTCTTTTCCGCGCCGGTCATGGCATTGCGGGGCAGGGAAATGTCGGCTACGCGGGCTGACATTCTCTGCGCCAGCTGTGCGTTCAGCTTCTCGCCTCTCGCCACGGCTTCCAGGTTGTCCGCCAGTTCGAAAATCAGGTCGGCCGGCAGCAGTTTTTGCGCTTCAAAAACACGCTGTTCCTCCTGTACCACCGTCGTCCGGGCTTCGGAATCATCCAGCTTCGTCCCGCCCGCCAGCAGGCCCATCACACGTTCCTGCAAAGTGCCGGATGTCGCGCCGGTGTTCCTCACCAGCAGCGTCAGCCCCTGGCGACCCGCGTCGAACAGTTCGCGATTGTTCTTCACCGCGGCGAAGGGGGCTGCAATCCCGGCCAAAGCCTCATCCGCCTTTGAAATCCCAATACTGCCCTGCCGCGCGAAGATCTGCCAAAGCCCGGTCAGGCCCTGCAGCATGCCGATGGTTTCCTGACGCAGCTTCGAGTCCCGCATCTTGTCCACCGTCTCAGCCGAATCGAGCCACGCCAGAATTGTCTGGTCAGTCAGCGCCGCCGCATCGCCAAAAATTGAATACTGCGAGCCGAACACCGTCCACACCTTTACCAGCCGGTCCACCGTTTCCGCCGCCAGAGGCGCCGCGCGGCTGCGGTCGATGTCCGTCAAGGCCATGAAGATCTTCAGCGGTTCATTGTCCACCGGTTTCCGGCTCAGGGCAAAAAGCGCTTCCAGCACATCGTCCGGATCTTTCCACACTGCCGACGCCTTGCTCAGCTTGGCGTCATAGCGCCCGTGCGGATTCCGCGCAAACAAACCCTTCCAGACTTCCAGGCTGCCTGGAATATGCGGCTTCCCGTCGGGATCGAGTTTCAGCCGCGTGGTCAGCAGCATCATGTCTGCATTCGACCGGAACACAGGCCGCGCCGGTCCCGGCGTGGTGATCTTTCCGCGCACGGCTGCGTAAAAGCGTTTCATCCGGGCCGGTTCGGTCAGGTAGTCCTGTAGTGGACCATGGATCCGCGCCAGCGCGTCAAAGAGACTCGCCAGCCAGCCGTCATCCCTGATCATCAGCTTTTCAAAAAACTCCGCGCCCTTATCCGGAGAGGCTCCCGAGAGCTCCATCCATCCCGCCGCGGACTTCGCCCCGCCTGGCAATACCGCTTTACCCTGCCGAATCTCGAAATTCCCCCCGAAGAAATCCAGCACGCTCGCAAAGGCGCGCAGCCGCAACGGCGTCATATACTTCTTCAGTTCTTCTGCCGTTTCCGGGTCCAGCTTTGCCATTCCCAGATAGAAACGGCACAGGCCAGGGTCCCCCAGGAATGCGTCAATAAAATCGCCCTGCGCTTTCTCCTTCGCCGTCACCCAGTAATCGGCGGTGTAGAGCACCGGTACTTCGGTCGGCCGGAAATCATAAATGAAGGGTTTATCTGTCCGCAGGGACTGTTCCAGTTGTGCAATCGGGAAGCCGGAATCGGTGGCAAGGAATGCGCGAGGTGCGTTCACCGTTTCCAGCACCACTTCACTGCCGCATCCGCCGCGCATCCGGAAACCCAGAATCCTCAGCAAATCGTTAGTCTGGGTCGATTCGCAGTTCGGAATCTTAATCACATGGTCCGCACCCGTCATTTTGTCCAGCTCTCTGGCCTGCGACATATAGCGATGCACCAGCTTCAGATATTCCGTTTCTTCCAGCTCCTCGTTACTGCGCGATGCCTGGAAGCCATTGGTCACCACGTTGCGCGCCAGGGCCGGCAGCACATCTTCGGCCACCGTATCCCCGGAAATCGCCGCCATACGTGCGAACGAACGCAGCGGGCCAGGGATCAGAATGGTTTGCTTTTTTGCGGTCTGCGCAGGCGGCGCAGGCATCTGCAGGTCATTTCCGCCCGCTGCCTTGTAGTCCGCCAGATCTGTTTCCGCCGCTTTTCGGTCGCCTGCGATCAGATCCAGCATAAAAGCGCGTCGCGCCGCCGACATGGCTTCTTTGCTTTTGCCGTTATTTTTTAAGGCCTGAAAGGCCTTTCTGTATTCCGCGCGTGCGCCGGCGTCGTGGTAACGCTCCAGAAATTCGGCATGCGCGTTCCGCAGTTCCGCGTCGTTGGGTGTCTGCTGCAGGGACTGCTTATAAACGTCCCGGGCTGCTGCGGAATCTCCCGCATCTTCGAACTTATGTGCCCGATCCGTTGCGTCGCTGGCGAACATCGCCTGAGACCACGTTGAGCACAACGAGACAGTCAAAAAGAGGAACCCTACGATTGGACGCTGAAGCATCTACACCCTCGCTTTTGGTTCACTCTAACACGTTCCCGAAACGCCTGTGCAACAGCGCGCATCCAGGGGCGAAAGTGGCCGGCTCTAAGCTGTTTTGCGTACCGGTATCATCGGATTCTGTCGCTGTCACACAATTGAGGTACACTGAGGCCAGACATGCCGGAGAAGAACATAGCCATCGCGCTGACCGTGGGAAGCCTCGCCATCTTTTTCGGTTTTTCACCTCTGCTGGACCATCTGGTTCAGGAAATCCGCAACTTCAACATCATTGGGACCATGCAGCCCATCACCCGGCAGCGCGCTCCCGAACCGGTTTCCCGGTTCGAGAGGCTCTGCTTTGTCGGAGCCGGAGTGGCGGTGATATTGATCACTCTGCTCGCCGCCGCCTTTAAACGCTAAGCCTTTACGACTCCAGCATTTTTCGGCAGTAAGCCAGACACTTCGCTACTTCCGTCTGCGCGTCGCCCGCGCCTTTATACTCGTACTCAATGTTGGCCGGAATCTTGTACTTCTTGTCCCGCAGCATCCTCAGCACCGGACCAATCGGCGTATCGCCTTCCCCGAACGGCACGTTGTCGCCCTGGTTCTTCAGCCGGTCCTTAATGTGGATCGTCACGATATCCGCATGGTGCTTGTCGAGGTAATCAACCGGATCAAACCCCGCCGCCCAGAAATGCCCGATATCCAGATTGATCTTGATCCACTTCGAGCGGCCCTGCATGGCTTTCGCAAAACTCTCGGGTGACGCGAACTCGCCCTCGGTCAGCCGCGAATGCCCGTGAAACGCCACTTCGATTCCGTTCTTCTCACAGTACGGATAGAGCTTCTCACCCATGGGAACCGTGGATGACGCTGTAATGTATTTCACCCCCAGAGCCTTCGCCATGTCGAAACCCCGCTGCAGTTCTGCCGCGCTGAAGTCGGGCCGGAAACTATAGTTGTAGGCGTACAGCTTCACGCCCGCCGCCTTGAACTTCGCGGCAATCTTGTGGAAATGATCCAGATCCACGGTTTCTCGCCATTTCGCGATTTCAGGGCGCTTCAGTCCGGTCGGTTCCACATGACCCTGATAGAGTTCGCACTCACTGATGCCAATGGTCACCATTGCCTTGATGGCCTCATCAAGCGGCATGGTGCGAAAGCTGTACGACTGCGCTCCGAGTTGTACACCGCGAACCACTGAATTCGGCTTTGCCGAAAGTATTCCTGGAACGGCAACGGCGCCTGCCGCGGCGCCGAGCGCCAGTTTATGAAAATCTCTTCTTGTGGGCATACTGTGCAAAGTGTATATCAGGGACCGGTACCGGCGGCGGTGCCCCCAATTCGGCCTATACTGAAAGGGTCATCAACATCCGGACATGGAAAAATCTGTTCGCGTATTTCGAACTTTTGAAGATGCGGAGCAGGCGGACCGTGAATTCTATATGCGGCTGACTCCCCAGGAGCGCATCGAAATCATCTCCAGACTGCGCGAACAACGACACCCCGATGCAGATCAGCAGGGATTTCAGAGAGTTTATCGAATTACTCCACTCAAACGGGGTTGATCACCGCTCTGCGCCAGTTTGGCTTCAGTAGTCTGAATCTCACCGCACAGCACTTCCAGTTACCCGGTTCCATCGTGCAGTTGGGGTTTCCGCCCAACCGCATTGACCTGCTCACCGGTATTTCCGGCGTCAGCTTCGAAACGGCCTGGGCCGGTCGCATAAGGGGGGAACTCGACGGAGTGGAAGTAATATTCATCGGGTGCGATGCGCTCCTGGTGAACAAAAGCTCAACCGGTCGGACAAAAGACCTGGCTGACGCGGAAGAGCTCCGCAAGCGCAACCCCTGACGTTCCGGGCGCAAATACAATAAAAAAAGGGAGCAGCCTCCGGGCTACCCCCCTCCCCTCGCAGCGAATCCGCCAGAACCTCCGTGCTTCTGGTGGGGACGTGTAGTTTCACGTCAATTCTCGTTACCGGTTGCTCTCCGATAGTCGACCGATACCAGGGAGCGAATCTTCGCCGCTCTCCGTATATGTAGTGTGAGCCCCCCGGCAACTGTTTCAGCGGTACAGGAACTTTCTGCCGGATTTCTTACCACGCCAGCAGGGAGTCAATTGCCTGCACCAAATCGTCCGTCTGCGGCAGGATTCTCGCTTCCAGTTGCGGATGGTAGCCCACCCACGTATCGAGCGCCGCAACCCGGCGAACCGGGGCATCAAGGCTCGAAAACAACTCGTCTGCAATGCGCGCCGCGATTTCCGCCCCGTACCCGAAGCTCAGCGTGTCTTCGTGCGCAATGATCACCCGGCTGGTTTTCGTCACGCTGGTGGCAATCGCCTCCCAGTCATACGGATTCAGCGTGCGCAGATCAATCACTTCAACGCTCTTCGCCGGATTCCGCCGCTCCACTTCCTGCGACGCCAGCATCGCCTTCTGCACCACCGCACCATAGGTAATCACGGTCAGCGAGTCACCCGGCTTCACGATCCGCGCCTTGCCAAACGGAATCATGAAGTCGGCGCCGCGCGCCGGAGCCCGGTTATACATTTCGCGATACAGCTTTTTATGCTCCAGGAACAGCACCGGATCTTCACAACGAATTGCCGTCCGAAGAAGACCCGCGGCATCTTCCGCGTTCGACGGGAAAACAACACGGAGCCCCGGAATGTGAGTAAATTCCACTTCGCCGCACTGGCTGTGATACACCGCGCCGCCGTTCAGATAGCCGCCAATCGGCACACGAATCACCATCGGCGCCGCAAAACCACCGTTCGACCGCCACCGCAAAGACGCCAGTTCATCCCGAATCTGCATCATGGCCGGCCAGATGTAGTCGAAGAACTGAATCTCCACCACAGGCTTCAACCCCACCACCGCCATGCCGCCCGCCCGGCCCACAATGGAGGCCTCCGCAATCGGAGAATTGAAACAGCGCTTACTGCCGAACTCCGTCTGCAGTCCGGCGGTCAGCTTGAAAACACCGCCCTTGCCCTTCACTTCTGCCAGATTGCCTTCATGTCCGCAATCCGCCACGTCTTCACCGAAAACCACCATGCGGCTGTTGTGCCGCATCTCTTCCTTCAGCGTCGTGTTGATCAGATCCGCCATGGTGCGGGGCTGGCCGTGCGCCTCGCCGGGGTGGTCGAAGGCACTCGAAGTCGGGTCCGCGGTCTCTGAATACAGATGTGTCAGCGCTGTTGCAGGGTCCGGCGATGCAGCCTCCAGCGCCCGTCTGGAATCTTCATAGACGCTGTGCTGTATCTCGCGGCGCATGCGGTCCAGCTCGCTCTGCTCCAGGATTCCGTCTTCCACCAAAAATCGCGAAAACGCAGCCAGCGGATCCCGCCCGGCTTCCATTTCGATTTCCCTCGCCGTCTTGTACCACCGCTCATCATCGCTGTGCGAGTGCGAATAAGCCCGTGTACAGTGCGCATGCACCAGGGCCGGGCCATGGCCCTCGCGGCAATAGGCCGCTGCGGTTCGCATGGCTTTGTAAGACGAAATCAGGTCTGTGCCGTCCACTTCAATCGTCAGCAGGCCCGGAAAATTACTCACCAGTCGCGAAATCGAGCCGCCCGGCGTCTGCGATTCCACCGGCACCGAAATCGCATAACCGTTGTCCTGAATCAGGAAAATGACCGGCGCATGGCTCAGGCAGGCATGATTCATCGCCTCCCAGAACTCGCCTTCACTCGTCGCGCCCTCGCCGGAGCAGGTCAGCACTATCCGGTCTTCACCCGGATACACCAGACGCAGCGCTTCCGCGCAGCCAACTGCCTGGGTGAATTGCGTGCCGGTCGCCGACGAACTCGAAACAATGTTCCTCGCCGGGTCACTCCAGTGCGATGGCATCTGCCGCCCGCCCGAACTGGGGTCCGATGCCGCCCCCACCGATTGCAGCAGCATCTCGAGCGGCGTCATCCCCAGCGTCAGCGCCAGCGCGCGGTCGCGATAGTAAGGATAGAACCAGTCGTACCCTGGCTTGCAGACAAGACCCGCCGCCACCTGGATCGCTTCATGGCCGGCACAGCTGATCTGAAAAAAAATCTTACTTTGGTTCTTGAGCAGTATCTCCCGGTCGTCAATAAACCGTGAGGTCTGCATCAGGCGAAAGGCGTGGATCAGGGCCTCTGGTTCGAGCCCCAGTGCGTGCGCAGCTTTCAGCCGTTCGGTGCTGGTTGGCGATGTGAACGACGTCGTCATGTGGCAAATACCCTCAACAGGATAACAAGTGGCGCGCGCGCAATTCCGCCTAAAGCGCCTGGTGACGAATGGTGGGCAGGATCACCACCATCCCGCCTTCCACACCCAGCACCGGAGCGCCCGCCTGCCGTTGTTCCCACCTCTGTGGGCGCAACACCCGCAGCACGGCAATCTCGTCGCAGGAATGGAATTTCGGGCAGCGCAGGCAGTCTTTCCAGGCCTTCAGCGGCAACTCACCCCGCTCGGTTTCATGGAACCCGACTTTGGAGAAGAACCCCGGCACATAGGTGAACGCGAACACCGCATCCAGAACATACATCTTCGCTTCGTACACCAGCGCTTCCACAATCAGCCGGCCAATGCCATGCGTCTTGTGGCTCTCCGCCACCGCCAGCGAACGCACTTCTCCCACGGTGGGCGAATAGAAATGCAGCGCACCGCAACCCGCCAGGCGATTGCCCTCATACGCGACCGAGAAGTCCCGCATGTTTTCCGAAAGTTCGAACTCCGTGCGCGGCAGCATAATGCCCTTCGCCGCGTAGCCGTTGATCAGCTCCAGCAGCGCCGGAATATCCTGCATTGATGCTTTGCGCACCTGGATGTTCTTGTTGGACGTTGTGGCCACCGCCACCGCGTCGTGGGTCAGGGCGCTGATCATGTTCTGACCACCTCGGCTCTGACCACCCGCGTGCCCGCTTCCTCACCCGCAAAAATCCGCGTCACAATATCCGCGTCAGACCCCTTCACAATCCGCACTTCTTTGACACCCCCGCTCACCGCATCCATCGCCGCATTCAATTTCGCCTGCATCCCGCCCGAAGCCACTCCCGCGTCCATCAGCGCCTGGCAGTCCGCCACCGTCAGCACCGGAATCCGCTGCTGATTCCCATCCAGCACTCCCGCGACGTCCGTGAGAAACACCAGCCGGTCCACACCCCAGTTCGATGCAACAGCCACCGCCATGGAGTCGCCGTTCACGTTGTACACCTGGCCGTCCGCCCCGCCCGCCACACAAGCCACCACCGGGACATACCCCGCACCGGTCAGTGTGCCCAGCAATCGCGAGTCCGACCGCGTCACCCGCCCCACAAATCCGAGCTCCGTGTCCAGTTGGTCCGCTTCGGCAAGACCAGCATCAATCCCGGTCAGCCCCACCGCCCGGGCACCCGCCGCGGACAGTGCCGCCACCAACTGCGTATTCACGCTTCCCGCCAGCACTTTCAGCACCGCGTCAATCGTATCTTCTGTAGTAACCCGCAGCCCGCGCACAAACGTGCTCTGAATGCCACGTTCTTCCAGAAACCGCGTCATCTGCTTGCCGCCGCCGTGCACCACCGTCACTTCCACGCCCGATGCCGCCACCGCCGCAATCTGCCGCGCGATACTGTGCCGCGACCCCGCGTCATCCAGCAGCGTACCGCCAATCTTGATCAGCGCCTTCACAGCAGTCCCGCCGTTTCCGGCAATCCCAAAGCCAGGTTCATGTTCTGGATCGCCTGGCCTGCCGCACCCTTGCCCAAATTATCAATTGCGCTCACCACCACGCAGCGCCCGCTCTGCGGATCCGCCACCACCCCGATATCGCAGAAGTTCGTCCGCCGCACCGCCTGCAAATCCGGCACGCCGCCGGCTTCATACAGTCGTACGAAGGGCTCGTGGCCATACTGCGCTTCGTAAATCGCCATGATCTCCGCGCCGGTAACCGCCCGTGCCATGCGGAAGTAGATGGTTTCGAGGATCCCCCTTTCAATCGGGATCAGTTGCGCGGTAAAGCTGAACGCCCGTTCTTCGATCCCGCTGGTCAGCAGCACCTCCGGCACGTGCCGGTGGCCCAGTATCGAGTAGGCCGAGAAGTTTTCCGTCACTTCGCAAAAGCTGGTTTTCAGCGAAGCTTTCCGCCCCGCGCCAGTCACCCCGCTCTTCGCATCGCAAACAATCCCGGCCTGCACGTCGACAACGCCCGCTGCAACCAAAGGACGAATCGCCAGGTTCGCCGCCGTCGGATAACACCCCGGATTCGAAATCAACCGCGCCCGCCGCACCTGCTCGCGGTTGTACTCCGGCAGCCCGTAGACCGCCTCGGCAAGCAGTTCCGGAGCCGTGTGATCTTCCTTGTACCACTCTTTATAGCGTTCCGGAGTGCGCAGCCGAAAAGCTCCGCTCAGGTCGATCACAACCGCACCGGCTTCCAGAAACTTCGGCGTCAGGTCCATCGAGACTTCCGGAGGAGTCGCCAGCAAAACGGCCTTGATTCCCGCCGCGGAAATCCCCTCAGCCGTGGCAGGCGCGCGGCGAATCCCGCTGCGTTTCAGTAATTGAGCGCCTCCGCCCGAGTCGGCGCGGTGCTCCATCAACACAGGCTCGCAATTCGGGTGGTGCGCAAGAATTCGCAGGGCTTCAGCGCCGCTGTAACCGGTAAACCCAACGATTCCAACAGGGAATGACATGGCAGTGATTATTTATTCAGTGGACTGCATAAATATACCATGCTGCCCTTCGATATCTGCTGAATCTCCGTTCCGTTGCTGCTGTTGGGTCAGGACAAGAGCTGAATTTGGGTCGACGTGAACCTGATGAAATCATGGACGAATGTCGCCACCGACAGCGGAACATCGTCCTTCCCGACAACGTTCGGAATAGCCGCGTGCCACGGTTAAGGTAGGGACGAGAGGGACCGCACATGAACGTATCACTCACCCCGGAACTGGAAAACTTCGTCAGCGCCAAGGTAGAGACGAGCCGCTATAACTCGGCGAGTGAAGTGGTGCCCGAGGCCCTGCGACTTATCGGGGAGCACGAATCCGCGCGCGTGAGGGGGCATGTTCTCGGCGTTGATACCAATTTCGACCTGGATGTCGCTGGATCGCGAAACTGCTCGATGCGTTTGAAGCGCTCGGGCGCACTCCCAGCATGGGGCGCTGCCGCGAGGACATCACTTCGTTCCCCGTCATGTTTTGGCCTGTTGGGTCTTACCTCGTGATTGATCGTGCCGAGGCCTGGAACAAACTCAAAGACCTCGCGTAGGCTCTTTCCCGGTTCCGGAGACAGCGCAGACGCGGACAGGTGCGCAAAGTCTTGTAAAAAAGCAGCGGCAGAGACGGCCAACAGCGTGCCATTTGAAGCTGCCTGACGCGACAGTCCGAGACCCACTTCCGGGCTGATTTCAATCGTTATGGTCATCTCGCCCCTCAGCAAACATGGCCGCGCGGAGCTTCGAAAGTCAACCAATCCCCATCCGCGAGAATCTGCGTTCGAATTGCCACCCATCTAAACAACCGGGGAAAACGCCCAACCGACATCGGAAAGCCGATCACAAACGCCCGCAAACTATTTGCCCAATATCCCGAATCACTTACAGCCCCCGGCAAAGTTTCTCCCTCGTTCAACATGCTACGAAGGTGGTGCCGGTGGTCTTCGCCGCCGGCTCTACCAAATTAAGGAAGCCACCCATGCCAGCCACCCAGAAACAAATCGACGCAAACCGCCGCAACGCCAGGAAATCAACTGGCCCCAAATTCCCGAACGAAGACACACGCACCTGCTTATCCAGGAATGAGTCCGGTAACCATGTACGCCGTGGTCAAGGCAAGATCCGCGCTGCCCTCAACGGCTGGCGCCACGGCCTCACCGGACAAGTCCTCACCATGGCCCAGGAAGACCGCGACGCTTTCGAAACCTTCGCCCGCGAACTCCGCAACGCCTGGTTCCCCGTAGGCGCCCTCGAAACCCACATCGCCCAATCCATCGCCGAAGACGAATGGCGCCTCAACCGAGCCCGCGCCATCGAAAACAACGTCATCGCCCTCGGCCACTCCTCCATCGACGGCGAAGTCGAAACCATCAACACCCAACTCCACGCGGCAATGACCCAGGCAAGAGTCTTCTGGCGCAACCCCGAAAAATTCGTCCTTCTCTCCCTTTACGAACAGCGAATCTCCCGCAAACTCGAACGCAACGAAAGCCGCCTCCGCACCCTCCAAACCGAGCGCAAAGCAGCCCTCGAAGCCGCCCTCGAAGAAGCCGCCATCCTCGCCGAACTCGCTGAATCAAAAAACGAAACCTACAACCCCGCCCCCGACTTCGCCCACCGTGCCCAACACCAAAATGGCTTCGGATTTTCACCCGACCAACTCCACCTGCTTCTCGCGGGAAAACGCCGCCAGATCGCCAGCCGCCAACCGCACTCCGCCGCCCAAAAACCGCACCAGGTCAATCGGCGTTAGGCTTGACTCTCATCCCACCATCGGACACAATGCAACAGATGCTCAAACACGCCCTCCTCGGCGCGCTGCTCCTCTGCACCCGGCCCCCCCCCCCCCCGCCCCCCCCCCCCCCACCAAAAGCCCCGGCCCCCCCCCCCCCACGGGGAAAGGGCGGGGGAGAAAACCCCCCCACGGG
>JBBQDH010000056.1:0-26706 GCA_038319515.1 Bryobacterales bacterium
CTAAGGTTCGATACCGCCCCACGGGTGATCTCTTTCTTGCCCTCCCGCGTCTTACGGATACCGTAAAGTTATGATTCCAAATGACCTGACTGGCGGAGAGGTCGTTGGAAACCATGGTTCCTGGGGAGCCAGTCTTTTTCCTTCCTAACCGCACGGCCCTGTTTTGTTGACAGCAGCGCCCGACGCCGTTGTCCCCGCTATCCCCAACATTCCGCAGATTCTTGCGCCTCTGCCTTTTTCTCCCGTTGGGAACTCAGCTTCGTGGGGGTGCAAGATCAACCCTTGGGGTTGAGGCTGAACCCCACGCTTTTACCTGCGAATTCTCCGGTTTCTCCAGTTGACAGGAGGCGTTTGTTGACGGCCTCGTTAAACACGCTGACCGATTCGACGGGATTCAACCTGCGCCTATCCGTGCATGAGCCGTGCCAGTGCACGGGAGGAGCCAGGCTTTTTCGAGTCGCGACATTCCGAACACACCCGAGCAACAATTTTCCCTGACGCTCCCTGCGGCCCGTCATCGGCCGGCATCGAGTGGCTGCGCTGTTCCGGAATCTGCCGGATCGTCCGTTGGAATTCGCCCTTCTACACCGCATACATACCGCCGCGTGCACCGAGAAAGCCGCAATTCCAAGCGGCGAGGGCCTGACCGAAATCGATTGCAGATTGCAATCTTGAGGTGCCGATTGTTTGAATGCTTTCGATCCGTACCTTCCCAGCGGGGCCTTCGTGGTCTTCGTTTTGGTGTTCGTAATCTATTTCATTGTGCTGGTCTCTTTTCGGTCCCGGTCCAGCCGGGTACACCACATGAATCACTCTGATCCCTCCGGCAAGCAAGCCAATTCGCTGCATCGCGTTTATTAAAAAACCAACAGAATGTGTCCTTTTCACGGCAAAAGGCCGACTTTGCCTGCAATTTTTTCGAAAGGCTTCTCAAACACGGCGCGGATGAGTGGTGTGGGCAGCCCGTCCTGCTGTACCCGTGGCAGGAAGAAGCGCTCGGGCAGATCTTTGGCCAGTCAGACGAGTCCGGTAGCGGAGAGGAACGTCTGGGTGTAGTGCCGACCACCCACGTCTGAAGAGTTCACTGGCCGGGAGTAACTCGCTCGGCTTCACGTCGGAATTGACCCCGCACAATACAAAAGGCCGGTCCGAAGCCCGAGAGCTTCGAACCGGCTTTTGTCCCACGGCAGACTGTTCCACACCGCCGGTACTCCCTGTTACACGGCCATGAAGATGGTGTTGCCGTCACGATTTACCAGCAGCAGCACGGAATCGTCCTTGCCAGACTTATTCAGCGCGGCGCTGAAGTCGTGGGTGTTGGCCACCGACTGGTGATTCACCTGCTGAATCACGTCGCCGGGCTTCAGTCCCGCATCGGCGGCGTGGCTGGAAGGATCGACTTCGCTGACCACCACACCTGACGTCGAGGCAGAGAGTTTCAGGTCCTGCACCACGTCGGGAGTAATGTTCTCCACGCTCACGCCATTCAGGCTCTTGTCTCTCGCAGCCGGGTTGTCGTTGTCGCCATGCTTATCAAGGCCGGCGCGCTCTGCTTTCGAAGGGTATTCACCAAGCGTCACCGCAATATTCTGAGGTTGCCCGCTGCGCATCACCTTCAGGGTCGCGGTCGAATTCGGTGCCATCATCCCGATCCTCATCCGCAGCTGATTCGCATTGCTTACCGGCTCGCCGTTGATCGCCACGATGATGTCGCCCTGCTTCAGGTCAGCACGTGCAGCCGGGCTGTTCGGGGTCACTTCGCCCACCAGCGCGCCGTTCGTGTCCTTTGTGTTGAAGGCCTTCGACAGCGCCGGGGTCACATCCTGAGGGAGGATTCCGATGTAGCCATGCTCCACCTTGCCATGCGCCACAATCTGATCCATATCGCTGCGGGCCATGTTGATGGGGATAGCGAAACCGATACCCTGGTTGCCGCCGGAGTTGCCGGCCAGAATAGCGGTGTTGATGCCAACCAGGTGGCCTTCGTCGTCCACCAGCGCGCCGCCCGAGTTGCCAGGGTTAATGGCCGCATCCGTCTGGATGAAGTCTTCCACCTGCTCAATTCCGAGACCGGCGCGTCCGGTCGCGCTCACGATGCCCTGAGTGACCGTCTGGCCTACGCCGAACGGATCGCCGATCGCAAGCACCACGTCGCCCACTTCGACCTTGCTGGAGTCGCCCAGCGTGAGAGCGGGAAAGTTCGAGCCATCGATCTTGATGACGGCAATATCGGTGCGGGCGTCCGTTCCGACAACGCGCGCCTTGAATTCGCGCTTATCCTGCAGGGTGACAATGACGGAAGTCGCGCCGTCGACCACATGGTTATTGGTCAGAATGTAGCCTTCCGGGCTGATGATCACGCCCGATCCGAGGGCTTTCTCGGCATGATCGCGAGGTGCCTGCCGGAATCGATTGCCGCCGCCGTTGTCGCCGAAGAACTGACGGAAAAGCGGGTCCATGCCCTGGGGCGAGTCGCCGCCGTCAAATCCCGTCTTTTCCCTGGTCACTTTCGATATCGAGATGTTGACCACCGCGGGAACAACCCGCTTGACCACAGCCGAGTAACCCCGGCCGGCAGACGCTTCCGATCGTGTCGACACCTTTACCGTGGGCGCCGCGTGATCGAACGGCAACTGGCCCGTGGTGGCACCGTAAATTCCGGTTGCCGCCAGCGCTGCCGCTAAAGAGACGACGGCCATCGATTTTCGGTCCCTGAAGAAGTTCGAATTCATTTGTTTACTGCCTCCTATTCCACACTAGGCCGGTTGCACCAGGAAACCCATACCCAGGATCGGCTAGATTGGCACCCCAGGCCTGGGGATACTCGTTTCGCCCTCGCCCTGGATACACTGGGGCCATATGCGCGGATTGCGATCTATCGTGATCGCGGCCTTCCTTGGCACGCTGCTGATCTTCGGGGTAGCTGCCGTGAAAGCCGTGGGTCTGCTCAACGCCATGCGTGCCGAAAACCGGCTACTGCGTGAGCAGTCGATTTCCAACGCGCACAGACTGGCCACAGTCCGCTATTGCGTCCTGTTGTCGCAAAAGTACCTGAACGATCCTGGTACTTCCGACGCCGACATCCGGGATCGGTGGACGCAGATGATGGCCGATCCTGGTGGCGACCAGCTTCAAAGTAATCACGCACAGCTGGCGCAGTTGCGGACTCTGCTGAGCCAGCATTGGGCCATTCTGAATCTTGCTATTCAGACAACATCACGCGAGGGCAGCCCGAATCCCGACGAGGTTCGTCCGCTGCAGGTGTCGGCGGTTGAAATCACCGAGCGTGTGGAAGATATCGATGCGCAGCAGACGGCCGCGACGCAAGTGGCGGTTCAGGATCAGTTCGAGCGCCTGGGACGCGGTTTGAGCCTCGCCCTGTACTTCTCCATGGGAACCGCGCTGCTGCTGGCGCTTGGATGCGGAGTCTACATTCTGCGCATCGAGCGCCAGAATCAGGGGCGGTATGAGGAGATCGTGTCCGGGAGGCGCGATCTGGAACAGTTGTCGGCGCGCCTGGTGGAAGCTCAGGAAACAGAGCGCCGCACAATCTCGCGTGAGCTGCACGATCAGGTTGGACAGACTTTGAATGCAGTGCTGCTGGACGCAGCGAACCTCGCCACGCGCCTCCGGCCGGACGACGAGATCGGCCAGCGTTACCTCAACAACATTCGCTCGCTAACCGACTCCGGCATCAACTCGATCCGGGATATCTCGCTGCTGCTGAGGCCTTCCATGCTGGACGATCTGGGACTGATTCCTGCGCTCGAATGGCACGCGAGAGAGACCTCCCGACGGACCGGAATCGATGTCCGGGTCTCGGCCGGGAATGTCGACGATTCATTGCCAGATGCAATACGGACGTGCGTTTACCGCGTGGTTCAGGAGGCGTTGCAGAACATTTCCCGGCATGCGGCGGCGTCGCACGCGAAAATCGATGTGCGCCAGTCGAACGGTGCACTTGCCCTGAGCATTGAGGATGATGGGTCGGGCTTCGATCCGCGCCTTACCAAAGGGATGGGTTTGCTGGGGATGGAGGAACGCGTCAAACAGTTGGGCGGACATTTGGAAGTTCGGTCTGAGCCAGGCAAGGGTACAACGTTGCGGGTGTCACTGCCTGCCGCAGTCACGAAATGATGCCTTTGCGCACGGCGTAGAGAATCAGCTCCGGCACCCCGTGCAGATTCAGTTTCTGCAGGATATTGCTCCGATGCGCATCTATCGTATAAACGCTGAGATGCAGAATGTTCGCGACCTCTTTGTTCGTCCTGCCCTCGGCCAGCAACTGCAGGACTTCGCGCTCGCGGGGAGTGAGGAGATCGTAACTGTCTTCGACCTGTTTGTCGCGGATCTGGCGTACATAGTCCTCCAGCAGCATCTTGCTGATTACAGGGCTGAAAAACGACTTGCCCTCCGCAACGGAATGAATCGCCCGGATCAGATCGGCGTCGGCCGAGTTCTTCAGAATGTAGGCACGCGCTCCGGCTTTAAGAGCCCGCAGCACATAGCCTTCGTCGGCATGCATGCTGAGGATGACCACCTGGGTGGCAGTTTCAGCCGTCACGATCTGACGCGTGGCTTCGATCCCGTTTAGTTGCGGCATCCCGATATCGAGCACAGCGACATCCGGATGGTGCTTCAAAACGAGATCCACTGCTTCGCGTCCGTCATTCGCCTCCGCGACAACCTTGAAGTCCGGCTGCTGTTCCAGCAATAGCCGCAGCCCGGATCGGATGATGGTGTGGTCGTCGGCGAGAAGAATCCGGATTTGTGCCAAGTGTGAGCCTCGATGGCAGCATAACGCACCCCGGGAGTATTCGCCGGGATCTCGCTGAACGGATGTGACTGGCCACTTCAAAACCGCCGATCTATCTCAATGCCGGGAAAACGGAGCCCATCGCAAATGCGAGTCTGAATGAGGGGTGCGTTTTCACCAATGCCGGCGGAGAAGACCAGAGTATACAGGCCACCCGGAGCGGCGGCGAAAGAACCGATCCACTTCTTCGCCTGACAGCAGAACAACCCGATCGCCAGCGAAGCGTGGATATCGGAGCTTTCATTCGCGCACAGGTCGCGCAGATCGGAACTGGTCCCCGATACCCCGGGCAATCCGGACTCGTGGTTCACCATCTTCTGAAACTTCGCGGCACTCATCCGCTCTGTGCGTGCCAGATAGTAAACGAGGCCGGGGATCGATGTCTCCGATACTCTTGCCCCGGAGAACGGCGGCCATGCCGGCGCCGCTGCCAGGATGCGCGAGAATTACCCGACCCCGCACGGCGGCAGGATCGAGCCTGCCGAGCTCTTCCATCAGGAAGGCGTAAGACAGACCATGGAAACCGTGCCGCTCCAGGCCTTTTGCCGCATAGAGCCGCGGGATGGAAACGTCCTTGGAACCGGGGGCATGGTGCGGTGAAATGCGGTGTCGAAGCATGCGACCTGCGGCAGCCCGGGATGACGGCGCAGCACGGCTTCCATGCGCGCAATCTCGCTCGGCAAGTAATCGGGGTCATAGGCCGTGAAACCTTTCAGTTCCGCGAGAAGCTTCCGCGGGAAGATCGACCGCATCGGTTTATCCGGCACGAATCTGACCGTCAACCAGCCTGCCGGAACACCCCGGACTGTCCTGCTTCGTACAGCCACCGACCATCGCAAGGCGTCAGCCGCTGCACTGCACCTGCTTCGAAGATCGCGAAGCGGATGCCCGACGAACCTCCGTTGATCGTCAGGATACAGGGCGCGGCAGGCTTCATTCGGCGGGGTCCCGATTCAGCCTGCTCACACCACCGGGACCGCCAACAAGTACCATACTCGCAATTCCGATAAACAGCCCGTGTTCGACCACGCCCACGGTGCTGTCCAGCATGGCCTGCAGGAGGCGCGGGGCCTGAATGGATTCAAAGATACAATCGAAAATCCAGTGACCGCCATCGGTAACGAACGGCTTGCCATCGGAGCGCAGGCGAAGCACCGGCTGTGCTCCCAGGCACTTCAGCCTCTCCGCGGTCGTCTTCCAGCCAAAGGGAATCACCTCTACCGGAACGGCTGTACGACTGCCGAGTCTGTCCACAAGCTTTCTTTCATCGACGACGATGATCATCTGCGAACTGGCAATCGCCACGATCTTTTCCCGCAGCAGGTTCCCGCCGCCGCCTTTGATCAGATTGAGGCTTCGCTCTTCGACCTCATCCGCGCCGTCGATGGTCACATCGATCACCGGGTGGTCTTCCAGCGTGGAAAGCGGAATTTTCAGAAGGCGGGCCTGATCGGCTGTTTTCTCAGAGGTGGGAATACCCACAATTTTCAGCCCTGCTTCGACACGCCGTCCGATGGCGGCAACAGCCAGTGCCGCGGTCGTTCCCGAACCCAGGCCAACGATCATTCCATCGTGCAGGTGCGCCGCGGCCGAGACTCCGGCACTCGCCTTGAAAGCGTCTGTGGACAGGCCTGCTGCATCGATCATTGGTAGACTCCTGAACGCTCGCCGGGTTCGAAGGTGCCTGGCTGCGATAGCGGCGAATCAGCGCATTGGTGGAACTGTCGTGACTGAATAGTGGCACGTCTGCGCGGAAGGTGCTCGGGATCGTACGTCATAATTTGGTGAAGTTCCGCAAGCAGCTTTGGCGTGATGCGCTCTGGTTCAGAGTGCTTCTTGCCCCGCATTGTCACGCCCTGCACTACGCGAGATCTCACCGCCTTTACCGATGTGAAAGACGGTTGCGAGCGCAGCCGGTCCAGGAGGAAGTCCACTGCTGTGACATAACTCCTGGCAGCAACGGGCTTGAGGTTTATGGCTTTTCCCGTCGGGTCGTCGACGGTTAAATTTGTACTGGTGAGGACGCCGCGGTAGAGCTTGCCTGTCCCTTTTTCACCTGGCCCGTAAATCGCGAATCGGATGCTCGACGATCCGCCATTAATCGTTGGAACACAGGGCATCGCGTGTTTCATCGGGTCACGCGGTGACTGCAGGATTTTGCCACGAATCATTCGGCCCGAGGATATCGCCAGCCTCGTTCGGCCCCCAACTGCCGCGCTTGTACGGGTGGACCCGGTGGTGATGCTTCAGGACCGGATCGACCACCGCCCAGGCGGCCTCGACTGCATCTTCCCGCGTAAAGAGCGCGCCATCGCCGATCATCGCGTCGCTCAGAAGCCGTTCGTAGGGCGCGGCCTCTCCGGGTTGTTCGTCAGACAGAAAGAGCTCTCGCTGGTCCCCGACGAACTCTTTTCCCGGAAGCTTCACGCGAGCGGCGAACGCGATAGCCGCGTTCGGGGATAGACGGAAGCGGAGGTAGTTCGGCCGACCGGAAGCCGGTTCAGAGTCGGCGAACAGCTTCTGCGGCGGCGGTTTCAGTTCCACGAGGACTTCGGTGGCGGTCACAGGCAGATATTTGCCAGAGCGGAGATACCACGGTACCCCGTTCCAGCGCCATGAGTCGATGGAAAGCCGCAGCGCACAAAAAGTCTCGACGTCCGACTTCTTCGCGACACCCCGCTCTTCCCGGTATCCGACATACTGACCGCGCACCACGTCATCACCTTTCAGAGGGCGCATTGCCCGAAAGACTTTAGCCTTCTCCGTATGGACAGCTCCGAAGTCCCTGCCGGCCGGCGGCTCCATAGCGAGGAGTGCAGCGATCTGAAAGAGGTGGTTCTGGATCACGTCTCGAAGACAACCGGCGCTCTCGTAAAACGCCCCGCGGTCTTTCACGCCGAAATCCTCGGCCATGGTCACCTGAACGCTGGCGATATAGTTTCTGTTCCAGATGGGCTCCAGGAACGAATTTGCAAAGCGGAAGTAGAGGATGTTCATGATCGCTTCTTTACCCAGAAAGTGATCGATGCGGAATATTGAATCGTCCGGGAACACCGACTGAGCGACCTTGTTGAGTTCCCGCGCGGAGGCAAGATCACGTCCGAAGGGTTTCTCGACAATGACGCGCGCGTGTTCGGCAAGGTCCGCAGCTCCAAGTCCCTTGATTACACTTTTGAAGAGAGAGGGCGGAATCGCGAGGTAATGCGCCGGGCGGTGGGCCTCACCGAGAGCCGCCTTCAACGCGCTGAATGTAGCCGGATCTTCATAATCACCGTTTACATAGCGCAGCAAAGAGAGCAGCTTTACGAAGGCGCGCCTGTTGTCAATCCCGACCGATTGCTCGATACTGTCAGTCACGCGCTTGTGAAGGCGATCAAGGCTCCACTTCGGAAGAGCAACGCCGATTACCGGGACCGCCAGCGTGCCGTGTTTCACCATCGCGTAGAGTGCCGGGAAAATCATCTTGTGAGCGAGATCCCCTGTGACACCGAAGATCACCAGCGCGTCCGAGTGAGAGATCGCCATCAACCGGCCTTCGTGGTTTGAACAGGCGATGCGGCAGATTTTTCAACATGCCCACCGAACTCATAACGAAGCGCGGACAGTACTTTGTCGGCGAAGTCACCCTCGCCACGCGAACTGAAGCGTTCGTACAGCGCGGTAGTGAGGACGGGTGCCGGCACTGATTCGTCTATCGCTGCGGCTATTGTCCAGCGCCCTTCGCCGGAGTCCGATACCCGACCGGTGAATTTTGCCAGGTCCGGGCTGTCAAGAAGCGAGGTGGCGGCGAGGTCCAGAAGCCACGAAGCGATAACACTGCCACGCCGCCAGACTTCGGCGATGTCCGCCAGATTCAGATCGTACGCATAGTGCTCCGGATGGCGCAGTGGCGCGGTTTCCGCATCGGCAGTGCGCTGCTGCCGCCCGACGTTCGCATGGCGAAGGATGTTTAATCCCTCCGCGTACGAGGCCATGATGCCGTACTCGATGCCGTTGTGGACCATTTTGACAAAGTGGCCAGCGCCGCTCGGACCGCAGCGTAGGTATCCATGCTCGGCGGTGCCGCCAACTTTCTCCCGGCCGGCCGTTCGCGGCGCTTCGTTGATGTTCGGGGCCAGCGCGGACAAGACGGGATCGATCCGGCGAACCACCGTTTCGTCGCCCCCGATCATCAGGCAGTAGCCCCGCTCAGCCCCCCACACTCCCCCGCTGGTCCCGACATCCACATAGTGAATGCCTTTCGCCTTCAACTCGCCCGACCGGCGCAGGTCATCAAGGTAATAAGAATTTCCGCCGTCGATAACGACGTCATCACGCTCAAGGAGCGGGGTCAGTGTCTGCAACGTCGGTTCGACGACCGCGGCGGGCACCATCATCCAAACCGTTCGCGGTGACTTGAGCTGACTCACGAGATCCTTGAGCGACGCCGCGCCGAGCGCTCCCTCTTTGGCGATTGTCTGTACCGCTTCCGTCTGCAGGTCGTAAACGACGCACCGGTGGCCGGCCTTCATCAGGCGCCGTACCATGTTTGTTCCCATCCGGCCTAATCCGATCATGCCGAGTTCCATCGTTTATTTTGTCCCCTGTTTAAGCTTCCGGTAATGCTGCATCAGCGCATTAGCCGAACGGTGGTGGCTGAGTGGCACGTCATTGTTAACCCGCCTGCCGGTATGGCGTTTCCAATCGCCGCGGCGAATCTGGCCGGCAAACGCGGCCATCTTGCCAAGCGCTGCGTGGTCCTCCGGAACGACATTCTTACTATCGACGACAAAGTACTCACCTTTTGGACCGCGAAGCGCTGCACAGCGAGCGGCGCGCCCCTCAGTGACGTTGGTCCTGTCGCCTGTGAACACGGCGTCGATGTGGCGGCGTGAGCCGGACTGTTCCGCGAGGTCAATAAGAAGACCGAGTGTCTCGCCTGTGATCCGCTGCTTCGGGTAGTGGAAGTACAGAAAGATTGTCTGTGGCGATTGCAGGTTTGTCATCTTTTACCGTGCAAAGGCGGCGCAATATCCTGCTTCTCCTGGTCTTCGACGCAATAGGCCGCCCAGGGAATTGCTTCGAGACGGACGGGATCGATGTTATCCCCGCAGGCAATGCACTTTCCATAGGTGCCATTCCCGACGCGCCGCAAGGCGTCCTGCACTTTTTCCAGCGTCTGCGAAACGATGGTGCTCTCTTCAAAGGCCTCCGATATTCCCTGGGAAACCGTCGCGTCATCGGTGAAATCCCTGACCTCGGGTTTGCCCGCGGCTCGTGCTTCCATCCCGAGGGCAGCAAGGGCCGTTTGGCACTCAAGCTGTTTTTTAAGAAGCTTCAGCCGGAAATATTCAGGGCTCATTTTATTAGTTTCTTTCATCTGGCTTCAAGCGGCTTTGAGCGCCGCCGTCTTCGAGTCGATACAGGCGAGAAGGTCCTTCCAGGATGCGACAAAATCTTTCGCGCCCTCCTGCTGAAGATCGGCGGCGAGCTTTTCATTGTCAATGCCGACTTTAAAGAAAGCGGCGATGACTGTCTCGGCGTCGCCCCCATCCACTGGCAGGACATCGCCCAACGACCCGTGATCGGCGAAAGCAAGGAGTGTCTTTTCAGGACTGGTGTTGATCGTATCCGGCGCGGCGAGTGCTTTGACGTAGAGAACATCAGAAGCCGCAGGGTCTTTGGTGCCGGTGCTTGCCCACAGGAGGCGCTGCGGCTGAGCTCCGGCACCCGCAGCCTTCAGCCATCGTTCCGAGGCGAGCAGTTCACGGTACGCTTTATAGGTGCGCTTCGCGATTGCAATTCCCAGGCGATTCTGAAGTTCCTTTGGTACTTTCCCCATCGTCGCTTTATCCCAGCGGCTGATGAACATGGATGCTATCGACCGCACCTTCGGACTGAGCCCGGCGGCGATCCGGCGTTCGATTCCGCGCAGGTATGCTTCGGCCGCCGCGATGTATTGCCCGCTTGAGAACAGGAGTGTCACGTTGACAGGCGTGCCCTCGAAGATGCTCTCCTCGATCGCGGTAAGGCCTTCAAGGGTTCCGGGGATTTTGATAAAGAGATTGTGTCGGTCTGCCTGAGCCCGGAGCCGGGCAACTGCTTTCACGGTGCCGGGTGCATCGTAGGCGAGTAGCGGCGATACTTCCAGAGATACCCAGCCGTCCACGCCTCCCGTGGCGTCATGGATCGGACGGAAGAGATCGGCTGCCTGTGTCAGATCTTCAATCGCGAGATCGAAGAAGAGTGCTTCGCCCGACTTGCCTGCGTGGCTCTTCTGACGGATGGCGTCGTCGTAGAAGTTTGAGTTTTTGATTGCCTGATCGAAGATCGAAGGATTCGACGTCAGCCCTGTAACCGAGAGATCGCCGATGTAGCGTCGCAGTGTCCCGCTTGTCAGAAGGCCCCGCGTGATGTTGTCAAGCCAAAGACTCTGACCGAGATCATGAAGCTGTTGCGTTGGGTTCACAGCTTCACTGTATGAGAACTGTCGTCAACAGGATGTCAAAAAGAAGGTTGCGGGTCCTATTCGTGTTTCCCCATTTCTCCGTCCGCTCAAAGACAGGACGCACTGGGGCGCCCGCCCTGCGGCAGGAGGGGTTTAGGCGTTTTGTGGTTTCGCTCTCGACAGGTGTATGTCCAAAGTCGAACCGGTGACCACTTCAAAAGTTGCGGAGGCGAGCCGGATCTGGTTGTCGGACTTGTCGACCTCCTCCGGAATCCTCGTGAAGAGGTGATCTTTCATCCATCGGCGCTTTCGGTAGTCAACCACATAGCGGACCGTGAACTCGATCCAGTTGTCGGTCGCCCGAAGCGTAATCATGGGCTCTACGTTCGCGTCTTCCACCCGATACTTGCGCACCACCTGGCTCCAGCTTTCCTTGAAGGACTTCGTTGACCAGACCGCGCAGCATCTCCTTGGCCTGCTTCCAGTCCGAGCCGTACTTGACCGGAAGTGTAATCTCGTCCCAGAGGAACGGAAAATCTCCGGAGTAGTTGAACACAGGTTCTTTGAACACCGAGCTGTTGGATACCCGGACAATACGTCCCGTATATAGACCGCCTGCAACCCATTCCCCAACCTCCATGAGCGTGGTGCGCAGGATTGAGACATCAATGACATCACCGCGAATACCGCCGACCTGTACGCGGTCTCCCGAAGCATAGAAGCTGCCCGCGGAAATCGCTACCCACCCGGCGACGCCGAAGGCGACGGTGAAGCCTCCTAACTTGTCACTGAATATGATTGTGATGACGGCTAAGGCGGCGAGGTAGCCGAAGAAGGTCACGAACTTCCGTGCACGATATCGGTTGTCTATGTCCCTGACATAGCAGGCTACAATCGTCGCCAGTGTATTTATCACCACATAAGGAACATTGAACGAACTGCCGTCCTCCATCCTGACGCGAGCCTCCTGGAACTTGTCTGTCGCAGACGTTGGAGTATTGGATTGTGTCATGGTGAATGGATTCGCCGAATCAAAAGGATTCGATGGAGCATGGATAGAATAACGCGACGCTGGGGAAATGGTTGAACGTGTGAGAGCTTTACCGCGCACCCCCGGGGATGGCGACGACTGCGTTCAGGACCGGGGCGTTGTCGTCCGCGACAGGAATGTTTTCAATTCCAGCCCCGGAGATTGACAAGCTTCGCAAAGCCGACCGGGTCGAGGCTGGCGCCGCCGACGAGAAATCCGTCGATCTCAGGCTGCTCCATGAGGCTCCTGGCATTGTCCGCTTTGACGCTGCCGCCATAAATGATCCGGAGCTTGCCGGCCGCGTCCGATCCGAAACGCGCCTCCGCCTGAGCGCGGATGAACTTGTGCGCGGCTGCGGCAACATCCGGCGTTGCGGTCTCACCGTCGCCGATAGCCCATACAGGCTCGTAGGCGATTACGATGGCTGCGAACTGCGGGTCGGAAAGTTTGCCGATGGCGGATTGGAACTGGTCGGTGAGTACCGCTTCGAAGTTTATCTTCTCGCGCTCCCCGACGCACAGGATGGGCGTCAGTCCCGCGGTCAGCGCCGCTATCGTTTTTTTCAGAACGGTCTCGTTGGTTTCGCGAAAAAAGTGACGTCGCTCGCTGTGGCCAACGATCACATGTGAGCAGCCGGCGGCTCTGATCATGGGGCCGGAGACTTCGCCGGTGAACGCGCCTTCGTTCTCCCAGAAGAGATTCTGGGCGCCGATCTGTACTCTGCTTCCCCGGGCGGACGTGACGGCATTCTTTATGTCGGGAAACGATGGGCAGATTACGATCTCGCAATCGGTGGAATGCACGACGGAAGGCAGAAATCTGTCGAAGAAGGACGTGGTATCGCTCAGGTCCTTGTGCATTTTCCAGTTCGCTCCGATCAAAGGGGTGCGCATTGTTTTCAAACGCTCAGGACCGGAATGAGCGAATGCTGAATAATTCCGGCGCCGTTGCTGTTATCGCCCAGATGGCTGCGCCCTGCGATGTGCCCGATGATGAGGACGTCAGCCTTCGATTGTTCCGCCGCCCGGTTCAGCAACGCGGGGACGTTACTGCCGCTGTCGATGATGACCTCGGCGTGCGTGCCCAGGTCCCGTTGTAGTTTGGCTATCTCTTCCCGGGCGAAGCCGACATTCTGCTCCCTCAATACGGGATCGACATGAGATCCCCCGGGGCCATACATTTCCACGCTTTTCGTAATGTGAACGAGCATGAGCGTCGCATCGACCGCAGTCGCTATCCCGGCAGCCAGCGCAACGGTATGACGGCTGTGCCCATTCAATTCCACGGAACAAAGGACGTGGCGAATCGAGAACTCGTCCGGCCCCTCATCTTCCAGGTGCGCGCCGCTCCAGACCGGGCATTGAACTTCGCGCAAAACCTTTTCCATTTCCAGGCCGCGAGCAGACATGACGACCAGGTCAGCAGCCCGGTTGCGGGCGGTCTCGATGATCTCGCTCGCGGGGTCGCCTCTGACCAACAAACGCGTGACTGTAATTCCATCGAACTCCGGCAGGTAAGCCCGACCCAGTTCGCTCTGCCGTTGCTGAATGACGCGCGCGTGCGAATCCTTCTCTGTGATTTCGTGCCCGCTCTCGAACCATCCGGAGGGATAGCTGAGGGTAGAAACGGCGTGCAGCAGGATGATCTCGGCTTGAAAGCGGCGCGCTAGCCATGCGGCCTGCCGGATCAGGCGCCGGGACGAGTCCGCGAATGTTGCCGGGTCCTCAACGGGAACAAGAATTTTATGGATGCCAGCCATCAGGCTGCCTCCTTCCGCGCCAGGAATATCGCGCTGGAGCGCGCTTTCAGGTTGTAGGGTCTTGAACTATCCACCGCGGGTTCCTCTCCGTCCGCGAACAAGTCGCGGGGCGATGGGCCGGAGGTATCGACAGCCAGGAGCCAGTTTGTTGAATCCGGCGGTCCGGGCAGACGAAACCCGATGCTTTCGGCGCCGGCATTGAAGAGCAACAGAAGTTTTGACGATACATTGTCCGCAATCACGCAGCCGAAGGCTTTGCCCTTCGGATCAAACCAATCCGGCGAACCTCCGGACGGGCCGATCCACTGGATTTCAGCGTCGGTGTAAAACTGTTCTGTGCTCAGTACCGGGTGCGCGCGCCGAAAGGCGATCATGCCGCGGGTAAAACGAAAGACTTCCCCATGTCGATCAAGATAGCTCCAGTCAAACCAGCTAATGTCGTTGTCCTGGCACCAGGCGTTGTTATTGCCACGCTGGGTACGCCGGAATTCGTCGCCGCCGAGCAGCATCGGAACGCCGCGCGAAACCAGCAGCGTCACAAGAAAGTTCTTAATCTGGCGTTTTCGTACGGCCTCGGTAGCGGCGTCCGCTGTCTCGCCCTCCGCTCCATAATTCTCACTGAAGTTATCGGCACTGCCGTCCCGGTTGTTCTCGCCGTTCACTTCGTTGTGCCTGTAGCGGTAACTCACCAGGTCATTCAGCGTAAAGCCGTCATGGCAGGTGACGAAGTTGATGCTGCTCTCCGGACCTTTGCCGGATCGGGTATAGATGTCTGCGCTTCCGCAGATGCGACTGGCGAACAACCCGAGCATTCCGTCGTCGCCGCGCCAGAAACGCCGGACATCGTCCCGGAAGTGGCCGTTCCACTCCGCCCAGCGCCGCTCTGAGAAACTGCCCACTTCGTAGGCACCGGCGGCATCCCATGCCTCGGCAATCAGCTTAACGTCCCGCAGAATTGGATCTTCCGCGATTCTCTCGAGCAGCGGGGCGTTGGCCATAAGCTTCCCGTTTTCGTCGCGGCCGAGCACCGAAGCAAGGTCGAACCGGAAACCGTCCACGTGCATTTCGGTGACCCAGTAGCGGAGCGCTGCCAGAATGTGATCTCGCACCACAGGGTGGTTGGCATTGACGGTGTTGCCTGTCCCGGTATCGTCCCGGTAATATCGCTTGTCGCCCGCGAGCATGTAATAGATCTCGTTATCCATGCCGCGGAAACAGAGTGTGGGGCCGAGTTCGTCTCCCTCCGCTGTGTGGTTGAAGACAATGTCCAGAATCGCTTCGATGCCGGCGCGATGAAGTGCCTGGACCATTTCCCTGAACTCGACGGTCTGCGCGCCCGCGGCCAGTTGGCTGCTGTAGGAAGCCTTGGGCGCAAAGAAGACTACAGGATCATATCCCCAATAGTTCCGGAGTGGCTTTTCGTTTTCATTGAACTCCTGCACGGGCATCAGTTCCACCGCAGTGATTCCCAGATCCTTCAGATAGGGAATCTTTTCGATCAATCCGCGATAGGTCCCGGGGTGCTGCACGCCTGCATTTGGCATCACGCTGAAACCGCGAACATGCGTTTCGTAGATTACGGTCTTCCCCCACGCATGTTTCAGCGGCTGGTCGCCGTTCCAGTCAAATGGCTCACACGTAAAGACGCACTTCGGCATGGCCGCTGCATCGTCCGTGTCGGCGCGTACCAGGTCGCGCTCAGATGACGAAGGATCGTATCCGAATGCGCTCTCGAAATCCCACTTGTCCGACCTCGAGATTGCCCTCGCGTACGGGTCCAGAAGGAGCCTTGAAAAATTGAAGCGCCGCCCTTCCGCGGGCGACCAGGGACCGTCCACGCGGTAAGCATAGAACTGGCCGTGTCGAATTCCATCAATCCGGACGTGCCACACATCACCGGTCCGGTTACTGACCGGGTTGAGGTCGATCTGCCTCGACGGAGTCACGTCTCCGGCATGGTCGAAGAGTTCAACGCGAACGCGGGTTGCGTGACGGCTGAAGAAGGCAAAGTTCGCCCCGTTTTCGGTCGGAAAGGTACCGAGCGGCAAGGGAGATCCCGCGTGAAAGCCAGGAGTTTTCGTCATGGGCGCTGCAACAGGATGTGATTGGCCTCGGGTGGAACCGCAGCGCCATCGAGGTGCGGGATGACGCGAACCGTAAGGCGACGTCATTATGATGGAGACCGACGCGCCGGTCTACCAGACGAAGAAGGAGGCGCCGCCACCGGACTGGCGAATTCGCCCGGCCATGACTGAGCCCCGGCTTACAGGCGTGATGTTCCCGTGAGCAACGTGCGGCAGTTGCGGCTCGGAACCGGTGACTTTTTCGACTTCCACCGCGCCGAGGCGATTCATAATAGCCCCCGCCGCCTCCACTTGTTCGCTGGAACCAGTGGCAAAAGCCAGCGCCCCGCCACGCCTCAGTCCATCAATGTACGCACGCGTCTCGGGTGCGGTCGCGCCGATCCGGGAGAGTTCCCGGCTCAGGTGAACTTCGAAATCCAGTCGCGGGAAACTCATCACTCCTGTGACATCGAACTCCGCAGGCTCCGTGATGGCGTGGACTTCGCGCCTGGGGAAGCCAAGGGCTTCGATCTCGCGGACCGCGTCGTCAACGCGATCAGGATTTTCAAACAATCCAACTACTGTTTCCGGCATGTAGATCCTCCGTTGTGCCCGACTTCAGCATAAAGGGGGGAATATCAAAATGCCATCAAAACGGCTGGCCCCGACCTTTGTCTTTTGACGGGGTCTTGATGTTCCCTGACTTAACTTTCGTATTTGGGCGGATAAGGGAGTCTCAGGGAAATGGTTTCGTGGCCGGAGGTGACGGGAAACGGCTGCTCCCGCTGAGACGAACAATCGCCGGCGATGAATCGAACCAGGCAGTTCGGCTCCATTATGGGGCAGGAAACATTCTTGCAACAGACTCAACTCCGGATCTCGAGGCCTGCGCCGAGACAGCGTACGACGCTGATGATGACGAGAACACATGAGGCTTTTCATGCCGATCACGTCGCCCGCAATTCTTTACGGTCTGATGCGCCTCCGCGAAATGGACGCGGAGGGTATCGTCACTTTTTGCCCGTCCGACCGGAACGCGTGATTCTCGTGGGTATTCCACCCGACGCGCCCGAGATGGAGTCTGGGTGGCTCGGGCCCGGAGTCTCTGCGGGCCACAAGATGCCGGGCTCCGTTTTCCCTGTGAGCCGATTCCGGGAGAAGCCGCATCAGGAATTGGCAGTGGCTCTGGTAGGGCTCGGTTGTGTCTGGAATAGCTTTGTCGAGGCGGGCAATGTCGGCGCTTTCCTGAACCCGGTCCGGCGGACGCTTCCCTGTTTGCTTGATGCATTTGAATCCATCCGGTCATCGCTGCTAACTCCGTCCGGGGAAGCGGAAATGAGCAAACTTTACTCCCGTATCAGGGCGACCAATTTTTCCCGAAGATGTCCTGTCGGTGCGGCCAAACGATCTCGCGGTGGTTTGCGAAACCGGCCAGCGCGGGGCGATACCGCTCCTCTATTTCGGTCCAATCGAGGTTAAAATGCTGCACCGCCCGTCTCCAGGCGTGGTGGTCCCGCCCATCAGTGAGCAGGGCCCCTCCGATGTCCACAAACACGCAGGTAATTTGGGGGGCACCTTCTTCAACCTGCGGCCTGCAGAGAACGGGAATTGGATCGAAGGCGATATCCCACGCCCGGTTCCGTAACGATCGGGAGAGCCACAGTGGATTCACGTGCCAGTTTCCGGCGGAGGTTGCTTACCGTCACTCGCAACAGGTGTACGGCGTCCCCGTATTGTGTGCCGCCCCAAACCTCATGGATTAGCTGATAGTGCGTTCTCACTTTTCCGGCGTGACGAACCAGTACGGCAAGAAGATGATATTCGGTGGCTGTCAGTCCCACCTGCTCGCATCCTACAAACACCTCCCGCCGGTTGAAGTCCACTTTGAGTTCGCCCGCCGTGAAGGGTTCGGTTTGCGCGGTGCCGAAGCCTGTTCGCAATGCCGCCCGGATGCGCGCCAGCAACTCCCCCGTGGCCACTGGCTTCGCCAGGTAGTCGTTTGCCCCTGCATCGAGGCAGGCGATTATTTCGGATTCTTCGTCCCGCGCGGACACGACTACAATCGGCGCGGCTGTCAGCGTGCGAAGCCGCCGCAGGAGATCTTTTCCGTCCGTGCCAGGCAAAGACAGATCGAGCAGGATCAGCTCCGGCCGGGAAGACTGATATTTTCGCAGCGCATCGTCACCACCGGAAGCGAGGCTGAGGATATAACCGGCGGATTTCAGCGCCTCGCCGAGGCTGTGCAGCATCGGATTTGCGTCGTCCACCAGCAGGATTCGCAGTCTGCTGCTTTCGGCGCTCCCATTTTTGGGCCTGTCAGCAGAGCAGGGATCAAGAGAGTAGGTTGCCATATTCTTCAGATTTCAGTCGATGAACTCAGTTATAAGGTGCAATTGGATCGCCAAACCCGATCCAACGGGTGATCGACTGAAATCGGGAAAGTTGATGGCAACTCCTGGTTTTCGCTGGCATCCTTCTCCCGTAACCGACCAAATACCGCCAGTGCCTCATGGCACCAGAGCGCGCGCCGGCGGGATCACATTGCTTATTGACGGGGATTTGACGTTTTTGACGTTAGCGTTGGAGAGGTAAATCCATGATCGAAAGCATTCTTGACCAACCGGCTGACACATCCGTTGATGACAATTTATTGACCCCCGAACTTCTCCGCAGGATGAACGCCTACTGGCGGGCCGCCAACTACATTTCCGTTGGGCAGATTTACCTCTACGACAACCCGCTCCTGAAAGAGCCTCTGACGCTCGCTCACGTCAAACCCCTCGTAGTCGGGCATTGGGGCACCACGCCCGGCCAGAATTTTATTTATGTTCACCTGAACCGCGTCATCCGGAAGTACGATCTCGATATGTTCTATGTCGCAGGCCCCGGTCACGGCGGCCCGGCGATCGTCGGGAATGTCTATCTGGAAGGTACGTGGAGCGAGATTTATCCGAACGTAACCCAGGACGAAGCCGGGCTGAAAAAGCTGTTCAAACAGTTCTCCTTCCCGGGTGGAATTTCCAGCCACGTTGCGCCCACCACGCCGGGTTCGATCCACGAAGGCGGCGAACTGGGTTATTCCCTCAGCCACGCCTTCGGAGCCGCCTTCGACAACCCCGAACTGATTGTCGCGTGCGTCATCGGTGACGGCGAGGCTGAGACCGCCCCGCTCGCCACCTCATGGCAATCCAACAAATTCCTCAATCCCGTTACAGACGGCGCCGTCCTGCCGGTCCTGCACCTCAACGGCTACAAGATCAGTAATCCAACCGTTCTCGCCCGCATCGAGCCCGACGAACTGGAGCAATTCCTGCGCGGCTGCGGGTGGGCGCCTCACTTCGTCGAAGGCGACGACCCGGAAACCATGCATCGGCTGATGGCCACGACGCTCGAAGCGGTGGTTGAGGAAATTCGCGCAATTCAGAAGAATGCGCGAAGCAGGAACGACAACACGCGGCCGCGCTGGCCGATGATTGTGCTCCGGTCACCCAAGGGCTGGACGGGTCCGAAAGTAGTCGACGGCCTTCGGATCGAAGGCACGTTCCGCGCGCATCAGGTGCCCATCCTGGTCGATTCCGAGCATCCCGATCACGTCGAACTGCTTGAGAACTGGATGAAAAGCTACAAGCCAGAGGAATTGTTCGATGAGAACGGCGGCCTGAGGCCGGAACTCGCCGAACTGGCTCCGAGGGGTGAACGGCGTATGGGTGCCAATCCACACGCCAACGGCGGAATCCTGTTGCGTGATCTGCGTATGCCGGACTTTCAGATTCACGCCGTCACTGTCCCCTCTCCTGGCGCAGTTTCAGCCCAGGACACGCTCGTGCTTGGTAACTTCCTGCGCGACGTTGCCATTCTGAACCAGGACCAGCGCAACTTCCGTATTTTCGGTCCCGACGAAACGCTGTCCAATCTGCTGGGCGCTGTGTTCGAGGTGACCGACCGCCAATGGGACGCACGGGAGCAAAGCAACGACGAATTTCTTGCGCCGTCCGGGCAGGTAATGGATTCCATGCTGAGCGAGCACCAGTGCGAAGGCTGGCTGGAAGGATATCTGCTGACCGGTCGGCATGGCCTGTTCAACAGCTATGAAGCTTTCATCCGCATCGTCGATTCCATGTTCAGCCAGCACGCCAAATGGTTGAAGGTAACTTCGGAACTGCCCTGGCGCCGGAAGATTGCTTCGCTGAATTATCTGCTTGCCTCTCACGTATGGCAGCAGGATCATAACGGCTTCACGCATCAGGACCCCGGTTTCCTCGATCACGTGATCACCAAGAAAGCCGAAATTGTGAGGTGTTATCTGCCACCGGATGCCAATTGTCTGCTGTCGGTCTTCGACCATTGCCTGCGCAGCCGGCACTACGTCAACGTGGTGGTGGCAGGCAAACATGCCCTCCCGCAATGGCTGACGATGGATGCCGCAGTGTTGCATTGTACGGAAGGAATCGGCATCTGGCAATGGGCCAGCAACGATCAGGGTGCCGAACCCGATGTGGTCATGGCCTGTTGCGGGGATACGCCGACGCTGGAGATTCTGGCAGCCGTTTCCATCCTTCGCGAGCACCTTCCGGCGCTGAAGATTCGCGTGGTGAATGTGGTTGACCTCATGAAGCTGGAGTCGGCGAGCGAACACCCTCACGGGCTCAGCGAAACCGATTACGATTCGCTGTTCACAAAGGACAAACACATCATTTTTGGCTTTCACGGCTACCCCTGGCTGGTTCATCGCCTTACTTACCGCAGGACCAACCGCAATCTGCACGTTCGGGGATACAAGGAGGAAGGCACAATCACAACGGCCTTCGATATGAGGGTCCAGAACGATCTGGACAGGTTCCATTTGGTGCAGGACGTCGTTGACAGGCTGCCTCATTTGGGTTCCCAGGGCGCTTACCTGAAGCAAATGATGCAGGACAAACTGATCGGGCACAAGCACTACATCGACGAGCACGGCGAGGACATGCCGGAGATCCGCAACTGGAAATGGAACGGGAGCGCTGCCTGATGAACAGCTCAATGGATCGCCCGTATTGGAGACGTGCTCATCGTGACTGGAAGTTCTGGTTTGCCATGTTCATGATGTTCGCCGCGATCACCATGTACGTCCTGAGCGACGATTTGGCCTTGGTGCCCCGCTTCAGATGAGTGAGTTCGCGACAAATACCGGTTCGGTGGTGTCCGTACGCGGCGGGGTTGTAGACGTTCGGTTTGAACAGACATTGCCACCGATCTACCGGGTGTTGCACGCGCTGGAAGGTAAGATTGTCATCGAAGTACTCGAACAGCTGGATGCGAAGCGTGTCAGGGGAATCGCGCTCTCGCCCACGCAGGGGTTGGCGCGCGGGATGGCCGTCGAGGACACAGGCGGACAACTGAAGGTCCCGGTCGGCAGGCAGATCGTATCGCGGATGTTCGACGTATTCGGGCACGCGATCGACAGCCAACCCCAGCCGGCTGACGTGGAGTGGAGGGACCTTCACCGCGTCCCCCCGCCACTCGGGGAACGCTCAACCAAATCGGAAGTCTTCGAGACCGGCATCAAGGCCATCGACGTCCTCGTGCCGCTGGAGCGCGGCGGCAAGGGCGGCATGTTCGGCGGAGCAGGTGTGGGCAAGACCGTCCTGCTGACGGAAATGATCCACAACATGCTCGGGCATCAGCACGGGGTCAGCATATTTTGCGGAATTGGTGAGCGCTGCCGCGAAGGCGAAGAACTCTACAGCGGTATGAAAGATGCCGGCGTCCTCAAGGACATGGTCATGCTCTACGGGCAGATGAACGAGCCGCCCGGCAGGCGATTTCGCGTGGGAGCGGCGGCACTCACCATGGCCGAATACTTCCGCGACGACGAGCATCGCGACGTGCTGCTGCTGATCGACAATATTTTTCGTTTCATTCAGGCCGGTATGGAGGTTTCCGGGCTCATGGGCCAGATGCCTTCGCGGCTCGGCTATCAGCCAACCATGGCCACGGAACTATCCGGTCTCGAAGAGCGCATCGCCAACACCCATTCGGGTGCGATCACTTCCATTCAGGCTGTGTACGTCCCCGCGGACGATTTGACAGACCCGGCTGCCGTTCACGTGTTTTCGCATCTCTCCGCGTCTATCGTACTTTCGCGCAAACGTGCGACGCAGGGCCTCTATCCAGCCATAGATCTGCTGCAGTCGAGCTCGAAAATGGCCACTCCGGGCATTGTGGGCAACCAGCATTATGAACTGGCGCAGGCCATTCGCAAAACACTGGCGCAGTATGAAAACCTGAAAGACATCGTCGCCATGCTCGGCATGGAACAGCTCTCTCCAGCGGACCGCGCGACAGTGGGGCGCGCGCGGCGGCTGGAGCGTTTTCTCACGCAGCCCTTTTTCACTACCGAAAAGTTCAGCGGAATCAAAGGGCAGTCGGTCAGTCTGAAAGACTCACTGGACGGGTGCGAACGAATCCTGCGCGATGAGTTCAAGGATTATCCGGAGAGCGCACTCTATATGATCGGCGCCATCTCTCAGGCAAAAAAATCTGAAGACAAGGCAAAACCGCCAGCCGTGGCTTCGCAACCAGAGGCGGCACATGCATCTTAAGATTCTTCTTCCGACGGAGGTTTTCGCGGATCAGTCCGGCGTGTCGAGCGTGGTTGCCGAAACCCGTGAGGGATCGTTCGGGCTGCTGGAACACAGGCTCGATTGCGTGGCCGCTCTGGTTCCGGGCATTCTCGCCTATACCGAACAACAGAAAACGGTTTACCTGGCGGTCGACGAAGGAGTGCTGGTAAAGACCGGCGCGGATGTAACCATATCTGTCAGGCACGCGATCGGCGGAACGGATCTGGCCAGGCTTCGCGATGCCGTGAAACAGAATTTCCTGAAGCTGGACCAGGAAGAGCAGAACGTCCGGGACACGGTGGCGAGGATGGAAGGCAGCTTTGTCGCGCAATTAGCCGAGCTTCAGCATGGGCGATAACTCCGAAACTCCATTTGACCGGATAGTCGCTTCGAAGGCGGAGCGAAAGCTCAGGGCGCAACGCGAGGGAAGTCAGGGTGTCTGGTTCGGCCTCGGCATGTCCGGCCTGATCGGCTGGTCAGTGGCGGTGCCGACGCTGTGCGGCGTGCTGCTCGGCCTTTGGCTGGACCGCCGCCATCCGGGGCGCTTCAGCTGGACGCTCGCACTGCTGTTCGCAGGCCTGGTTATCGGCTGCGCCAACGCCTGGCACTGGATCGCCCAGCAGGATGACGCCATGCACGGCCCCGATGGTGGCGACAAGAGCGACGACAAGAGCAACGACAAGAGCAAGGAGCACAACGATGCCTGAAATGCCGGCTATGATCGTGGCGGTTCTCATGGGCATGCTGTTGGGCGGGGTTTTCTTCGGAGGCCTCTGGTGGACCGTCCGCAAAGGCTTATCCCCCAGCCAGGGGGCCAGCGGGGCAGCGTTTTGGTTTCTGGGCAGCTTTTTAATCAGAACGACTGTCACGGTCGGCGGATTCTATCTGGTCGGGCGAGGCGACTGGCACCGCATGATTGGCTGTCTGGCAGGCTTTCTGCTGGGCCGTCTGGTGGTGGTAAGACTGACACGCAGGCACACCGGCAAGGGTGCGGCGCTCGAATGCTGATCGTCAATCTCACTTCCGACCAGCAGATTTTCTGGCAACACGGCTTCGTAAAACTTAACGAAACCATCGTCACCACATGGGCCATGATGATCGCCATGGCTGCCGGCTCGAAACTGGTGACACGTAACCTGTTGACGGAAGGCGCGATCTCACGCTGGCAGGGCCTGCTCGAAATCATTGTTACGACAATTGAGAAACAGATTCAGGAAGTCGGCCTGAAGCATCCGGAAAACTACATTTCGTTTCTCGGAACGCTCTTTCTATTCGTCGCGACGGCGAGCGTATGCATCGTGATTCCCGGCTTCCAGCCGCCCACCGGGTCGCTTTCCACCACCGCAGCGCTTGCCTTGTGCGTGTTCATCGCCGTGCCCCTTTTCGGCATCCGGGCGCAGGGGCTGGGCGGCTATCTGAAGACCTATACTCAGCCGACGCTGATCATGCTGCCGTTCAACATCATCAGTGAACTTTCGCGCACGCTGGCGCTGGCCGTTCGTCTCTTCGGCAACATGATGAGCGGTGCCATGATTGTCGGCATTCTGCTGACAATCACGCCGTTTCTCTTTCCCATCGTGATGACGTCGCTCGGTCTGCTCACCGGCATGGTGCTGGCCTATATCTTCAGCATCCTCGCGACCGTTTACATCGCTGCCGCCACGCTCGCGGGCAAGCCCAAAAAGAACTAACAAGGAAGACCTATGGACGCCGCATCTCTTATCGCAATATTTTCGATCGCCACTTCGGGGCTTACCATTGCCATCGGATCGATGTGCCCGGCACTGGGCGAGGGCCGGGCAGTAGCCACGGCGCTAACCTCACTCGCGGCGCAACCGGACGCCTCTGCCACCATCACCCGGACGTTGTTCGTGGGCCTGGCCATGATCGAGTCCCTGGCGATCTACTGCTTCGTGGTTTCCATGATCCTGATCTTCGCAAACCCGTTCTGGACGAACGCGCTTGCACATGCCGGAGGAAAGTGAGCCGTGCTCATCGACTGGTTCACGGTCGGTGCCCAGGCGCTCAATTTTCTGGTCCTCGTCTGGCTGCTGAAGCACTTTCTTTACAAACCCATCCTCGAAGCCATCGACTCGCGGGAGAAGGGGATTGCCGCCAAACTGGCGGACGCCGATACGAAGAAGAATGACGCGCAGAAGGAACACGATGATTTCGCCGGCAAGAACAAGTTGTTCGACGAACAGCGCGCCGCATTGATGACGAAAGCTGCCACCGATGCAAAGGTTGAGCACGACCGCCTGATCTCTGAGGCACAGAAAGATGCTGATAATCTGCGCGCCACGAGGGCCACGGCACTGAAGAACGATCAGCTGCAGCTAAGCAAACAGATTGCGCGAACGGTTGCCGACGAAGTCTTCGCGATCGCGCGAAAGGCCCTTGCCGACCTGGCCACCGCGACTCTGGAGGAGCGAGTGGGCGCCGTTTTCACGCGCCGACTGCGCGACATGGACCAAACATCGAAAGAGACTTTGGGGGCGGCGCTTAAAGGTTCTCAGGAACCGGTCGTTGTAAAAAGCGCCTTCGACATGCCCGCCGCCGACCGGGCCACCATTCAGAATGCCCTCAATGAAACATTCTCGGCGGATGTCCGGGTTCGGTTTGAAAAGGCGCCGGACATGATCTGCGGGATCGAACTGATGGCCAACGGCCAAAAGGTTGGCTGGAATATCGCGGACTATCTCGCATCGCTCGACCGGAAAGTCGGCGCTCTGCTGGAAACCCAACCCAACCTGGCGGCTTCCAACCCGGCAACCCCCAAACCGGCAACAGCATGAGCGACTCGGGTCTTCTGCAGCAAGCCACCGAACACGCAATCGTCACTGTCCGTCAGGCGCTCGAAGAATCGAAAGCCCAACTGACGCCGCGTGAAATCGGCATCGTGAAGAATGTCGCGATCGGGATCGCAACGGTTTCGGGTCTGCCCGGCGTTGGTTACGAGGAACTCGTGCGGTTTCCAGGTGGCATGTTAGGTATCGCGTTCAACGTCGATGAAGACGAGGTAGGGGTCATACTCCTCGGCGAGTTTCAGGACCTGCACACCGGCGACGAGGTGGAACGCACCGGGCGGGTGATGGATGTCGCGGTGGGGGAAAGTCTGCTGGGCCGCGTGATCGGCCCTATGGGCAACCCCCTTGATGGAAAGGGGCCGGTGGCTACGGACGAACGCGTGCCGATTGAACGCCCCGCGCCGGCGATCATGGATCGTGCGCCCGTCGACGTTCCTTTACAGACCGGGCTGAAGGCCGTCGACGCGCTGGTTCCGGTCGCGCGCGGGCAGCGCGAACTGATTCTGGGAGACCGCCAGACGGGCAAGACGGCGATCGCCATCGACACGATTCTCAACCAGCGTGGGCAGAACGTGGTCTGCGTTTATTGCGCGATCGGCCAGCGGGCATCCGCCGTCGCCAAAGTTGTGGCCAATCTGACGGAAAATGGCGCACTGGAATACACGGTCGTGGTGGTGGCGGAAGGCAATGTCGCGCCCGGACTTGTCTACGTGACGCCCTACGCGGCTACCAGCATCGCGGAGTACTTCATGGAGAAGGGCCGCGATGTGCTGATCGTTTATGACGATCTGACCCACCACGCGCGCGCCTGGCGCGAACTGTCGCTGCTGCTGCGGCGCCCGCCCGGTCGCGAAGCGTTCCCCGGCGACATCTTTTATATTCATTCGCGCATGCTGGAGCGGGCCACGCACCTGAGCAAGGAACGGGGCGGCGGATCGCTTACCGCACTCCCCATTATCGAAACCACCGCGCAGGATATCTCCGCCTATATCCCGACGAATCTGATTTCGATCACCGATGGCCAGATCTACCTTTCACCCACGTTGTTTGAGCTGGGAGTGCTGCCGGCGATCGACGACGGAAAGTCGGTGTCGCGCGTCGGCGGCGCGGCACAGCGGCCGGCCTATCGCGCGGTCGCCGGATACCTGAAGCTGGCGAGGTCGCAATTCGAGGACCTGGACTCATTCACCAGGTTTGGCACC